>CAJCJI010000221.1 GCA_903970595.1 Verrucomicrobiota bacterium
GCCGCCGTTCACCAGGGCCGCCACGGCGTCATGCCGTGCCCCGACGCCGGCGCGGTCGCGCAGCGGCCGCAGCAGCCAGCGCCGCAGCTGGCGGCTGCCCATGGCGCAGACGCAGCGGTCCAGCACGCCGGCCAGGGTGATGTCGTGCGCGTCCGAGAGGGAATGTTCGATCTCGAGGTTGCGGCGCGTCGCCGGGTCCAGGATCAGGGCGTCTTCCACCGCTTCCACGCGCAGGCCGCCGAGGTGGCTCAGGCGCGCCTTTTGCGTTTCCTGCACGTATTGCAGCAGCGCGCCCGCCGCGCCCAGGGCCGCATCCAGGTCCTCGGCGCCGAAACCGCGCAGATCGTGCGTGCCGAACTGCTCGGTGAGCAGGCGGCGCGCCGAGGACGGATCGAAATGCCAGACCGGGCGGGCGCGGCCCTTCAGCCCGCCCAGTTCCAGCCCCGCGTCCTCCGGCGTCAGCAACTCGCTCGGCCGCAGGCGGTGCAGCTCCGCCTGCCAGTCGGCCAGGCGCGGCGTCTCCAGCACGGCGAAGCGGCCGGACGACAGCTCCATCCAGGCCAGGCCGAACATCGGATTTTTGGCATCGCCGGAGCGGCAGGCCGCCGCCAGCAGGTTCTGCATGCGCGGATCGAGCAGGGCCTCCTCGGTGGCGGTGCCGGGGGTGACGATGCGCACCACTTCGCGCCGCACCGGCCCCTTGTCCAGGCCGACTTCGCCCACCTGCTCGGCGATCACCGCCGATTCGCCCAGCTTGATCAGCCGCGCCAGGTATTGCTCCACAGCATGGTGTGGCACCCCGGCCATCACCACCGGCGCCCCCGCCGACTCGCCGCGCTTGGTCAGGGTGATGTTGAGCAGCCGCGCCGCCTTGCGCGCGTCCTCGTAAAACAGCTCGTAGAAATCGCCCATGCGGAACAGCACCAGGGTATCCGGGTGCTGCGCCTTGATCGCCAGGTATTGCTGCATCAGCGGCGTGTGCGCCGCGAAATCCTGCGGCGCCGGAGTTGGATTCATCGGAAGGGTTTTGGAGCCGTTATCTGTTCCCCATTATCGCCGCAAAAGAGCCGGATCGGGATGCCGCCCCGGGAAGGATGCCGCTCAGCGCGTCTGCCCCTTGCCGTTGAGATCGCCCGGCGCGAAGTAGTCGTCCTTGAACTCGATCTTGAAGTCGATGTACTTGTCTTCGTTCTGCAGGGCGGTGACGAAGTAGCGGCCGCTCTGCAGGTCGTAGATGATTTCGGCCAGGCCGGTCAGTACCGGCACGAACGGCGCGGTAATCAGCTCCGATTCCTGCACTTTCCACAGCTGGTCGCGGTTGTCGTAGCAGTCGACCGCGGCGATGGCCCAGCCGTCCTCGTCCACGTAAAACGTACGACGCTTGAACTGATGCCGGGCGCCCGGCTTGAGCGTGGCATCGACCACCCACACCCGGTGCAGCTCGTAACGCAGCAGGTTCTGGTTGACGTGGCCGGGGCGGATGATGTCCTTGTACTTGACCAGCGGCGAGATGAGGAAATAGGAGTTATAAGGAATATAAATCTCTTTCTTGCCGAGCAGCTTCCAGTCGTAGCGGTCCAGCGCGCCGTTGAAGACGTCGATCTGGTCGTTGAACTGCTCGCCGTCGGTGCCGATGGAGGGATTGTCGTAGCCCACGTCAGGCGCGCGGTTGACCCGGCCCAGGCCTGGGTTGTACAGCCAGGCGTCGCGGCCGCTGCCGCCGGCGCCCGAGCTTTCGTGCACCAGCAGCAGCTGGCCGGCAACGCGCGGCGGCGACAGCACGTTGGACAGATAGTAAAACAGGATGCGCGTGCCGGCGTTGTTCTCCTGCAGGTTGGCGTATTTGAACTTGATGTCCTCGATCAACTTGGAAATGCGGTAGCTGCCGTCCGGCTTGACGATGGCCTGGTTGTTGTAACGCCGTACCGCAGTACCGCGGAAGGCCATCTTGTGGTTCCAGATCACCTCGGCGCCGGACTTGGGGATGGGGAAGGGGAAGCCCAGCACCGCGCCATTGAGTTCGTCGGTGCCCTTCAGTTCCGCCGTGCCGGCGTTGCGGATGGTGGCCTGGTTGATTGCATCCGGATAAAACGCGCTGCGCAAGGTCGGGTAAACCACCATGCGGTAGTCCGCGTACCTGGCGAACAGGGCTTTCTGGCCCGCGGTCAGATGCTCCTGGTGCTGCGCCAGGTTATCGCGGGTGATGATGAACAGCGGCTGCTCCTGCTGGGCCGACCCGCCCATCTCCCGGCGCAGACGTCCCGACAGGTCTTGCGCGGGCGCCGGCAGCCTGGCGTCGATCGCCTCGATCTGCCTCGCCACCGTTGGGTAATTATCGGCACTGAGATGATCCAGATCCTGCATCAGCGAGTCGAAGTCCTGCGGGTCCTTGGCCCGCAGGTCCTCGACCTGCCGGCGCAGGGCTTCCAGGCTCTGCGGCGTCTGGCGCTTCACCACGTCGTCGAAGTTGCGGCCGCCGCTCCATGCGGGAATGGTGCCCTCGGCATTGCCGGCGGCCAGCGCGCCGACCGGGGTGAGGTCCGCGCCGAGCCGGGCCGCTTCGGCGGCGCTCACCTTGGCCTCGGCCGCATTGACCACGGCCGAGCCGGACACGATTGCCGCCAAGATCATCCATTTGCTTGCGGACATCGTCACTACGCTCCGTGTGGGAAATGCACTCTTCATTCAAAAGGTGTAGGCAATGCCCAGGCCGATCACGTCGCGGTCGCGCTGCGTATTGACCGTGCCGCCACCGGTTGAGCCCTGATAAAACAACTGCCCCTGCCAGTGGTTGCCGCTTTCGATGGCCAGGCCAAGCACGTAGATCTTGGTGCCGGCGACGAAATTCTGGATCGGCACCGGCGCGATGCCGGAGACGTCCTGGCCCCAGGTCAGCGAGGGTTTGAGGTTGAGGTTCCACAGCAGGTTGTCGTACTCGAACTGCGTCTGCACGCGGTAGCCCCAGGAGAAGCCGGAGGCGAAGCCATGCGTCTGCTGCGTGGGGTTGTCCCGTTCCGTGTCGGGTGTGCCGCCGCTACCGCTGCCGTCGGCGCCAGGGCTGGCGTGCGTGTCGTTGGCATCGCCCCCCTCGAGCTGCAGGCGGCTTCTCGGCGGCAGATTCCAGACGTGGGTAAAGCCCAGCTCGCCGATCACCAGGATCTGATCCGCTCCCAGCGGATTTTCACCGCTGCCGATGGCACGGATGGCGGTCAGGTCCAGCTGGTCGACCACGAAGCGCTGATAGCCGTGAATGATCTGGTTGGGCTGCACGGCGAAGCCGCGGTAGCCTTCCAGGTAGTCGGGCCAGAAGGTATGCGAGGCCGGAATAGTCACGCCCTGGGCGGCCGTGCCCAGGACCGTGGGAAGGTTGGTGAGGAAGGTGGTCCCGTCCTGCAGCAATTGGGCAGGGTTGCCCGTGGTCAGCTGGCCGGCGATGCTGCCCAGCGAAGCGATGGTTTGCGCCAGGGTCGTGGGGTTGAGTCCAAGCGTGATGTCCTGCCGCGGCAGGGAAGGCTGCAGTCCGGCGAAGATCAGGTCGACGCCGGACACCTGCAAGGGCAGGTCTGGACGCAGCGAATATTCGCCGGCCAGCGACCATTTGCCGATGCTGGTGTTGAAGCTCAGGCCCAGCATCTGGATGTCCCGCGGGTATTCGGTAAAGACCTTGAGTGTGTCCAGCGGCAGGGGCTCTTTCCCCGTCGCCGGGTTGAGTCCGATGAAACCATTGCACAGGAAAAAGGCGTCGACGAAGCTGGTGGCGTTGCGCATGCAGGATTCGTTCGCCGCGTCGACGCTCAGATAAGGCAACTGGCTGTGGTAGTTGAGGACGTAAAAGCCGAATTCGGTGCCGCCGTTGAGCGTGTCGGCGTACCAGCTCAGCTTGGCGCCGAACTGGCCTTGCGCATGCGGGTAGGCGGCGTTCTGGGCGAGCATCTGCGCGGTCGCCGACGAATCGGAAATTTCGTTGGCCGGCGGGGGCAGGCGCGCCTTGCCGGCGGGGTCGTCGTGAAACTGTCCCGGACCCAGCATGAAATAGGACGAGTTGAAGAAGTTCCAGGCGGAGTAAAAGCTGCCGTTCGGGTCCGCATCCACCGGCACCCAGCCCAGCTCGTACACCAGGTTGAGGGACAGCGCCTCGGTGAGGTGGGTGTTGAGCAGCACTGCCGGGGTGGGTCGAAACACATCGCTGATCGGCGTGCCTGGCTGGTGCAGCAAGACCTGGCTTGGCGGATTGATCTGGCTGAGGCTGTTCAGCGCCAGATAGGTCGATTCGCCCCAGCGGATGTGCTGATAGCCGGCGGTGGCGGAGAACTCATGGCCGAACAGGCTGAACTTGTCGGTGAGCAAGGCGTCCCGCAGCACCAGGTTTCGCCCCAGCTCCCGTCGGATGTCCGCGGATCGCGGGGTGCTGGACGGCTCGAACGTCGTATCCGGGCTATGTTCGTCCTTGTAATAGTTTGCCGGGTCGAAGAAGTAGAATCCGCCCAGCTTCAAGCTGAGCTCGTTCCACGACACTGTCAGATCCTCGCTGAATCGGGAGATCGCCGAGACCACGTTCCAGCGCGAATAGCTGAGATCGCCATGATCCTTGTCGACGCCCAGGTAGGCGCCCGGCGCCTCCACCAGCTTCTGGTTTTGCGAGGCGTCGCCGGTGAAGGAGATGCAGTCGCTGGCGCCGCACACGCCGGGATTGAGGTCGAGCTTGCCGATCAGCCGTGCATCCGGCTGCTCCGCGCGTACGGCCATGCCGTAGGACAGGCCGGTCTTGAACTCGAGGCCGACGTCGCCAACGCTGAAGTCGGCCGATTTCGCCGAACCTCCCAGGCCACACACGGCGATCGCCATCCACGCCGCCGTTTTGCGCCGATTTGCATGAGCCCCCATGGCGCTGCGCTCCGGCGGAATCTAGACGGCGGCCGGAGCCAGAGCGCTCCCCGGAAATGAAACCCGACCCGCATGCCTATTCAAGCGCGAACAGTGATGCGAAAGCTGCCACATTCCCAGTTCTCCGGCGCCCCCGCCGTCGGCAGGCTTTGGTGTCTGCTCGCGCAACAACCTTAAGGGCGGAGCGGCCGTTGCGTCGCCAAACAAAAGTTTGGGTTTTGCCCGGTAGCCAGGCCAAAGCCGCCCTAGCTTGTGCCCTGGAACAAACCGCGCAGAAACGGCAGCACCAGCGCCTGCACCGCCTCGGGATTGTCGGCGAAAGGCCAGTGCCCGCTGTCTTCGAGCACGTGCACCTGGGCGCCGGCGAACACTTCGCGCTGGCGCTCGGCATATTGCACGGCGAGGTAGGGATCGTGCCGTCCCCAGATCACCAGCGCCGGCCGCTGCAGCGGCGTCAGCACCTCTGCAATCTGCCGGGACAGCTCGGCGACCGCTCCGGTGGCGCGGTACAGCCGCAGCACCGCGCGCCGCGTGCCGGCATCGTAATCGTCATACATGCGGTCGACGAACTCGCGCGGCAGGCCGCGTGGATTGCCGTGTTTGAGCAACAGATGGAACGCCGAACGCGTAGCCAGCGCCTGGAACGCCTCTCCGAGCAGGGGTGCGCGCCAGATGCGCGCCAGGTAGTGCCAGCGGTAGTCCGTCAGACAGCCGGTGTCGATCAGCGTAACGCTCGCGAGTGCCTGCGGATGTGCTGCGGCCCAGGCCAGACCCCAGGGGCCGCCGAAATCGTGCAGCACCAGATGCGCCCGCCGGATGCCCAGCGTTTCCAGCGCGGCAGCCAGGTGCTCGCTGTAGCCCTCGACCGTATAAGGAAACTGTTCGGGCTTGTCGGCCCGGCCGAAGCCGGGCATGTCCAGGGCCACCACCCGCGCGAAGCCCGCGATGCCTTCCGCCAACCCCGCCCAGTCGCGCGACGAGCCCGGATTGCCGTGCACGCAGACCACCGCTTCCGCCGCGTCGGCGCCGGCCGGGGCGCCTTCCAGCAAGGGCGAGCGCACGCCGTTCACGACGAGTTCGCGGGCTTGCAGCAGGGATGCGCTCATTCGGCTTCCAAGGCGGTCGAGGGGCCGGAAGCCGCGTGCACGATGCGGTATTGCCCGGCTGAGCGCGACTTCCAGTCCGCGATCAGGGCACTGCTGTCGTGCTGATTCGGGTGAAAGCCCGGACTCAGGTACGCCGCCAGGCGCGGCAGATGATGCCAGGCCATGCCTTGTCGTCCGAACCAGGCGCGCAGCGCGACCCACCAGGTGTGCGGCCGGTGCAGCGCACGGTCGTGGTGAAGCATCGCCGCCTGCTGGTAGGACAGGTCGAAGACCAGCACCAGGCTCATGAAGAGGAACATGAGGATGCGATGCCAGTATCTGCCGCCGCTGCGCAGGTACAGATCGAACAGCACGCTTTTGTGCTCGGTCTCCTCAACGGCATGCCAATCCCACACCCGCCGCGGCGGCTCAACCATGCCGCCGGTCGTGGTGGGCGTTCCCAGATGGAAGTCCGCCAGCGTTGCGGTCCAATGTTCGAACGCAGCACCTGTCGCCAGCTGTGTGCGCAATGAGCAGCGCCGCATCAGGCCCAGCTGCCATTCCCATACCGGCTCCACCTGGTTTCGGTATCCCTGGGCGTCGAGCACCCGGTTGTATTCGATATGTACGCGCCGATGCGCGGCTTCCTGGCCGATGAAGGCCCGCGTATCCGCCAGCAGCCCCGGGCGGTCCGATTTCTCCAGATCGGCGAGGCAGTCGCGTGCGATGTCAACGGTGTGGCGCTCACCTCGTGGAAAGAGCATCGAGTAGCCGTTCCAGTAGTGGCTCAGGTAGGGTTCCCCGCTATGCCACCAGCGCGGGAAGCCGCCGCCAAAATCGACGAGCAGCTGGCGCACCGGAATGCTGCTGGTGCTTCCATCTGTTTCGGCGCTCATTGCGGAATTCCGGTCGGGTTCACCAAAGATGCTAGGCGGGACGGCGGCCTGCGGCACCGGACGAAAGTTTGGGTTTTTTTACACCTTAGAGCCTTAAGACGCAAAGCCCTGCTTCATCAAGGCACGCACGGCGCCGGTGCGATTGCGTACGCCGAGTTTGCCGAAGAGGTTCCACAGATGCCATTTCACCGTCTGTTCGGTGACGTGCAGGCGCGCGGCAATTTCGCGGTTGGAAAGACTGTCCAGCAGCGCGGCCGCCACTTGGCGCTCGCGCTTGGACAAGACCGCTTGGGGTTCTTCGCAGGGCTCGGCGGCCGGCGCTTGGCCCAGAGCCGCGGCGAGTTTGCGCAAAGCCTGGGTGGCGCTGCGAGGATTGCGCAGCAGCGAACGCAGCACCTCGCCGAACATCGGCTGCAGGCCGCCGGACAGAGAGGCCAGGCTGCCGACCCGCTCCCGCGTCAGTTCGGCGGTGAGCAGCTGTTGCACGCTGCGCCGGGCTTGCAGCGGCTGACCGATGGCGTGCTCGATGCGCGCCTTGAGGAACAAGGCCAGCGCCAGGGCGTCGGAATCGCGCCGCTCCGCGGCCTGTTGCAGGCGCGCGCGCAGCGGACGCAGCAAGGCCGGGTCCGGACCGCGGCGGCCGGCGGCCAGCAGCTCGAGCAGATCCCGCACGGCGGCCGGCCCCATATAGGCGCGCCTGGCGGTTTCTCCGGCCACGGCCGCGGTGCGCGCCCGCTCGATGGCGAATTTTCCATCCCACCAGTCCTTGGCATCGGCGGCACCCTGGAAGTCCACGCGATCGAACAGCGCCAGCGCCTCGTCCGGCCGATTCAGCGCCAGCAGGCTGCGGGCGACCACGCACAGGCTCGAATAAAGCAACAGCGGGAAGGGCAGACGCGCGCTGCGCTGCAGATTCTGCTGCGCCTGCGCCAGTGCCGCCGCAAACTCGCCACACTCGAACTGGGCGAACGCGCGCAGTGTCGACAGCGGCACGTCGGCATAAGTCGGGTGATGCAGTCCGCTGGAGATACGCCCGCCGGAGTCCTCCAGCAAGGCGCCGGCCTGCTGCACACGGCCTTGCAGGATCTGCGCACTGCCCGCGCAGGTGGCCGCCTGGGCCATCCCATATTCGATGCGCTCGGTCCGGAATACCGCCAGGGCGGCGAGTCCGTTGCGTTCGGCTTCCGGGTAGCGCTCGTTCATGAAATAGGCCAGGCCGGTGGCGCATTGCACCGTGGCGCGGTCATATTCGGTTGCGCGCGGAAAATCCCGCAGCCAGCTTTGGGCCAGATGCAGGGCCGCTCGCGACTCCCCGGCAAGCGAGGCGATCAGGGTGCGCATCATGCCGGCCCAGCATTGCATGCCGGTGGCGGGATCGGTCCGGTCGAACGGCGCGCGCGGATTCTCGGTGATGAAAGTTCGTCCCTCCGCGATGAGTTGCGGGATGCGCGCCTCCAGTTCGTCGAGCCGGACCGCCGCCAGACGCAGCTGGTTGGTCAGGGAAAGCGCCCAGATCGCAGCCGCCTCCAGGGCCGGCCAGCGCTGGATGCGCTCCGGCCCGAGCCGCTGCACCACGGCGAAGAAGGCATCGAAATCGCCGGTAATGCGGGCCAGCGTCCCGGAGCCGAGCGCCAGCAGTTCGGCGGCCAGATCGTCCAGGCCATGCATCAGGGCCATGGCGACCGCCTCGATCGGCTGGTCCTGTTGCAGCAAGCGGCGCGCCTGGGCCTCGGGCTGCGCCTCCGGGGAAACCCGCAAAGTCCGCTGAATCAGTTCCGGCACCACACGCGGTCTTTGCTGTGGAGAATCGGGTATTGCTGAGGCGCGACTGTTCATGGCGTACTCGGCTTAGCAGGGAAATCCCAGTTAAGTGGCATTTCCCAATCCATGTTGACGGCAACTTTTGACTTGCAATTTAAGGGCCGTTCGGCCCGCCATTCAGGGGAGAGCCTATAATCTTCCCCCATTCTCGCCTCAAAATGTGCCTACGTGACCCCGCAGAACCGCAATGAGCTGCTGCCCGGCTGGGCCCCCGGCTCCTGGCAGTCCCGCCCGGCGGTGCAGCAGCCCGCCTATCCGGACGCGGCCGCCCTGGAACAGGTCCTGGCCGAGCTGTCACACCTGCCGCCGCTGGTCACTTCCTGGGAAGTGAACAAGCTGCGCGCGGAGCTGGCCGAAGCGCAGGCCGGCCGGCGTTTCGTGCTGCAGGGCGGCGACTGCGCCGAGAGCTTCGCCGACTGCGAATCCACGCTGATCGCCAACCGCCTCAAGGTCCTGCTGCAGATGAGCCTGGTGCTGGTGCACGGCCTGCGCAAGCGGGTGGTGCGCATCGGCCGCTTCGCCGGCCAGTACGCAAAGCCGCGTTCCGCCGACACGGAAACGCGCGGCGGCGTGACCCTGCCGTGTTACCGCGGCGACCTGGTCAACCTGCCGGAATTCACTGCCGCCGCGCGGGCGCCCGATCCGCTGCGCCTGCTGGAAGGTCACAAGCGCTCGGCCATGACCATGAATTTCACCCGCGGCCTGATCGACGGCGGCTTTGCCGATCTGCACCACCCGGAATACTGGAATCTGGACTGGGTACAGCACGTGCCGCACGCCAACGAATACCGCGAGCGGGTCGAGGCCATCGGCGCATCGCTGCGCTTCTTCGAAACCCTGGCCGGGCAGACCGTCAGCGACTTCAACCGGGTGGAGTTCTATACCTCGCACGAAGCCCTTCTCCTCTGTGCCGAAGCCGCGCAGACCCGGCGCGTGCCGCGGCAGCCCGGCTGGTACAACCTGTCCACCCATTTCCCCTGGATCGGCATGCGCACCGCAGCCGTGGACGGCGCCCACGTGGAGTATTGCCGCGGCATCCGCAATCCCATCGGCATCAAGATCGGCCCCGCGATGAGCGCGGAGTGGGTGCTGCAGCTGTGCGAGATGCTCGATCCGGAACGCGAACCCGGCCGTTTGAGCCTGATTCACCGCATGGGCGCCGGCAAGATCGCCGGGCATCTGCCGGGATTGATCGACGCCGTGCGGGCCAAGGGCCACCCGGTGCTGTGGCTGTGCGATCCGATGCACGGCAACACCCAGACCGCCGGCAATGGCCTCAAGACCCGCGCTTTCTCCGATATCCTGAGCGAGATCGAGCAGGCTTTCGCCATCCATGCCGGCTGCGGCTCGCGCCTCGGCGGTGTGCACCTGGAACTGACCGGCGAAGACGTTACCGAATGCCTGGGCGGCGCCCGCGATCTGAATGAACTGGACCTGGAACGCGCTTATCGCAGCGCCGTGGACCCGCGCCTGAACTACGAGCAGGCGCTGGAACTGGCCTTGCGGATTGTGTCGATCAAGGGTGCGGCTGCCGAGGGCTGAAGATTTCCGAAGCCATGCGGCTCTGTGTAGAGCGGGTGTGAATCGGCGCCGCCGGCTCAATACGTCACCGTTACCGTAACCGTATCGCTGTAGGTATTGGGCGCGGGTGTGGTCTGCGCCGGCACCAGGCCGAAGACGGTGTAGTTCTGGGTACTTCCGGCACCGGTGCCGCCGCCGGTGCTGGTGCCGGAGGTGCCGTCGCCCCACACCGCGCTATAGCCCGAATTGGTATAGAGCTGGTATTGCACCACGGCGCTGCCGCTGCCGGCCATCAGCCGGTTGCCGAGGCTGGCGCCGCTGGTGGTGCCCTTGTTGAGGGCGATGGTGTAGCTGTCGCCGCTGGTGCACTTCGCGCTAACGGTGCCGGTGGCGCCGAGGGCGGCGGTGAGCACGCCGACGCTGCCGCCGAAATTGATCGAGGTGGCGGTGACGATGCAGTCGTTGATGACGGTGGCGCTGGCGGTCAACGGAAAGGTGCCGCCGCTGGTGGTGCCGCCGTTGGAAGTGCAGGGGGTCGGCGTGGCGGGTGTGCCCAACAAGGAATAGGTGTAGTTGTAGTTGAGGGTGGCGGTGAGGGTCTGCGAATAGCTGCCGGCGGCGACACTGGTGTTCTGGCTGGATTGCAGATAGCCGTAGATCGGTATGGTGGTGCTGGCCGATCCGCCGAGCAGCAGGCTGGCCGTGGTCAGGCTCACCGCATTTGGCGGGTTGGGAAGACCCGGCGTGCCGCCGTAGGCGCCCCAGACGGTGCTGTGGGCGCTGTCCGCATAGAGGTTGTAACTGACGGCGCTGTTCATGCTGCGCGGCGTGCTGCCGCTGGCTCCGGGCACGCCCACGCAGATCGAATAGTTGATGGTGCCCACCGACAGCAGACCCATGGTGCAATTGATGCTGATGTTGGCGCTGGCGGAATAATTGTTTCCCGATACCACGTCGACGCTGCCGAAAGGCACCGTGGGCGCGCTGGCGGAGCAGCTTTGGGCCTGCGCCCTGCCCGGATGCTGCAACAGCATCAGCGCCAGGCACAGCAGCAGCGCCGCCCGCAGCGGACCGGATGGATGGATCGAACGGCTCATGGCTTGCGCTCTCCGTTGGAGTGTCCGCTGGCTTTGCATGTCACCGGGCCGATGGTGGGCAGGCTGTTGGCGTCGCGCAGCGGCTGATAGTCGAATACCGCGGCGCAGTCCACGCTCTGGCGCGGATCGGTATTCTGCGCCGCCAGATGGTTGCGCGCCTGCAGGTTTTCGATGAAGGCCTGGCCGTCGTAGCCCACCACGAAGTCCTGGCCCGATTCGACGTGACGCAGCAGGGTACCGCTCGGCAGAGGTCGGCCCATTGCATCCACCAGGATCACGGTGGCCGCCGTATAGCGCTGCACCGCGAAGTGGGCGAGCACGCCGGCCTGACTGCGGGGCACCGCGTCGATGCGGTTGATCGGGATGTTGGCGTCGGCCGGCAGCACCAGGCTGTCGATCTCCAGATGGTTATGCTGATAGGAGTTGAGATCGGGGATGAGCAGATGGCCGCTGCCGTCGGTATTGCCCATGACCCGGTTTTCGTTGAGCACCGGGATGCCGGCGATGCCGTCGGTGGAGACCAGGGCGAAGCTGTCGTAGATACGGCGCGAGGGCTCGAACACGCCGTCCATGAACACCAGACCGCCGTTGCCTTCCAGCGACAGCAAGGTCTGGCCGGCGTTGTCCTGGGCGGCGACGCTGAGCTCGCCGTAGCGCCCCAGGTAGCCGGCGCGCGCCAGCCGGCTGTAGTCGGAGCCGCTTTCGTTGTCCTGCAGGCCCCATTCCAGGCCGCCGTCGTAGTCGGCGGTCTTCACCACGCTGGCGCCGAAGTCGTTCAGGTCCTGGCTGCGGCCGGCGCTGACGAAGCCAGTGACGCGGTGCCCCAGGTCGATCGATACGCCGAGCGAGAAGCCGTGCGCGTGGCTCGAGTCGAAGTCCATGTAGGCGTTGCCGAAGACGCTGCACCAGCGCCATAGCTGCGCGGTGTAGTAGAGGGAGCCGATGCGCGAGATGTCGTTGTCCGTAATGCCTGGCACGGAGTTTGCCGCCGGCGCCGGCACGGGGCTGCTCAGGCTATGGATATAGCTCAGGCCGATGCTCTGCGTGCGCAGAATCGGCAGGGACAGGTTCAGCTGGTCGAAGATGCGCGGCGGCGGCGTGCCGCCGATCGTGGCCAAATCCCGGTACCGGCTGAAGTTGCGCGTGGTCTGCGCCACGAAGCTGAAGTACGGCATGATCCACTGATAGCCCAGGCTGGCCTGGTAGCCGCTGCTTTCGCCGGTGCTGCCGGCGACGGCGGCATTGATCACACCCCCCTGTCCCAGCCGCAGCAGCCCGCCGGCCCCGGCATTGTAGAGCCCCGCGCTGCCCTCGCCGTGGCTCTCCACGGTGAGGAAATCGGACAGGCCGCGGCGCCAGGAGCCGCTGAGGCTGGGGGTCTGGCCGTAGTCGAAGGAGTTGACGCCGTAGTTGCGGCGCAGGAAGCCGCCTTCCAGCGAGTAGTTGCTCAGGCCGCTGGCCACCATGCGGTTGTCGACATAGATCGGCATGGTAGTGCTGACTTCGCGGCCGAGTTCGTCGCGCACCACCAGGCGTGCCTCGCCGCCGCCGGTCAGGGCCACCGGATTGTCGATGACGAAGGGGCCGCTCGGCACTTCGCTGCTGAACTGGCGGATATTGTTGATATACAGATCCACCGCGGAGGGTACCGCCGCGCTGCCCGACAGGGTCGGCATCGGAAAGGTGATCAGGTCCGGGCGCAGCGCGAAATTGCGGCGGAACTGGAAGCCGCCGAGGCGCACCGGCCGGGTCCAGCTGAGCGAGGACGAGATCGCGTCGCCGGCCTGCGCGGTGGTCAGCTTCTGCGGATCGTCGACATGCCAGATGCTGTCCAGCCGGGTATAGGGATCCAGGCCGCCGCCGGCGCGGGCCACGCCGGTATTGTCGAAGATGCCCCAGCGGCTGAACAGCCGCTCCTCGTTGGACAGGCTCAGGGTGGTGGCGACGCCGCGGTCCGGACTGCCTTGCAGGAAGGCGTCGTAGTTGAGCACCAGCCCGGTGTCCGCCGCGGCGGGCACCGC
Source organism: Verrucomicrobiota bacterium (assembly GCA_903970595.1). Taxonomy (GTDB): domain Bacteria; phylum Pseudomonadota; class Gammaproteobacteria; order Nevskiales; family Nevskiaceae; genus Nevskia. Next base: position 13,326 of record CAJCJI010000221.1, read on the forward strand.
GCTGCTGCCGCGTCCGCCGATGTGAGTCGGCGCCACCAGTTGCTCGCCGGCAGTCAGGGCGATGGCCTGCCGGCTGGCATCGTAGCGGTATTGCAGGCCGGGAACCTGGTCCAGGGCGATCAGCCGGGTAGCGCCGGACTGCGCCCGGTCGACGCGGATGCTCTTCAGTCCCGCCAGATTGCGCAGATTGCGGGTTTCCAGCCCGAGCTGACTGAGGTCTTCCAGGTCGGTGTAGAGGCGCCCGTCCTTCTGGTAGAACGCGACCACCATCTGCGTGGGCTGGCCGTTGATAGTGACGTCGAGGTAAAGCGGCGTGGCGTCGAGCGAGTCCAGGGAGGTGGCGCGCTGCGTGGACCCTGTCGGTAAAGGCGGCTTGCCCAGGTCGAGCGTTGCGGACGGCGGCTCATCGCCAAACGCAGGCTGCAGAACGGCCGCGGCAAGTATCACGACCCATAAATACCGAGCCATCAAATTTCGCAGAACATTCCACTCTCCCGCTTGCGGGAGAGTGGGCACGGCCTGCGCCTACTGCCCGCCGCTGACCGCAACCGCGGCCGCGGGCAGCACCGTGGAATTGACCGTGGCCTGCACCTGCAGGTCGGCACTGCCCAGCGCCGCCGGAAACTGGTCCGGCATGCGCCACTCGCGGCCGCTGCCGGCGAGCGCATAGCCGAGCAGGCCGGCGGACACTTCGAAGCTTTGTCCATTGGCGGTGCTGAGTTTCACCGCGCTGAGCTGGGCGTGGGTGGCGCCCGAGTTGCTGGCGCCCAGGAACCAGGCGCCATCGTGCTGCTTGAGGGTCCAGCTCAGCTTCGGCTCTCCCGGCGCGCCGGGCATGGGCACGAACACCGGGATCGAATAACGCAGGCGGAAGTTGACGCCGCCGGTGGTGTCACCGGACGCGGCGGCGGCCTGCGGCGGCGGCAGTTCGTCGATCAACAGGCGGAAGGTCAGTTCGCGCTCGGCCGGCTGACGATTGACGCGCACCACCCGCACCAGCTGTTCGGCCTGCGGCGGGATCACCACCATCGGCGGGCTGGCGACCAGCGCCTGCGCCGGCTCCAGCGCGTCGTCCTTGCCATCCTGGCTCCAGGTGAAAACGCGCACCTGTCCGGTCAGCGGAGCATCGCCGGTATTGCGCAGGGTCAGGCCCAGGGCCGGCTGTCCGGACTGGAACACCAGGACCACCGGCGACACCTGCAGCGAAGCGGCCAGCGCCGGCTGCGCCAGGGCCGCTGCCGCCATGGCCAGCATGGCCGGCAGACTCATTCGTATCAGTCCAAGCCGATCGGCCGTCCGGACTGCTCCGCGTAATTCAGACATGTGCATGCTCCTGGTTCAAAAAGTCAGCGAAGCGGTGATGATCGAGCTGTACAGATCGGCGTTGGGCGTATCCTGCGGCAGGATACGCCCGTAGACCGTATACAACTGGGGGCTGCCGCTGCCGACACCGCTGATGCCGCCGGCGCTGCCGGAAGCGCCATCCCCCCAGATGGTGGAACAGGCGGGATCGAGGTAGAGCTGATACTGCAGCTGGTCCATGTTGCCCGGCGTGCTGCCGCTCATCAGACGCCGGTCCACGGTGGAACTGGCCGTGCTGCCCTGGTTCAGGTACAGCGTGTAGCGGGTGTTTTTCGAACAGACTACGCTGAAGTGCGTAGTCTGCCCGGTAAGCGCCAGCCCGGCGCCGGTGCTTGCGCCCAGGACCGGTGCGACATGGCCAAACTGGAGTGTGTTGCTGTTGGAGATCATGCAATCGTTGTCGACCATCACCGACACCATGAAGCTGGCGGTGCGCGTGGTTGTTCCGGCCGGTACAGAGTTTTGTGGGAGGCTTTGCGCGGATGCCGCGAGCGACAACAGCGCAGCGCTGAACACGGCACAGGTCGCCGGAATGCCCCAGGCAATTGGATTCATGTCATTGACTCCGCCCGGTCGGTCTAGTACGCCACTGTAACGTTGATGGTGGTCTGGTAGGTATCCGGTTTGGGCGTGGTCTGCGCTGGCACCTGGCCGTATACGGTCAGGGTCTGGGCGGCGCCGGTGCCGGTGCCGGTCACGGTATTGGTGCCGACCGTATTGCCCCACACCGTGCTCAGGCCGGCGTTGGAATAGAGCTGGAAGCCGAGTGTGGTGCCGGTGTTGCCGGTGGCGGTGCCCGCCATCAGGCGGCTGGCCACGGTGGAGCCGGTGACGGTGCCGCCGTCCAGTTCGACGTTGTACGGCGTGGTGTTGGAGCAGGTCACGCTGAGCGTGGTGCTGCCGGTGACAGCCGTGGTCAGCAGGCCCACGCCGGAACCGAAATTGAGAGTGGTGGCACTGACCGCGCAGCTGGCCACCAGCGTGATCTGCACCTGCATCGTGGTCGTGGCGCTGCCGGCCTGCGCTTTGACGGAAGCCAGGCCCAGCGCGGAGCACATGACCAGAGTTGCGATGCGAAGGATCTTTCCGCTGCTCGAGTTCATTGTTGGCCCGCCGTCCTTATGGGTATTGAATCCGGTCACATGCAGGCAGCCGCAGTCTGCGTCAGGTGGACTGCGCAAGTGAGCCCTGAGGTGTTGAGCCCCTGTTCTCCGGCGAGCCCGGCCTTCGATTGAAGGCCGGGACCGATCTGCGTTGTGGGAGCCGCACAGCACGCCTGTTCGCCATGAACAGGCGGGTGATCGATCAGAACGTGATCGTCGCGGTTTCGGTGGAGGTGTAGGTGTCCACCACCGGGATCGGCTGGGCCGGCACCACGCCATAAACCGTGATCGAGACGGCACTGCCGGTGCCGGTGCCGGTCACTGGAGTAGTGCCGCCGGTGCCATCGCCCCAGACCGTGCTGAGCCCGGTGTTACTGTAAAGCTGGTACTGCACGGTCGAAGCATTGGTGCCGGTGCCGGCCAGCAGGCGGCCGGTCACCAGTGAGCCGGTGGTGGTGCCCTTGTCCAATGCCACAGAATATGTGGTCCCGGTGGTGCAGGTGACGCTGAGGCTGGTATTTTGGTCAATGGCGGTGGTGGCCAGCGCGCTGTTGGCGTTGCCGAACGCCAGCGGCGCAGCGCTGATGGCGCAGTCGGACAGGACGCTCAACGAGACCTGAAAGGTCGCGGTCTTGGTTGTGGCCTGGGCCGAAAAGGAAGCGAGGCCAATTGCCGCCGAAGCGGCAAACACGGCGCTCGCCGAAACCGCAGAAAAAACACGCTTACTGATCATGGTGATACTCCGTGTGGTGTCGAAGAGAAGGGGCGGCTTCGGAATTGAACGCCTACCCTCACGCCATCGATCCTAGGCAGTACGGAGTGGCATGAATCTGTAAAGCAGATAGGCGGCGCTGCTGGCGTGAGCGTCGGCCGTGGGACCCCCTGTACGGCAAGTTCCGGCAGACGGACGGTATGCCGCGGCACTTCAGATTCGCTGATCGCGCGGCAGAAATCCCGATTGGCGCCCGATCGGGCGAATGACACCTGGGTAATTCGCGCGGTTTGCAGCGCCGCTGAAAACTCAAGCCGGGCTCGCTTGAGCGTCTCGGCGGCCGCGGAGTAAACTCGCGGCGCCGGACGTAAAGAACGGTTAAGCTGGGATTCACATCCAGAGCGGCAGACTAGCCCGCGCTACACAATATTCGCTATCAACCACCTCTCGAGGGGACTACGCATGCGCATGAAACGATTGCTGATCAGCGGCCTGATCGCCGCCGGGGCGATGGGCGCCTCCAGTGCGACCTGGGCCCAGCTGGGCATCAACCTGCAGCTCAACGTGCCGACCATACAGGTTGCCCCGCCGCCGCCGCAGGCCGAGTTCGTGCCCGCCCCCAGGCCCGGCTTTGTCTGGTCCCGCGGCTATTGGTCCTGGCAGGGCGGACAGCACGTCTGGGTTCCCGGCCACTGGATCGAGGAACATCCCGGGCAACACTGGATTCCGGAACACTGGGCGCAAAGAGGCCCCAACTACGTGTTCGTGCCCGGTCATTGGGTCACAGTGCAGCCCAACGTGATCGTCGCCATTGCACCCCCGCCGCAGGTGCAGGAGCAGGTTCCGCCCGCGCCTCCCGGCTACGTCTGGGCGTACGGCTACTGGTACTGGAACGGCAGCGAAATGGAATGGGCCGGTGGCCATTGGGAAGTGGCGCAACCGGGCGCGCATTTCGTGAATTCCCATTGGGATCCCACGCCGGACGGCCGGTTCAAGTTCGTCAAGGGCTATTGGGCTCCGAACTGATCAGGCTGTAGGGTGTAACAAGGGACTTGGGCTGACCGCCCAAGTCCCTTTTTTGTACCGTCCACGGAACTTCCCCTGGCGCATGACAAGTAAGTGACGCACTGTTGACGGCGCCGTCAGTTCCGCGCGGCGGCGGCTTTTCGGCGCGCCGCATCGCCCCGGCGGCACCCGGAAAAAAAGGGGAGGGTGCATGGAGCAATCGTTTGCAGCAGCATGGGGAACCTCGGGTTTCCTGCCGCACGGTTTCTGCCTGGCCTGGGATCCTGCGCTGCTGTGGACCACCGTGGTATCCCACGGCGTCATCGGGCTGTCCTACTTCTCGATCCCCTTCGCCATATTCCACTTCATGCGCCGCCAAAAGGACTTGAAGTTCAATGCGCTGTTCCTGATGTTCGGGCTGTTCATCCTGGCCTGCGGCGCCACCCATTTCATCGGCCTGGCCAGTATCTGGTTCCCGGCTTATCGCCTGGAAGCCGCCATGCTGGCCCTGACCGCGGGCGTGTCGCTGGCGACGGCCATCCTGATGTGGCCCCTGGTGCCGGAAGCTTCCAGGTTCCTCGACGTGCAAAAGCGCACGCGCGAGAAGCTGCAGAGCGCAAACCTGCAGCTGGAGGAAAGTTACGCCCGCCTGCAGCAGCACAGCGAGGATTTGACCCATATCGGCGAACTCAGCGCGGTGTTGCAGGCCTGCCAGGGCCTGGACGAGATGCAGGCGCCGATCAGCCGTTTCAACGCGGTTCTTTTCCCGGGCTATTCCGGTGCGCTTTACCTGATGCATGCATCGCGCAACTACCTGGAATGCGTGTCCTGCTTCGGCGGCATGACCTGCGGCGCCCCAGTATTCAACCCGATCGACTGCTGGGCGCTGCGCCGGGGACAGCTGAATTGGCAGGGCCACAACGGCCTGCACTGCGCGCACGTGCCGGCAGCCGGCGCCGGCCGCTCGATCTGCGTGCCGGTGACCGCGCAGGGTGAGGTGATCGGCATCAGCTATATGCAGGCCGACGTCATGGTCGGCGAGTCCGAATTCGAGGGCAGCCGGCCGCACCTGGAGCAGATCGCCACCATGGTGGCCGACCGCATCGGCATCGCCGTGGCCAACGTCAAGCTGCGGGAGTCCCTGCGGCTCCAGTCGATTCGTGATCCGCTGACGAAGCTGCTCAACCGCCGGTTCCTCGAAGAATCGCTGCCGCGGGAACTATCCAGGGCCAAGCGCCAGGCCAGCCCCCTGGCGGTGATGATGATCGACGTCGATCACTTCAAGGAATTCAACGACAGCTTCGGCCACGAAGCCGGGGATGCGGCGCTGCGCGTCATCGCCGAGCAACTCGACGACATGTTCCGCGGCAGCGACATTGCCTGCCGCTTTGGCGGAGAGGAGTTCGCCGTGGTGTTGCCGCAAACCACGCCGGAGCAGGCCCAGGAAAAGGCGCAGGAGTTGTGCCGCAGGATCCGCCAACTGGTGCTGCAGCACCGGGAGCAGGTGACGGGCTCCCTGACCCTTTCCGTGGGTATTGCCGGATATCCGGCGAATTCCGGTGCCATGTCTGGGTTGATCGAGGCGGCCGACCAGGCCCTGTACCGCGCCAAGCGCGCAGGGCGCGATCAAGTGGTCCGTTGCGAAGCGATACCCTTGGTGATTTCAGGCGGAGGGCAGGCCGCGGGGGAACCCACCTGAGCCTGCCGGCCACTGCCAAAGAAGATCCGGCGAAGAACCGGTGACAGTTCCGCGTCCGGTATGCGGGTGCGCTGCGGCCCGGCTTGCATGCTTGATTCCCGTGGCAAGGAGTCAGCCGATTGCGACCTGAACGGATGCCCTGGATCGGCACCATTTGTCCGCCCCCTGCAGCCGGATGTCGCCTGCACGGATTTTGGCCGATTTGGCTCCATTGAGACCGGGCATAAGAGTGTATGTTAGGAGCGCCGGGATCGCCCGGATACGTAGTGATTGAGGATCCGGGGTGTTGCCCATGAAAGTGGATCATGAATTGATTTCTGCGGCGCTCGATGCCGTGCTGGAGCGCAACAAGGTTGCCCCCTACGGTGCCATTCCGCTGAAATCCCTGGCTCAGCACTGGGAGACCATCCGCCTGCGTTCCACGGATCTGGCCGCGGGAATCGAGGAGCTTTACAAACAGGGCCGCATCGATCTGGAAGCGCGGCGCGACGGCCTGTGGCTGCGGCGCAAGGGCAAGGAAACTCCGGCCAGCGGCGGTCCTTATTCAATGCTGCGCGCCTCGGTGCGCGCCATTGTCGTCGGCATTGCGCTGGAGCGCGTCAACAAGCGCCAGCCGGACGGCTATTCCGGTTTCGATCGGCGAGGTGCTGTGCGCGAGCCCTGATCGCTTGCCCGGCAAGTCCAGCGCGACGCAAGGCCGGAGCGTTGCGGTAATCTGCAGTTTTCAGCGTGTGGGCGAAAATCTGCTCAAGCATTGCGGACGCAGCCGTGGCCCTGCTTCGGCGAGGTCGCAGGCTGGATCGGCCTGACCTAGAATCCCGGGGAAGCCTGGGCGGCGAGGCGCTCGTTGCGCTGGCGGGCCGGGCTGACTACAATGCGCGGCTCTGACGGATGGTTAGCTCAGCGGTAGAGCATCGCCTTCACACGGCGGGGGCCACAGGTTCGATCCCTGTACCATCCACCAGATAAACTTCCAGGAACGCCAGCCGGAATTCCATAACCCCGTGTAAAAAACGGGGTTTTTGTTGGCTTGCGCATGCTGGTCGCAAATCGCCGAGCGCGGGAAAGCCATCGCCGCCAACAAGCGGATGCTGCCGCAGCTGCTCCCGGCTAGCGCACACAGCCGCCCAAAACCGAATGCCTGTACCACTGGCGATGCCGTCTCGCGTGGCGCGTCGCATTCGTACGGTGCCAGGAAGGCGCTGCGATGCTCCGCGGAACTTCGCCATCCGCCAAATCCGGATTCTGCGCTGGAACCCGCTTCCGCTCGTTAGGTCCGCCTCGGCATCATGGATCTGGTGTTGCCGCCGCGATCGATGCGGCTTTCGCATGGCGCCATTCGAGTCAAGTGGCGTGATGGTTTGCCGCGGCACTGCGCGCAACTGATTCCCGTCGCGGCGCTCACGCGAGCCTTGACGCGCCTCTGGCCAATCCCTTACCAAGCAGCAGGACATCCCGCACAAGCAACCAGCGACTTCAAAACAAACCTGCACGCGACCGGTCTTTCCTGCCTTCCGCATGCTCGTCATGCAATTCGCATGTCTGATTTGTCCTTATGGTTAAAGGCAGTATTCGACTACGGGTTTTCCTGTTTCCGCTTGCCGCCGGGCGCAAGCATCTTTTGTCACAACCGAAACCGATTGTCATGAACGCCTGTCGCTTCAATCGATTTGGCGGCATTGCCTTGAGCTTGACGCCCGGCCGGATCAGCTGCGTCCTTTACAATTCTGCCGGATACAGCAAGGCACATACGGCTTGTAGTACCCTATTGCAGTTGTAAATTCATACATCAACGAGGCAGACATTCAATGAGCGAAGTATTTACGCGCAAGCATCTGGTGGAATTGGTGGCGAAGAAGCACGATCTGTCGAAGGCGAAATCCGAGACTATTCTCCTGGATGTATTGGCGGATCTGGCCAAGGCGCTGAAGAAGGGACAGAAAGTCACGCTGTCTCCGTTCGGGACTTTTGAAGTCAAGAAGCGCGCGGCGCGCAAGGGCCGCAATCCGAAGACCGGAGCCCCGGTCAAGATCAAAGCCAAGAAGGTCGTGCGTTTCAAGTCTTACGCCGGCCTCAAGAACACGGTTGGCTGATCGCTGCGCCTGTTAGCTGCAAGGGGGCCCCTGCGGCCCCCTTTTTCATTGCCGGCGAGGTAGATTCCACGGCCACCTGCAATCACCGATGCAACAGACCCTCAATCCATGAACGATCACAAGGATGTTTTCGGGGAGTTGTCCGCCTGGCGGGCGGTAGACACGGGGCTGGCGCAATTGAAGCTCTCCGGTGCGCCCGCCGCGCGGGCTCCCGCATTGTGCCTGGACTACAACTTCAACGGAGCCAAGGGCTTTGTGGTGGCGAGCCGGGCTCTGCATCGCGCAATGCCTGCCGAATATTCCGTGCGCTTTCGTTTGCGCGGCCGCGCGGCGGTGAATCATCTCGAGCTGAAATTCGTCGATCCCACCGGCCTCAACGTATGGCGCCATGTGATCAAGGATTTGAAGGTGCCGGCCAGGTGGCACCGGATCTGTATCTCCAGCCGCGACATCGAATTTGCCTGGGGGCCGGCGAGCGGCGGTCTTATCAAAGATCTTGGCGCGCTTGAAATTGCCATTGTCGCCGGCGAAGGCGGCGTTGGAACGCTGTGGCTGGCCGACCTGAAAATCGAGGAACAAGCTCCGCTGCAGGCTCCGCACCTCCGCGCGTCCAGCGCGCTGCTCGGCTTCGAGGCCGCCAAGGCACTTGCCGGCGGCAGCTGGAAGCCGCTTGCGGATGACCCGCGGCCGTGGATCGAGATCGATTGCCTGCAGGTCCGCAGCATCGGCGGGCTGATCGTCGACTGGAGCGGCGGCGCCCCGGCCAGCGGCTTTCGCGTTCGCGGTTCGCAAGGCGGACGGCGCTGGCAGACCTTGTACAAGGCGGCACGGGCCGGCGGCAAGCGCAGCTATGTCTATCTGCCGGGGCTCCAGACCCGCTATGTCCGGCTCGAGATGACGCAGCCTGCGGCGGGCGCGGCGCTGCAATTGCAATCGTTCGAATTCTCGCGCTCGATCGATGCGTTCTGGAACAACATCGCCAATGCCGAGGCGCGCGGCTGGCACCCGCGCTGGCTGCATCGCGAGCAGAGCTTCTGGACGCCGCTGGGTACCGCGGCCGGCGCACCCACCGCGCTGATGAACGAAGAAGGCATGGTGGAAGTGTCGCCCGGCTCTTATTCGATCGAACCGATGTTGTGGATCGGCGGCCGGCTTTTCACTTGGGCCGATGTCACGCCCCGGCAGGAATTGCCCGAAGGCTGGATGCCGGTGCCCGTCGTGATCTGGGAAACCGCCGACTGGCGCCTGCGCATACAGGGCGAGGCGACGGTCAACGGCGCCGTGCGCCTGATCTATCGGCTGGAGAATCTCGCCGGCCAGGCTGTCGCGGCGCGCCTGTTTCTGCTGGTGCGTCCATTCCAGGTGACGCCGCCCTGGCAGAGTTTCCGCAAGGTGGGCGGGGTCAGCCGCATCCAGGCCCTGGAATGGCGCAACGGCGCGGTCTGCGTGAATGCGGAAAGCCTGATTGTTCCGCAGAAGCAAGCAGGCGGATTCGGGGCAACGAGCTTCGACGAGGGCTGCATCGCGGCCAGCCTCGGCGCGGGAACGCTGCCATCCAATACACAAGTGCAGGATGCATTCGGCTTTGCCTGCGGGGCGCTGGCCTTCGACCTGGCGCCGCAGGCGCAGCAGACGGTGGAAAGCGTGGTGGTGTGCAAATCGTCAAATGCCAAAGGCTCGGACGGCGATCCGGCCTTCGACTGGAGTGCCGCGCTTGCGCGGCAGGCATTCAGCGGCGCCTCCTGGACCATGGACGCGGTCAACACCCAGCGCACGGCCACGGCACATGTGCTGCTGACACGCTCCGGTCCCGCGCTGCAGCCCGGTCCGAGGCGCTACGCGCGTTCCTGGATACGCGATGGCGCCATCATGAGCGCCGCGCTGCTGCGCACCGGGCATACGCAGGAGGTGCGCGATTTCATCCGCTGGTATGTGCCGCACCAGCGCGCGGATGGCTTCGTGCCCTGCTGCGTGGACAGCACCAGCCCTGACTGGCTGGTCGAGCACGACAGCCACGGACAGTTGATCGCGTTGATCGCGGATTACCATGCCTTCACTTCCGATCTGGAATTCCTCGAGGAGTGCTGGCCGCACGTGGATAAGGCGGTGGCCTGTATCGGCGGCCTGATCGAGAGCGGCGGCTTGATGCCGGTATCGGTGAGCCATGAGGGCTACCTGGCGCAGCCGGTACATTCCTACTGGGACGATTTCTGGACGCTGCGCGGTTTGCGCGACGCCGTGAATCTCGCGCGCACGCTGGGCCGGCACGAACAGCTAGGGCAGTGGGAAACCTTGGCCGCGAATTTTGCCGCGGGCTTGTTTGCCTCGATCAAGAACACCTGCACGCAGCGCAAGCTCGACTTCATACCGGGCAGTGTCGAGTGGGCGGACTTCGATCCCACCTCCACCGCCAATGCGCTCGCCCTGCTGGATGTGCCCGAGGGCCTGGACCGCAGCCTGCTCGAACAGACCTTCTCCACCCACCTGAGCCGCTGGCGCGAGCGGCGCAGCGGCGCGGTGCCCGCGCCGAACTATACGCCTTACGAGATCCGCATCATCGGCGCCCTGGTGCGCCTGGGCTGGCGCGAGCCCGCGCTGGAATTGCTGCGCTTCTTCCTTTCGGACCGCCGTCCGCTGGCCTGGAACCAGTGGCCGGAAATCGTGTGGCGTGACCCCAGGGCGCCGGCCCATCTGGGCGATCTGCCGCATACCTGGGTCGCCGCCGAATACATCCTCGCGGTGCGCAGCTTGTTTGCCTATGAGCGCGAAACGGATCGCAGCCTGGTACTGGCGGCGGGGCTCGCCCCGGAGTGGATCCAAGGGGCCGGCGTGCGGGTGGACAGCATGCCGACGCTGTATGGCGCCCTGAGTTACAGCCTGAGCAGGATCGACGCGCGGACCTTGCGCTTCGACATCGCGGCGGGCGTCTCGGCGCAACTGGTCCTGCGTCCTCCGCTGCAGGCCCCGCTGCGCAGTGTGACGGTCAACGGCAGCGAGTGGCAAGGCTACGAGCGGGATGCCGTAAGCATTCCGCCGGGAGCGGCGGTCGTGATCTGCACGGCGTTCGAAGGGAGCTGAATCATCCGGCCGCGTTTATTTGCACAGACGGATCGTGCCGGCCAGCAATTGTGAGCGGTCGGCGCAAGGTCCCACCAGGATCTCGACTTCGCCCTCTTCGAATACCGGCAGCAGATCGGGGCCGAGGAAACGCAAGTCGGCCGCCGCAAGCGACAGGCTCACCGTGCCGGTTTCGCCGGGGCGCAAGGCGATCTTTGCGAACCCCCTCAGTTCCAGCAGCGGCCGCGCCACGCTCGCCAGCTTGTCGCGGGTGAAGAGGAATACGGTTTCCTCGGCGGCGCGCGCGCCGGCATTGGTGACGTCGACTTGCACCTCGACACTCTCCTTTTCGCTCAACTTGTCCGGCGTGAGGTGCAAGTCCTGCAGCGTGAAGCGTCCATAGCTCAGTCCGTGGCCGAAGGGATAGAGCGGCTCGTTGGAGACGTCGAGATACTTGCTGGTGAAGTGATCGTCCGGATTTGCCGGTCTGCCGCTGGGACGCTGCGCGTAGAAGATGGGCATCTGGCCCAGCGCCCGGGGCCAGGTGATGGCGGTGCGCCCGCTCGGAGAAACGCGGCAGGTCAGCACATCGGCGATGGCATTGCCGGCCTCGCTGCCGAGGAACCAGGCCGCCAGTACGGCGTCGGCCTTGCCGGCCAGCCAGGGCACGATCAAGGGCCGGCCGGAGAACAGGATGACGATGACGCGGCAGCCGAGCTTTGCGGCGCGCTTGAACACCGCCTCGGCCAGCGCGCGCTGTTGTCCCGGCAATTCCGGGCTGGCACGACTCGCGGCCTCGCCGCTCATGGTGGCCCGTTCGCCCAGGCACAGGATGATGGCATCGGCGCCCTCGCACAGTTCGACGGCCTTGGCGATGCCGGCCTTGCGCGGCTCGTCGATGGCCACGCCGGAGGCCTGCAGGATTTCGGTACCTGGCAGTGCAGCGCGCAGGCCGGCCAGGACGCTCACCTGGCCTTCCGGTTCTCCCGCGGCCCACCAGGGGCCGCGCATCTCGGCGGGAGCGTCGGCGAGCGGGCCGATGAGGCATAGCCGTCGCGGGGCTGGCGGCAAGGGCAGGGTTTCCTGCTCGTTCTTAAGCAGTACGATGGCGCGCGCGGCGACGCTGCGCGCCAGCTTGCGGCGTTGTGCCAGCTGCTCGCTGCTTTCCGGTGTAGCGCCTCGGCGGTAAGGGTCGTCAAACAGTCCTAGTTGTTCCTTGAGCCGCAGCACCCGGCGCACCGAGGTGTCGATCTGTTCCATAGTGACGAGGCCGCGCTCCAGGGCGAGCGGCAGCCCGCGCCGATAGGCGTCGGCCATCATGTCGATGTCGACGCCGGCCTTGAGCGCCAGCGCCGCGGCTTCCGCCAGGTCGGCGGCAATACCGTGGCGGATCAGTTCGCCGATGGCGTTGTAGTCGCTGACCAGGACGCCGCCGAAGCCGAGCTGGCCGCGCAAGGTGTCGCGCAGCAGGGCAGCATTGGCCGTCATCGGGATGCCGGCCAGGTCGGTGAACGCAGGCATGATCGCCGCGACGCCGGCCTGCACCGCCGCCGCGAAGGCCGGCAGGTGGATTTCGCGCAGCGTGCGCTCCGAGATGTCCACCGAGGCATATTCGCGCCCCGCCGTGACCGGGCCGTAGGCGCAGAAATGCTTGGCGCAGGCGGCCAGCGACTCCGCATCAGCCAATGCGGCCCCTTGCAGGCCCGAGACCTTCGCCCGGGCGATGCGCACCGCCAGCCAGGGGTCTTCGCCCGGGCCTTCCGCGGTGCGGCCCCAACGCGGGTCGCGGGATACGTCCAGCATCGGCGCGAAGGCCATCGCCAGTCCATCGGCGCAGGCTTCCCGCGCCGCCTCGCGCGCGGTCAGCGCCCAGCTAGCCGGATCGAACAAGCCTGCCTCGGCCAGCGGGATCGGAAACAGGGTGCGGTGGCCGTGGATCACGTCGAAGCCGATCAGCAGCGGGATTCCCAGGCGCGATTCCTCCACCGCCAGACGCTGCATTTGCCGCACCGGCTCCGGGCCGACCAGGTTCAGCAGATTGCCGATGGTGCCGGCCTTGATGGCGTCGGTGGAGTCGCCGGCGATGAACGGGCCGGTTACGGCGTAGCCGGCAGCCGTCATGGTGAGCTGGCCGAGCTTTTCCGCCAGCGTCATCCGATCCAGCAGGCTTTCGATCCGGTTCATCCAGTCCTGTTCACGTTTGTTTGCCCAGGGCCATCTCCAGCAAAGCCACGTATGATAGGTCGGCTGCGGGAAAACGCCAGCAAAGCCATCGCGGATGACGGATCGAGCAAACAACAACGGCGGCGTCGAAGCGGAACCTGTGACAGCGGGCCAGGCCGGACTCTGGGGTCAGCTCGGCCCGATCCTGCGCGCCCTGCGGGTCTCGGCCGCTGGCAATGCGATCCTGCGGCTGGTGATCGAACTGATCGTGGTGATCGTCGCCACCGCCTACGGACAGATCCAGCTCAATAGCTGGAACAAGCCGTTCTACGACGCCCTGTCGCGCCGCGACGTCAAGGGCTTCCTGGTTCAGCTCGGCGTGTTCTTCGTGATCACCGGGTTGCTGCTGGTGCTCGTCGTAGCGCAGAAATGGGTGGTGGAGAGCCTCAAGGTCAGCCTGCGCGAGGGCCTGGTGCGGGATCTCGTCGGCCACTGGATGAGCCCGCGCCGGGCCTTCTGGCTGGCCCATGCCGGGCCGATGGGGGTCAACCCGGACCAGCGCATGCACGAAGACGCGCGCAAGCTGTGCGAGCTGTCCTGCGACCTGGGTTCGGGCCTGCTCCAGGCCACGGTCCTGTTCGTGACCTTTGCCGGCATCCTGTGGACGATGTCCAGCGGCTTCAGCCTGCATGTCGGCGGCGGCGACTATCCCATCCCCGGTTTCATGCTGTGGGTGGCCATTCTCTACGCCGGCGCCGGTTCGCTGCTCAGCTGGTGGGTCGGGCGCAGCCTGATCGACCGCAACGCCGAGCGCTACGCGCGGGAAGCGGATCTGCGCTTTTCGCTGGTGCACATCAACGAACACCTGGACGGCATTTCGCTGGCCGGCGGCGAAGCCGACGAAAACCGGCGTGTGGAGGTGTACCTGGCCGAGGTGCTCGCCGCCACGCGCCGCATCGTCACCGGCCTGACCAATCTGACCTGGATCACCTCGGGCTTCGGCTGGATCACCCTGGTCGCACCGATCCTGGTGGCGGTGCCCCTGTACTTCGCCGGCAAGATCTCCTTCGGCGGATTGATGATGGCCGCTTCCGCCTTCACCCAGGCGCAGTCCTCCCTGCGCTGGTTCGTCGACAACTTCAGCGTCATTGCCGACTGGCGCGCCACCCTGCTGCGCGTCGCCAGCTTCCGCCAGGCCCTGACCGCGGACCAGTTGCCGCAGGACCATACCAGCCGCATCCGCTATGAAGAGGGCGAGCCGGGAACCCTGCGCATCGAAAACCTCGAGCTCAGTTCCCCTTCCGGCCGTGAAATGCTCAAGGAGCGCGATGTGGTGGTGAAGGCGGGCGAGCGCGTGCTGGTGCTGGCTGCGCCCGGAACCGGCAAGACGCTGCTGTTCCGCGCCCTGGCGGGCTTGTGGCCCTGGGGCGCCGGGCGCATCGCCAGCCCGAAGGGAGAGCCGATCTTTTATATGCCGCGTGGCACGCCCTACCTGCCGCGCGGCACCCTGCGCGAAGTCCTGGCCTATCCGGCACAGGCCGGGAACTTCGGCGAAGACGCCTACGTTCATGCCCTGGGGCGCCTCGGCCTCGAGCGCCTGGTGCCGGCGCTCGACCTGATCCAGCGCTGGGACCGCGAGTTGAGCCAGGAAGAGCAGCTCAGCCTGGCCTTTGCCCGCATCGTGCTGCAAGCGCCGCCCTGGGTGCTGATGGATGATGCCTTCGGCTCGCTCGACGACGCCGCGCTCGAACGCGTGGTCGATGTGTTCGCAAGCGAACTCAAGGCCACCAGCGTCATCCACATCGGCCGCGCCGCGCAGGGGCTCGACACCATGTTTCCGCGTGTCCTGCACCTGGTCAAGACTCCGGGCCAGGCGGCCTCGGCCGAGCCGTCCAGTACGGCACCGCCGCGCAAGGCGACGGCGAACAGCCCATGATCAGCCGGTTCTCCTTGGCCGGGTGCCTGCTGCTGTGCTCGATGCTGGCGCCGGCCTGCTGGGCCGACGAGGGGGAGTTCGAATTCCAGGCGCCGGCGACGGCGGCCGATGCCGGCCTCGGCGCGGCCGTGCGCGACCTGGCCGAACGCGTGCTGCCAGTGTATGAAGAGCAGGACCCCGAGCGCTACCTGGCCAACCTGTCCGCCCTGCAGATGGTCGCCGGGGATTATGCCTCGGCCGACGAGACGCGCCAGTCGCTGCGCGAGCGGCGCAAAGCCTCCGACCCCGGCCGGCTGGCGGAGCGTGCCCTGCTGTTCGACCTGTATGCGCATGCCAAGGCGCTGGAAGCAGGCGGCACGATGCCCTTCGGCCAGGCGTTTACCCTATCGTTCCGTGAGGAGGTGCCCAAGCTCAACGACCGGGACGCCTACACCGTCACCGGCTGGCTCGGCACGCCGCTGTCCAGCCTGCAGGCCGCCTTGCAGAAATCCCTCGACCAGCTGCGCGCAAAGTCCGGCATCAGCCAGCCGGAAGCGCTCGACCTGATCTGGAACTACCTCACCTTCGATGCCTTTCGCAGCCTGGCGCCCCTGGTCGAAACGCTGGGCAGCGCCGACGAGAGCAGGCGCTATCGCACCGAGGACAAGATGCTGCTCAAGATCCGCGGCGCGGCGCCGATCCATATCCGCCTGGTGTTTCCGAGGAGCATTGCCAATACCTCCGCCAGGCTGCCGGCGCTGCTTGAATTCTCGATTTTCGGGACCAACGACGACGCCATGGCCAGCGCGGCCCACGGCTACGTCGGAGTAGTGGCCTATCGGTTCGGGACGGAGCAGCGCCGCAGCGGCCTGGTTCCGTTCGAGCATGACGGCGAGGATGCCAGGGCGGTGATCGAATGGATTGCCAGGCAGAAGTGGAGCGATGGCCGGGTCGGCATGTATGGCGGCGGCTACAGCGCCTTCGCCGCCTGGGCCGCCGCAAAACGCCCGCCGGCCGCGCTCAAGGCCATTGCCACGGCCGATGCCATGGCGCCGGGCATCGATTTCCCCCTCGCTGGCAACATCTTCCGCAACAGCGCCTTGCGCTGGGCGGCGGACAACATCCAGGGGCTGGCCGATTCCGGCGAACGGGAGGATGCGCAGTGGCGCGCGCTCGATCTTGCCTGGTACCGCAAGGGTTCGCCTTACCGGGCGCTCGACCGTCGGCTCAGGAAACCGCGGGTCAGCCTCATTTTTCAAGGCTGGCTCAGCCATCCCAGCTATGATCGTTACTGGCAGAAGATGATTCCCCATGCGGAGCAATTCGCCAAAATCGATATTCCGGTGCTGGCGACCACCGGCTACTACGCCAGGGGCCAGGCCGGCAGCCTGTACTATTTCAGCCAGCACCAGCACTACCGGCCCGGCGCCGAAGATGCGTTGCTGATCGGTCCCTATGATGATGCCAGGGTGCAGGGCGGGCGCTCGGCGCTGCTGCGGGATTACCCTCTGGATACGGCAGCCCTGGTCGATCTGCGCGAGCTGCGCTACCAGTGGTTCGACCATGTGCTCAAGGGCGCCGTCCGGCCGGCGCTGCTGCAGGATCGCGTCAACTTCGAAGTCATGGGCGCGAACCAGTGGCGGCATGTCCCGTCGCTTGCAGCCATGGCCGATGGAACGCTGCGCCTGTATCTGGACGCCGGCTCGGCCGATGGCAGGCACCGGCTGGTACCGGTTCTCCCCAAGGCCGAAACAGTCCTGGCGCAGACCGTCAACCTCGCAGATCGCGGCGGCGCCCAGGCCAGCCTTGCGCCGCCATCCATCCTCACCAAGGACCTGGCCCCCGGACAAAGCATCTGCTACGTGAGCGAACCGCTGAAACAGGCGACCGAAGTGGATGGCCAGCTCGCCGGCCAGCTCGATTTCACGATGAACAAGATGGATCTGGACCTGAATCTGAGCCTGTACGAACTTCTGCCGGACGGCGAATACCTGCAGCTGTCCGACCCCTACGAATTCCGCGCCAGCTACGCGGGCGACCGCGCGCATCGCCATCTGCTGAAGGCGGGCGTGCGCCAGCAGCTGCCGATCACCAGCGAGCGCATCGTCAGCCGCAGGCTCGAGGCCGGCAGCCGCCTGGTGCTGGTGCTGGGAGTCAACCTGCGGCCGGACCGGCAGATCGATTATGGAACCGGCGGCGACGTCAGCGCCGAGTCCATCGCCGACGCGCATGTCCCCCTGAAGATCCAGTGGTACAGCAGCAGCTATGTCGAGGTGCCGGTGCGCAGGTAAGAATGCGCGGCGCCTCGCTTTAACCTACTGTTTCCGCTTCCGGCATTTCCAGGCTGAAGGTTTCGGCGGCGTCGTCGTAGGTGAACAGCTCGGCGTAGCGGCCCCACATGGTGACCGCCCGCAGGGTCTGTTCGGCGGCGCTGTCGCTCAGGTAATCCTCCAGCTCCGACAGGAAGCGCACGGCCGGCGCGCGATGGCCGGGGCGCTCGTCCAACACGCTCTTGATGTGCGCGGCCAGCGGAATCCGGGTCAGCATCTGCTTGGCGAAGCCCACCTTGCGGCTTTGCGTATCGGCCAGGGCAAACTGCTGACCCAGCGGGGTCAAGTGCACGTCGCCGTTGGCGATCTCGGCGTAGCCGAGCATCTGCAGCGACTCGGCCAGCGGAAAGAATTCGTCCACCTCCAGCGCCAGGGTCTGCGCCAGGGCCGGCATGTCGGCATGGCCATGGTAGATATCCGAGGCCAGGGTTTCGATCAGACCGGCGAGCAGGTTGGTCGAAACCTCGTGCAGTCGCTCGCCGATCGACAGCACTGTGGCCTTGCCGGCGTCGGCGCGCACCGTCATGCGCGAGTAGATGTCGTCCACCAGCTGGCGGAAGCGGGGGTCCAGGCGGTTGCGCGGGTGCTTGAACGGCACCTTGATCTCGGCCACCACCCGGCCCGGGTTGGCCGAAAACACCAGGATACGATCACACATGAACACCGCCTCCTCGATGTTGTGCGTCACCAGCAGCACGGCCTTGATCGGCAGCTTGTTTTCTATCCACAAGTCGAGGAAGTCGGTGCGCAGGGTTTCGGCGGTCAGCACGTCCAAGGCGGAGAACGGCTCGTCCATCAGCAGGATGGTGGGATTGACCACCAGGGCGCGGGCAAAGCCGACGCGCTGGCGCATGCCGCCGGACAGCTCGCGCGGGTAGGCGTTGGCAAATCCGTCCAAGCCGATCAGGTCGATGGCCCGCAGCGCCAGTTCGCGCATCTCATCGGGGGGCACCCCCTGCGCTTCCAGGCCGGCCTCTACGTTCTGCAGCACCGTCAGCCAGGGAAACAGGGCGAAGGACTGGAACACCATGGAAATCCCTTCCGCCGCCCCATGCAGCGGCTGTCCCCGGTAGATCACCTCGCCGTCGGAAGCCTTGATCAGGCCGGCGACGATGCGCAGCAGCGTCGACTTGCCGGAGCCCGAGCGGCCCAGCAGGCCGATGATCTCGCCCTTGTGCAGGTCCAGGTTGACCGATTCCAGCACCACCAGCGGCTCGCCGTGGGGGCGCCTGAAGGAGCGGCGCACGCCGCGCACTTGCAGCACGGTTTCGCCGGGTTGGCCGGCCGCCGCCGAAGTGGCTGCCGGCGCAGACGCGGGTGCCGGATTCCTGGATTCCTCGTTCATCCGTTGTCTCCTTATTCATCGATGCCGGCAAGACGTTCGGCGCTGCTGTACAGCGGCCGCCACAGCACCCGGTTGAATCCGACCACGAACAGCGACATCACCGCCACCCCCAGCACCAGGCGCGGGTAATCCGCATCGGTGGAGGCCTGTTCGATATACGCGCCCAGGCCGAAGGCCTGCACATGGGTATGGCCCCAGGTGACCCACTCCGCCACGATGCTGGCGTTCCAGCAGCCGCCCGCGGCCGTCATGGCGCCGGTGACGTAGTAGGGCAGGATGCCGGGGATCATGGCGCGCTTCCACCACAGCCAGCCGCGCAAGTGCAGGTTGCCGGCAGCGTCGCGCAGATCGTGCGGAAATACGCTGGCGCCGGCGACCACGTTAAACAGGATGTACCACTGCGTGCCGAAGATCATCAGGGGGCTGAGCCAGATGTCCGGGTGCAGGTGGAAACTGACGATCAGCGCCACCGCCACCGGGAACAACAGGTTGGCGGGAAAGGCCGCGAGGAACTGTGCTGCCGGTTGGGCCATGGCCGCCAGCCGGGGGCGCAGGCCGATGGCGACGCCGATCGGCACCCAGATCAGGCTGGCCAGGGCCACCAGCAGGATGACGCGGGTCATCGTCGCCAGGCCCAGCAGCACCGCGTGCCCGACCTCGCCGAAGCCGATGCTATGGCTGATGTAGCGCCCGGTGGTCCAGACGCCGTAGGCGGCGGTCAGGACGATGGCGCCATACCAGGCGATGTCCAGCGCCAGCGGCGTCCACGCCGGGAGTTGCAAGCTTGACTGGGAAACGGCCACGGCGGCGCGCCGCGGGCGCAGGATGCGGTTGAGGGCGTTATCGAACGGGCGCCACATCAGCGCGGCAAAGCGCGAGCGCTGCAGCATGCGCAGAATCCATGATTCCGGCTGTACCTGGCCCGGTTCGTTGTCGGCGCGGAATTTTTCGCCCCAGGCGATCAGCGGACGGAACAGCAGCTGGTCGTAGAGCAGGATCACGATCAGCATCGCCAGGATGGCCCAGCCGATGGCGCCACGATTCATTTGCAGGATGGCGGTGGCGACGTAGGAGCCGACTCCGGGCAAAGTGATGGTCTGGTCGCCTACAGTAATTGCTTCGGAGGCCACCACGAAGAACCAGCCGCCGGACATCGACATCATCATGTTCCAGATCAGGCCGGGCATGGCGAACGGCAGTTCCAGCCGGCGGAAGCGCTGCAAGGGGCCGAAGCGCAGGCTGGTACAGGCTTCCGACAGGTCCGGCGGCAAGGTGCGCAGGGACTGGTAGATGGAAAACGTCATGTTCCAGGCCTGGCTGGTGAAGATCACGAACACCGAAGCCAGCTCGGCGCCGAGTACCCGGCCCGGGAACAGGCCGAGAAAAAACGTGTAGGTGAAGGTCAGGAAGCCCAGGATCGGCACCGACTGCAAGATGTCCAGCAGCGGGATCAATACGCGTTCCGCGCGCTTGCTCTTCGCCGCCAGGCTGGCATAGCCGATGCTGAAGACCAGCGACACCACCATGGCCGCGGCCATGCGCAGGGTGGTGCGCAGGGCGTAGTAGGGCAGGGCGGACGGATGCAGGTCCACCGGCGTCTTTTCCAGGGCCGACAGCGGCGCGCCGAACTGCGAGGTGCCGAAGGACACCAGCAGCAGCGTGCCGAACAGCAGGGCGAACGCCACCAGGTCCCAGAAGCTCGGCAGGCCGCCGCGGGCGATGCCGCGCACCGCCAAGTAAGGATGCGCCACGATGCGGCGCACGGCGGCCGGCGCTTCCGCCAGCTCGCGCAGCAGGATTTTCGGATCGCCAGAGCCCGTCCTGAATTCCACGGTCCGCCTCGTCGCAGATGCTGATGGATGTCAGGGGCTGCCGCGAGGACAGACCCTTAGGCACCGGCCGCGCCGGTTCGGCGCATAGTCTAGTGCAAGAGCATGCCGCGGCGAGACTTTTTTTCGTTCCCGCTAGTGTTTCTGCTCGGGCCGTCCGACGCAGTCGTAGGTGAAGCCTTCGCCGCGCACCCAGGCCGGGTCGTACAGATTGCGGCCGTCGACGATCACCGGCTGCTTCAGCAGGGCCTTGAGTTGCTGCAGGTTGGGGCTTTGGAACACACGCCACTCGGTCACCACCGCCAGCGCGTCGGCGCCTTCGGCCGCGTCCATTGGCGAATCCACCAGGGTCAGGTCGGGCCGTTCGCCGTAGATCTTGCGCGCCTCGTCCATCGCCACCGGATCGTAGGCGCGCACCTTGCCGCCCTCGGCCCAGATGGCCTCGATCAGGGTGCGGCTGGGGGCTTCGCGCATGTCGTCGGTGCGCGGCTTGAACGCCAGGCCCCAGACGGCGATGGTCTTGCCCTCCAGGCTGCCCAGGTGGCGGCGCAGCTTGCGGTGCAGGGTCTGTTTCTGCTGGTTGTTGACCAGTTCCACCGCCTTGAGGATGGCCGCGTCGAATTCGGCATCGGCGGCGCTTTTCACCAGCGCCTTGACGTCCTTGGGGAAGCAGGAGCCGCCGTAGCCGGCGCCCGGATAGATGAAGTGATAACCGATGCGCGGGTCGGCGCCGATGCCGATGCGCACCTTTTCGATGTCGGCGCCGATCTGCTCGGCCAGATTGGCGATTTCGTTCATGAAGCTGATCTTGGTCGCCAGCATGGCGTTCGCGGCGTATTTGGTCAGCTCGCTGGAACGCACATCCATGATGATGACCCGGTCATGGTTGCGGTTGAACGGGCCATAAAGCGTCTGCATCAGCTTGGCCGCGCGCGGGCTGTCGGCGCCGACGATGATGCGGTCCGGCTTGTTGAAGTCGGCGATGGCATCGCCTTCCTTGAGGAATTCCGGGTTGGACACCGCGTCGAATTCCAGAGCGGCGCCGCGCTCGGCCAGCACCTCGCGCACCGCGTCGCGCACCTTGTCCGCCGTGCCGACCGGCACCGTGGACTTGGATACGATCAGGCGGTATTCGCTCATGTGCTGGGCGATGGACCGCGCCACCGCGAGCACGTATTTGAGGTCGGCCGAACCGTCCTCGTTCGGCGGCGTGCCGACGGCGATGAACTGGTACAAGCCGTGCGCCACGCCGTCCGCCGCGTCCGTGGTGAAGCGCAGGCGCCCCTCCGCGGCGTTCTTCAGCACTAGCTCGGTCAAGCCGGGCTCGTAGATGGGAATCTGCCCCTGGCGCAGGCGGGCCACCTTGTCGGCGTCGATGTCCACGCACAGCACATCGTTGCCGACATCGGCGAAACAGGCGGCGGTGACCAGCCCGACGTAACCGGAGCCGAAAATGGTGATATTCATGGATCGACAGGTATGAATGGATTGGAGTTTTTGGCGGTTTCCCGCCTTGAAGGCAGCGCCCGGCGCTCCCCTTGGGGCCGCCAGATGTTACCACCGTCAAAGGGCGGACCCTTTGAATCGCCCGGCCCGGCCTGAACGGTTCTTGGACAGGACTGTCTACTATGAGACGATACCGGCCGCCTAATTATAAGATTTTACCGGAGATTGCCTTGGATTCACGAGCACGCGAGTGCCGTCTGGCGATGCGCAACGCCGCCGACTATTCCACCTGGCGCGAGGCGGCGGCCGAGTTCGACCGGGTCACCGGCCGCCAGGACTGGAAGCAGGAGGAGGAATCCGACCAATACGACTGGAAGCTGATCAAGAACCGCCTGCGCCAGATCCGCCAGCTGCGCCAGGAGGGGCAGGTGACCAAGCTGGTGCATCACCTGCGCCAGGGTTTGTACTGGAACCTGGGCAACCTGTGCAATCCGACGCTGTACGGCCGCGCCCTGGTGGGCACCAAGCAGCTGATCCACGACTATGTCGCCGAAGTGGTGGCGGCCCTGAATTACCTGTGCGACGGCGACTTCGCCGAGTTCGAAGGCGCGCCGCGGCGCCGCTTTTTCGACGAAACCGCGCGCTCCTATGGCCGCTCCGCGCTGATGCTGTCCGGCGGCGCCACGCTGGGCCTGTTTCACGTCGGCGTGGTCAAGGCCCTGGTGCTGGCGGACCTGCTGCCGGAGGTGATCTCCGGCTCCAGCGCCGGCTCGGTGGTGGCCGCCACCGTCGGCACCCGCACGCCGGACGAACTGGTGGATCTGCTCGATCCGCAGAACGCCTACTACCACTTCTGGAAGCCGCTGAGCCTGCGCGAAATGTGGCAGAAGGGCGTGCTGATGGACCAGCGCCAGATCCGCAAGGCCATCGCCTCGAACATTCCCGACCTGAGCTTCGAGGAGTCCTTCCACCGCTCGGGCAGGACCATCAACATCACGGTGTCGCCCGCCGGCGTCAACCAGTCGCCGCGCCTGCTGAACTACCTGACCTTCCCTTACCTGTACCTGCGCGAGGCGGTTCTGGCCTCCAGCGCCGTGCCCTTCCTGTTCGAGCCGGTGCTGCTGATGACGCGCGACGAAAACGGCCGGCGCGTGCCCTACATGCCTTCCTTGCGCTGGACCGACGGTTCGCTCAAGTCCGACCTGCCGGGGATGCGTATGCGGCGTTTGCACAACGTCAATCACTTCATCGTCAGCCAGACCAATCCGCATGTCATCCCGTTCGTGCGCGGCTCGCTGGAGGAGCAGGGGCTGGCCGGCAACCTGGTGGATTTCGGCTATTCCATGGTGAGAGGTACCGCACAGTACGCCATCGGGGTCGGGCGTTTCAGCGTGCCGGTGCAGAAAGTACGGCAGACCCTGGACTACGCCTCCGCCATTCTCGACCAGGACTACCGCGGCAACATCATGATCGTGCCCAAGCTGACCGTGTGGCGCTACGCCAACGTCACCGCCAATCCCAGGATGGATGCGGTGCAGCGCTTCATCCGCGAAGGCGAGCGCGCTACCTGGAAGCGCATCGAGATGGTGCGCAACCAGTCGCTGATCGCCCAGACCCTGGAGCGCTGCCTGCGCCGGCTGGAGCCGCAGCGTCTCAGCAAGAGCCTGCGCGACGAAGCCTCGCGCAAGCCCAACCTGAGCGTAGTTCGCAGCAAGGATGCCTGAGGCTGTTTCCAGATCGTAGGGCGGGCCGTGCCCGCCGTTTTTTTCATCCGGCAAACAGCCGGCAGGCATGGCCCGCCCTACAGGGCTTCAATATTCGCGAGCTGCTCGCGCAGCGAGGCCAATTCCTGCTTCTGCTGCGCCACACGCGCGCGTTCCTTCTCCAGTACGGCAGCCGGCGCACCGCTGACGAACTTCTCGCTGGCCAGCCGCGCCTCGTTCTTTTCCAGGTCGCCTTCGATCTTGGCGATCAGGCGGCTCAGGCGTGCCAGTTCCGCGTCCTTGTCGATGAGTCCGGCCATCGGCACCAGGATCTTCATATTGCCGAGCAGGGCGGTCGCGGACTGCGGTGCGGGTTCGCCGGAGGCGAGCACGCGCGGTGCTTCAGTGCGCGCCAGCGCGATGATGAAATCCTGCAGGCGCTGCAACTGCCCCTGGTCCCTGTCACCGGCGTCCTGAATCAGCACCGGCAATATCTTGGCGGGAGAGATGTTCATGCCGCTGCGAATCTGGCGCACACCCAGAATGAAGGCCTTCAGCCATTCCACGTCCGCTTCCGCGGCCTCGTCGATCTTCTCCTGCTGGGCCGCGGGATAGGGCTGCAGCATGATCGTGGGTCCAGCCTTGCCGGCCAGCGGCGCGGCGCGTTGCCACAGGTCTTCCGTGACGAAGGGCATCAGCGGATGCAGCAGCCGCAGGATCGCCTCCAGCACCCGCACCAGGGTGCGGCGCGTGCCGCGCTTGGCGGCTTCATCTTCGCCGCGCAAGGTCGGCTTGCTCAACTCCAGATACCAGTCGCAGTATTCGTTCCACACGAACTGGTAAAGGGTCTGCGCCAGAAGGTCGAAACGGTAGGCGCCGAAATGCTCGGCGGCCTCGGCCTCGACCTTTTGCAAGCGCGAGATGATCCAGCGCTCCGCCGTGCCCATCGTCACGGGCGTCGCGGCATCCAGGCCGGTATCCTGCCCTTCGCAATTCATCAGCGCATAACTGGTCGCGTTCCAGAGCTTGTTGCAGAAATTGCGGTAGCCCGCGGCGCGGCTGGAGTCGAAGCGGATGTCGCGTCCGGGGCTGGCCAGCGCGGCGAAGGTGTAGCGCAGCGCATCCACGCCCACCGCCTCGATGCCGGCCGGATAGTCCTTGCGCGTCGCCTTCTCGATCTTCGGCGCGGTCTCCGGCTTCATCAGGCCGGTGGTGCGCTTCTTCAGCAAGTCCTCGAGCGAAATGCCGTCGACCAGATCCAGCGGGTCGAGCACATTGCCCTTGGACTTGCTCATCTTCTGGCCTTCGCTGTCGCGGATCAGCCCGTGCACATAGACCTCGCGGAACGGCACATCGCCGCGCAGCTTCAGCCCCATCATCGCCATGCGCGCCACCCAGAAGAAGATGATGTCGAAGCCCGTCACCAGCACGCTGCTCGGGTAGAACTTCTTCAGCTCGGGCGTTTCTTCGGGCCAGCCCAGGGTGGCCAAGGGCCAGATATCGGAGGAGAACCAGGTGTCGAAGACGTCGGCATCCTGCCGAAGGGAGGCGAGAGGCGGGAGGCGGGAGGCGTACTTCTCCCGCACCTCGGCTTCACTGCGTCCGACGTAGACATTGCCCGCATCGTCGTACCACGCCGGAATGCGATGCCCCCACCACAGCTGGCGGCTGATGCACCAGTCCTGGATGTTGCGCAGCCAGTGAAAGTAGGTGTTGCTCCAGTTTTCCGGCACGAACTTGATACTGCCATCCTCCACTGCCCTGATCGCCGGCTCGGTGATCGCGGTCCAGCCGCCGGGGCGGCCGTCGGGCAGGGTCTTGCGGGTCAGGTCCACGAACCATTGATCGGTAAGGTAGGGCTCCAGGACCTCGCCGGTGCGGTCGCCGCGCGGCACTTTCAGCTTGTGGTCTTCGATCTTCTCGAGCCGGCCCAGCGCCTCCAGGTCGGCGATCACGCGCTTGCGCGCGGCGAATCGATCCATGCCGCGATACGCGGCAGGCGCCTCCTCGTTGATCGCGGCCGTGGGCGTGAAGATATTGATCAGCAGCAGCTTGTGCCGCTGTCCCAGGGCGTAGTCGTTGAAGTCGTGCGCCGGCGTGATCTTGACGCAGCCGGTGCCGAACTCGCGGTCGACGTAGTCATCCGCAACGATGGGAATTTCGCGATCGGATAAGGGCAATAGCACATTCCCGCCAACCAAGTGCTTGTAACGCTCATCCTCCGGGTGCACCGCCACCGCCGTATCGCCCAGCATGGTTTCCGGCCGCGTGGTGGCGACCACGATGTAATCCTTGCCGTCCTGCGTCTTCGCGCCGCCGGCCAGCGGATAGCGCAAATGCCACAGCTTGCCGCTCTCCTCCTCCTGCACCACCTCAAGATCGGAGATGGCCGTCTGCAGTACCGGGTCCCAGTTGACCAGGCGCTTGCCGCGGTAGATCAGGCCCTCTTCGTAGAGCCGCACGAAGTGCTCGGTGACGGCGGTCGAGTAGGCCTCGTCCATGGTGAAGCGCTCGCGGCTCCAGTCCACCGAATTGCCCATGCGGCGGATCTGACGGGTAATGGTGTCGCCGGACTGCTTCTTCCATTCCCAGACCTTTTCGACAAACTTCTCGCGGCCGAGGTCGAGGCGCGAACTGCCCTGGAGCTTGAGGTTGCGCTCCACCACCATCTG
The DNA here is from genome assembly GCA_903970595.1 of Verrucomicrobiota bacterium. Classification (GTDB taxonomy): domain Bacteria; phylum Pseudomonadota; class Gammaproteobacteria; order Nevskiales; family Nevskiaceae; genus Nevskia. The sequence continues at coordinate 39,760 of CAJCJI010000221.1, forward strand.
CGTGGCGATGCCGGCGTGGTCCGTGCCCGGCTGCCACAGGGTGTCCTCGCCCCGCATGCGGTGGTAGCGGGTCAGCGCATCCATGATGGTGTGCTGGAAGGCGTGCCCCATGTGCAGCGTGCCGGTGACGTTCGGCGGCGGGATCATGATGGAGTAGGGCGCGCCGCCGCCCTGCGGGGCGAACCAGCCGTTGCGCTCCCAGGTGTCGCGCCAGCGTGCCTCGACGGCGTGGGGGTCGAAGTTCTTTTCCATGATTATTGTTCCGGCAACGGGCCCAGGTGCCGCCTGGCCAATGCAGTGGGAATTGAAATGCGATTTTAGCGCGGCCCGGCCACCCGGCTGGGCCGCGCGGCACCTCAATCCGCCGAGTTCGGCGGGGTCAGCGAAGGTCCGGGCGTGCGGTCGCAATCGGGGCCGCGCACCACGTCGACCTCGTCGACGACCCCGCCGTTGGGCACCACCACCACCTGGTCGCGGTTCTCGCAGGCAAAGCTCAGCTGCCCGGCGCGCCTGACGCAGGACAGGAAACTCGGCGCGCTGCGGCTGCGGCCATGCTCGTCGGTGAAGTTGCCGCCGCGCATGTCGCAGTTGAAGCCCTGCGAGGACAGGCGCGCCTCGGCGGTGGTCATCGGGGTGCCGATCGGCACGCTGCCGTGCAGGCGATCGCTGGTGTTCGGATCGATCGTCTGGTTGAAGGTGTCATGCAGGTAGCTGCAGCCTGCGAACAGCAAGCTGGCTGCCAGCCCTGCGGCGAGCCGGGCGCCGCCGCGGGCAATGGATGAACTCATGGGATGCTCAGGACCTAAAGGTTATGGGAGGCCAGTTCGTAACCGCGGTCGCGGTAGAACTTGTAGCGTTCGCGTGATTTTGCGCGCTGGGCGGTATCGCCGTCGACTATTTCCAGCACGCGCTCGAAAGAACTGAAGAAGGGCGGCACCTCGAGTCCCAGGTTGATCATCACCCCGTGGTGGCTTTCCGGCGGCTCGGCATCGCCGATCAGCACCGCCGGCTGCGGTTCCTGCAAGGGCGCGCCCAGCCGTTCGTGCGCGATGAAACTGCCTTGGCGGAAGCTCCACAGCAGGCTGTCGACGCCATTGGCCACCGCGCCGTCGGGTGCGTACACATAGACGCGCTGGCCGCCGGCCGTCGCCTTGTCGCACAGCTTGCAGGCGGTCATGACCGCGCCTTCAGGCGGTTTGCCGCCTTCCGGGAGGATGTAGAAATCGATACGGGTCATTGAAGAGACAGTGATTAGTGGTTAGTGAATAGCGGTTAGTAATGAGGATTGTCGCCTTTCGTGCTTTTACTAGTCACTAATCACTATTCACCGACCACTGCTTCAGGCTTCCTCATGCTTGGCCGCGTAATTGAGCAGGTACTGCACCAGCAAGGGCACCGGCCGTCCGCTGGCTTTTTTGCCGGTCCAGGCGGTGCCGGCGATGTCCAGGTGCGCCCACTTCAGCTTCTTGGTGAATTTGTGCAGGAAGGTGGCGCCGATGATGGCGCCGGCTTCGCGGCCGCCCACGGTTGCGATATTCGCGATGTCGGCGAACTCGCTCTTGATCTGCGGCTCGTATTCCGGCCACAGCGGCAGTTCCCAGGCGCGGTCGCCGATCTGCTCGCCGGCGCTCAGCAGCGCCCGCGCCAGGCCGGACTGGTTGGCGAACAGGCCGGAAGCCTGGCTGCCCAGGGCGACGACGCAGGCGCCGGTCAGGGTGGCCATGTCGATGCACACCGCCGGGTGGAAGGTCTGTTCGGCGTAGGTCAGCGCGTCGCACAGGATCAGCCGCCCTTCGGCGTCGGTATTGAGCACTTCGATGGTGATGCCGGCCATGCTGGTAACGATGTCGCCCGGCTTGACCGCTTCGCCGTTGATCAGGTTCTCGGTGGCGGGGATGATGCCCACCAGGTTGAGGGGCAATTTCAGTTCGGCCGCCGCGGCGAAGGTGCCGAGCACCGTGGCGCCGCCGCACATATCGAACTTCATCTCGTCCATCTGTGCGGCCGGCTTGATCGAGATGCCGCCGGCATCGAAGGTGAGCCCCTTGCCGACCAGGGCGATGGGCGCCTCGCCCTTGGGTCCCTTGAGGTACTCCAGCACGATCAGCTTGGGCGCCTGGCTGCTGCCCCGGGCCACCGCCAGCAGGGCGCCCATGCCGAGCTTTTCCATTTCGGCCTGTTCCAGCACCTTGGCCTTGAAGCGGTAGGCATCGGCCAGTTTCAGCGCCTGGTCCGCCAGGTAGCCTGGGGTGCAGAAATTGCCCGGAAGGTTAGCCAGGTCCTTGGTCAGGGCCACGCCGAGGGCGATGGCCTGTGCTTCCACCAAACCCCTCTCGCCGGCCGGCAGATCGCTGCGGCGGGGCACGTCGAAGGTCAGGCGCTCCATTTTCGGCTTGGGCAGGTCTTCGCGCGCCCGCTCGCCGCGCATGGCATCGAAGCGGTAGGCCTCGTTTTCCATCGCCAGGGTGGCCTGCTGCACGTTCCAGTGGAAGTCGCGGCCCTTTACCGCCAGGTGGGTCAGATAGACCACCGCGTCAATGGCGCCGGTGGCGCGCAGAGCCCGCGCCGTGGCGACGTGCGCCTTGCGGAATGCCGCTTCGTCCAGGTCGCGCTCGCGGCCCAGGCCGACCAGCATGATGCGGTCGCAGAACACCCCCGTCAGATTGTGCAGAACCAGGGTCTGGCCCAGCTTCCCGTCCATGTCGCCGCGGCGCATGATGCTGCCCACGACTCCGCCGGTGGCCTGGTCGATGGTCGCAGCCGCTTCCGTGGGGTTGCGCCGGTCGAATATGCCCACCACCACGCAGGCGACACGCTGTTTCTCCGGGTTGCCGCTTTTTACGAAATATTCCATTTTTTCCCTGAAATCCCGCCGAAGCTACGGCGGATCGCTTGAAAACGGTTTGCTCCCACCGTAGTTCGATAAACAGCCAGCCCGCGGGCCGGTTGCGGCGGCGCCTGCAGGAGGCATTTCCTGAACTTTGCGGAAGATTTTTGATGCGGCGCTGATTGTAAGCCATTCCCGGCAATTTGCCAGACGAGGACCGGCCGCCGCGGGCCGTGTACGCGCACAAAACGCACAATTGTTGAGCATCTGCGGATTCGGCGGGGATATTCGTCCATCCGCATCGGGATTGCCGGCAAAACCCACGCGGTCCGCGCCGCGCGTTAAACTCGCAGGCCGATGAACCGCCGCGTGCTCGACCGATATCTGATGCGTGAAGCGGGGACCGCCTGGCTGGCGGTCACCGTGGTGCTGCTCGCCATCATGCTGTCCACCCGTTTCGCCAGTGTCCTGGGCATCGCCGCCAAGGGCGAATTGCCGCGGGACCTGCTGCTGCAGGTGGTGATGCTGTCGACCCTGCGCTATCTGGTCATCCTGATTCCCGCCTCCCTGCTGCTGGCCATCATGCTCTCCCTGGGCCGTCTGTACAGCGACAACGAAATCGCGGCCATGACCGGCTGCGGCGTGGGACTCGGTCGCCTGTTCCGGCCGTTCCTGTGGCTGGCGGCGCTGCTGGCCCTGCTGACCGCGGCCTTGTCGTTCGCCGTCGGCCCCTGGGCCGGACGCCAGGCCGACTACCTGGTCAAGGATGCCAAGCGGCTGGTGCAATACACGCCGTTCGAGCCGGGCCAGTTCAAGCCGACCGCCGGCGGCAAGGCGGTGTTTTATACGGCCTCGATGAATTCCGACGGCACCCGCTTCGGCAGGGTATTCGCGCAGATCGAGGACGCCCATGGCGCCAGCGTGGTGGTCGCCGATCACGGCGACCAGCGCAGCGACCCCGGCAACGGCGATCGCTCGGTGCGGCTCTACGATGGCTACCGCTACTCAGGCACCCCCGGATCGGCCGAATACGATGTGGTCAAGTTCAAGGAACTGGACCTGCGCCTGTCGCCTCCGGCATTCGACTACATCAACAACCAGCGCGTGCTCAGCGCCACCACCGAGCTGATGGGCAGTGCCGACCCCGGCGACCAGGCCGAGCTGCAATCGCGCCTCGCTGCGCCGCTTTCGGTGCTGATCCTGGCGCTGCTGGCGGTGCCGCTGTCGCACCTGCGGCCGCGCCAGGGACGATACGGCAAGCTGGTGCTGGGCATCCTCGCCATCCTGGTGTATCTGAACCTGATCAGTTTTGCCGCAACCTGGGTCGCCAAGGGAAAGATTTCGCCCGTGCTGGGCCTGTGGTGGGTGCACGGGCTGATGCTGAGCGTCGCACTGTGGCTGATTGCGCGGCGGCAGGGGTGGGTGAGATGAGCGCGCGGGAGGCGGGAGGCGGGAGGCGGGAGGCGCAACGGCAAAGCAAGGCCGACGTCGCCTGCAAGCCCTGTGTTGTGCCGCAGTCTTTTCGTTTCCGCCGCCTCTCGCCTCTCGCCTCCCGCATCCCGCCATGAACCGCCTCGACCGTTACGTCATCCAACATGTGCTGGAGCTGACCGGTATCGTCGCCCTCGGGCTGGTGACGATTTACACCCTGGTGGTGTTCATCTCGGACGTCAACGAAACCGGCAAGGGCGGCTATGGCGTGCTGCAGGTGCTGGAATACAGCGCCCTGATGATTCCCAACAGCCTCTACATCCTGATGCCGATCGTCGCCCTGCTCGGCACGCTGATGGGCATCGGCGCCCTGGCCCGCAGCGGCGAACTGACCGCGATGCGCGCCTCCGGCGTGTCCATGGCGCGCATCGGCGGGGCCACCCTGGTTGCCGGAGTGGGGCTGGCGATCTTCGCCTTCTTCCTCGGCGACTGGCTGGCTCCGGCCAGCGAGGCGGCCGCGACCGAGCTGCGCGACCACTCCCGCGGCGAAAGCGGCAACAGCGGCAAGTCGGTGTGGCTGCCGGATGCCGATCAGGTGGTGCGGATCGGCAAGCTGCAAAGCGAGGATCATATCAGCGATGTCACCGTGTACAAGCTCGATGGCGACGGCCATCT
>CAJCJI010000222.1 GCA_903970595.1 Verrucomicrobiota bacterium
GTTGAACTAAACCGCTATCGCGGTAGGGTGCTTGGTGAGGTTGTTCTCTCCTGTTTGAGACTATCTTTTTAGCTTTCTCGTCACGGGAATCTTCCCGTTCGACGAGGAAGTGCCATGCATCCACTCCGTTTGCAGATGCAGCAGGACATGAAGCTGCGCGGTCTGTCGGCGCGCACGCAGGAAACCTACATCAATGCGGTGGCGGTTCTGGCCCGGCACTACAAATGCCCGCCGGATCGATTGACCATCGAGCAGCTACAGCGGTTTCTCCTGCAGATGCTCGATCGAAAGATGTCCTGGAGCTACTGTAACCAATCGATCTGTGCGTTCCGCTTTTTCTATGGGGTGACCCTGAAGCGGGGCGCGTTCGCGCTGTCGATTCCGCATGGTCGCCCTCCGCAACGGCGGCCGGAGATTCTCAGTCGCGGCGAAGTGATGCGGCTGCTGGAAGCGCCGAAGCGGCTCGATCATCAATTGCTGTTGCGGACGACCTATGCGGCGGGACTGCGGGTATCGGAAGTCGCCGCGCTGAAGTGGTCGGATATCGACAGCAGCCGGATGACCTTGCGCATCGAGCAGGGCAAGGGTGCGCGGGATCGCTATACCGTGCTGTCGGCCGGATTGCTGGCGCACCTGCGGGAATATTGGCGTGCGGTTCGTCCGCGGTCGGTGTGGATGTTTGCCAGTTCAAGGGCAGATCGGCCGATCATCGTGGACACGGCGCAGCGGGCCTATTACCAGGCCAAGAAGAAAACGGGCATCAGCAAGAAAGGCGGTATCCACGCCTTGCGCCACGCGTTCGCCACGCATCTTCTGGAGGCAGGCATCGATGTGCATACGATCCAGCAGTTCATGGGTCATGCCTGGCTGTCGACGACCCAGCGTTATCTGCATCTGACGCAATCCCACCTGAAGGGAAGTGCTGCCGCCCTGGATCTGCTCCGACTGGAGTAGCACGCCGTGGTCGCGCCGGGTCGTCCGACCCTGGCGCAGGTGGTCAGCCGGTACGCAGACGCCTGCGCCGGGCAATTCGGCATCACCGTGCCGCAGCGTAAGGTGTGCCGGGCCATTACCACCTGCCGCACGGCAGCGCTGGGTGGGCAGCTGCAGGTGTGCGACGACTGTGGCAGTTGTCGGTATGTCTATCACTCCTGCCGCAACCGGCACTGCCCGCGCTGCCAGACGCGGGCCAAGGAGCACTGGATCGACGCCCGGGTCGTCGAGTTGCTGCCGGTGCCGTATTTCCACCTGGTCTTCACCCTGCCACACCGTTTGCACCGGCTGCTGCCGCAGCACACCCGCTGGCTGTACGACACGCTGTTCCGGAGTGCGTCTCAAACCCTGCTGACTTTCGGGCGCGATCCGGCCCGGCTGGATGGGACGGTCGGCATCACCCTGGTGCTGCACACCTGGGCACAGGACCTGTCCCGGCATATCCACGTGCATGGCGTGGTCACTGGCGGCGCTTTGACGGAAAGCGGAAAGTGGGTCAGCGCCAAACGCGGCTTCCTGTTTCCGGTCCGGGCGCTGTCGCGGGTGTTTCGGGGGAAATACCTGCAAGCGTTGACCGAAGCGCACGAGGCTGGACTTTTCCGCAGCAGCGCCTGGACCCAGGACGCGGCGCAATGGAAGGCCTTTCTGGCGGACCTGCGCAAACCGGAGTGGGTGGTGTATGCCAAGCCGCCCTTCGGTGGGCCGGCGCAGGTGCTGGCGTATCTGGGGCGCTACACCCACCGCATCGCCATTTCGGAGCAGCGCCTGATCTCTGTCACGGCCGACCGGGTGCGGTTTCGGGTGCGACGCGGCGCCGATCGCAGCGAACGCAAAGTCCTGACGCTGCCGGGTACGGAATTCCTCCACCGCTACCTGCAGCACGTGCTGCCTCCCGGATTCCAGCGTCTGCGGCACTACGGGCTGACCGCCAGCCGCTGCAAGCAGGACAAGCTGGCGCAGTGCCGGGAGCAGCTGCAGGTCGTGGCGCCGCCTCCGAAGGAGCCCGAATCGGTCGAAGCCTTCTGGCTACGGGTGGCAGACGTCGATATCCACCGCTGTCCGGACTGCGGCGGCACCCTGAGACTCACGGCCAGTTTGCCACCCGCACGAGGGCCGCCATGATCTGGCCGGATTTGCCGACCCAAACCGCAATGCCAGCCCTGGCCGGGAGGAACCCGGCTGCCCCGACGCAGAAAATTGACGGCATTCCGGCCGCCTGCCAAAGTCAATGCCATCGACGCAGACGCCAGATCGGACGCCGGGGGCCGTTATCGCGATGCTTGAACGTGGACAGAATAACTGCCGCGCCTTCCCTCAGGCAGGCTGTCGTGAAGCAATCCCCAAGGTAGCCACCTTCGGCGCCGGCGGTTTCGTCCAACGGCGTTTATCCCCCACGCAACCAGTGATCCGCCACGCCGGCATCTCGTGCCGGCGTGGCGGATAAACGACTATTCGTTAGACATATGACTACTCCTGCAGTCGTATTGCTTGAAACGTGGCCTCGGCCCTCAAGCGTTTCTGAGGCTGTCGTCTACGCCGATGAAAGAAAGCTTATGCTTCGGTATGAAGCGGAGAATGACACCATTGCTGTCATCGCATTTCCATTAGTGAGCATCTTTCAATTTGGAGCGCCCAATGACGAGGCGCTTGGTGGACACCCCTTAGCAAAGCTGGGGCTCAAGTTCTATAGCGTGCACAAAATTGAGAATTCTCCGTGGGTCCAGGAGCTTGAGAAAAGAAACTCTGTTCATCCTCGACATGACCGCGCGCGTTTCATGAAAGATAAAGTGCACTATGTATTCACATTCCAGGATTCCACTCTTGAGATCGTTGCAATGGAAGGCGAGCACTGGAAGCCTCAAATCCAAGTCTGACGTTCTGCTAACGATGCAAAACGGCTATGGCTCGAGATAACCAGTGTCTAAGCTACGGTTGAAGTGGACGGGACCTGATGCGACCACTGCAGCTAAGGCCTCTTCACGCAGGCCGCTGCCCACTTCTGTGTTGGGCCGCTCTGTTATAAATCTTCGTGTCGCTACGGGTATTCTCTCCGCTAGTTCACTCATATCGGCTTCGGCGTACGCTCTGGACTTCTCGTTTTATGGACGCCAACCCCTTAACACTCCGGGCGCTAAGGTCGAAATCAAGGCCGGCGTTGAACCAGGTATTCCAGTTCTGTTTGACGTGTCTTCTCCCGGCCAAACGATTTTGCGCCCAGCGCGCAGCAATGAAAAAACCAATAGCCTTAGGCCAATTTATCGGTTCGAATGGAAGGCAGACAAGAGTGCGCGGTTCTACGAATTGGTTGATCCAGACGAACTGGACAGGCTTTCTCGCCAAAATGCGATTGATACAGCATCGTCGGACGGGAAGGAATACGAATTAAAGGCAATTCAGAAGTTCTTTGAGGGCGCGAAGATCCTCCAAAAGTGTTTGCCGCCCAGTAAGCCATTTCGAGGATTAGTCACGGCATACTTTGTGGTTGAAGAGGACGGCAATCGCGGTCAGACAATAGTGCTTCCTGAGGGCAGCTTCTCGGAGTGCATCATTGAGTCAGCGAGCAAGACGAACTATCCTTTGCCGCCGCATCGCTTTACTGCTAAGGCCGATGTCAATGTCACGAAGTAGAGTCCAGCAAGCGTAGCAAGGGTGGGCAGGCTTAATCTGCCCACGCGGCTTTGCGGTTGGCCAGCGTGGGCACGTTTCGCTTCGCCCAAGGCGCCTACTTTTGGTGCCCACCTCTACACGTACTTTAGGATGAGAATGTGAACCACCGCGAACATCTGACCAGCAACGGTCCAACAATCGCTTTAATCGAACGCCCTACGCGCTTCGATGAAGCAAAGCGTAGGGCCTGAAGGTGGACGAACCGACACGCTACGCGGCGGCATGGCGGGACCGAAAACTGAGATTTACAACATTTAAGGCGACGCAGATCGCCGGAATCCCGATCATCATTGCGGCTGCATATTTGTCGAAAAAATCATGGCTGGCGCCATCTGCAAGCCTTCTAGCCATTCCGATTTGGTTTACAGGCTATATGCTTGTTGGGGTATGGCTGAATCGATTTCGGTGTCCGCGCTGCGGCCAGCTTTACTATTGGAATCTGCAGCGGAAGGGGTATATGGAAAGGCAGAAGAAGTGGCGCGATTGTCGCCATTGCGGCCTGCAGCAGGACAGCATGTCATGCTAGCAGCGGGTGGGCAGGCTTCATCTGCCCACCCGGCTTGTGCCAACCGGTGCTGATGTATCCACATGAAACAACTCTACGACAACCTGTGGCAGACGGATGTATCGCATCCTTTTCCCAGATTGAACACCCACGCCTACTTTCTGCGCTGCGACGCAGGCAACGTCCTTTTCTATAACACGGGCCATGAAGCCGAAATCCAGCATATGGCCGATCTTGGGGGCATAAAGTATCAGTATTTAAGCCATCGCGACGAAGTTGGAGCTTCGCTGAAAACCATCAAGCAGCGATTCGGCTCCGCCTTGTGCTGCGGATACGACGAGTTGACTGCCATTGAAGGCTCATGCGAAGTGGATGTTGTGTTTTCGGAGCGCAAGAGACACTTCGCGGGAATAGAGGTCATCCCGACGCCTGGCCACACGATAGGAAGCATTTCATTTCTATACGAATCTCCGCGCGGATTGACCTATCTCTTCACGGGAGACACCCTGCTTCGGAGCAATGGCCGTTGGGAAACGCTATTCTTCGCCAGCGCGGGAGGAAGCGCCGGCGCCCTGGCAAACAGCCTTCGCTTGTATCGGGAGATTCATCCTGACGTTGTGATATCGAGCGGATCTTCGTCCCGCAACCTCGCAGTTGTAGAGGTGGAGCACGCAGAGTGGGTGGAAGCAATTGATGAAAATATCAGGCGGTTGCAGCCGGCGTAGGGTGGCGCTCTTCGCCTGAGGCGCCTATTTTTGCTGCCCACCCTGCACATGCTGGAACCGGCAATCTGAAAGGATGGCTCGGCAAATCGCGTCTCGAAGCTGAACTGGCACACCGGGTTTAAGTGAAGGTAGAGTGAAGCCAACGGGAGTCATGGCTCTTGCGGTTCAGTTCGGGAGCAGCATCGATTGAGACCTGTGAAACCTGTGCTTTACTGATTTATCGTACGGGGAATACCGCCTAAATGCAGCAATTATTTGCCGCAATTGATCCGTCCAGTTCTGGTTGCGCACCTTCAATATCCATCGAGGTTGTCGTATGAAACAAAAGTTAGTCTCCATATTGTTGCTGTTTGCCGGGCTCGTCATCGCGCTGGGCAGCATCGGGCACAGCTTCGGTGGAGTCGCCAAAGTGCAGGCCGCGCTGTCAAATCGATCATTCCCTCCCGATCTGGCCAGGGAAATACTCGTCGTCTGGCATTTCGCCGGTGGGTGCATGGCGGTGTTGGGTATGCTCGTTCTCTGGCAATGGCGCGAGCTGCGTATGGGCCGCAAAGCGCAACCCTTCATTCTGGGCATTATTGGCCTGTTTTATCTCTCCTTCGGAGTCAGCGCGGTGCTGTACACGAACGCGGCCTTCTTCTCGGTGTTCATCGTTCTCGGCGCGTGTGTTCTGCTGTGTACGTTCCTGCTTCCCAAGGGCGATGTGTAGACAAAATGCAAAGCCATGCCGAATTCTCGTTTAAGCTCGGCAATGCTGACGCCCAATCAGCCGCTCCAGCTGACCCGCCACTGGCGGCGCCGGCGTCCGTCGGCTGAGCTAGGGTGTCGAGTCGAGTAGAACAAATGAGCAAGAAAGAGGAACCCCCGGTTGGAATAAGATCCGCCGCCGTATTGGTCGGCACACTGGCAATATTCCTTGCGTGCGCGGGAATATGGGCGCTATATCGCTACGGATTCAACTGGGGCGCATTGTCGTTGACCCTCTCAATGGCTGAGCTAGGCAGTGACTTGCTGATTGCCGGGTTTACTGGACGCAAGTCAATCGCCATTGAAATGTTAATCTGGATATGGCCGTAGATATGATTCAATGCCCAACTATCGCTTTTGCCGGACGTCCTTTCTCCACTTCGCCGCAGCAGGTCCGAAGCTGAGGCCGCCGTCGCACCCAAATGACTTCAAAATGAATTCCGAAGTGATTACTCCAAGAACGTTTTACTATCGCTTTTCCTGGATAGTCGTAGTTCTCGGGGTCGCATATGCGTATCTGGCAACTCACGTAAAAGAACCGCCTTCCTTCTTTACCAACGCAATAGTTGGTCTATTTTTGGCCGCCATATACATAGAGTGGAAAACACTTCGGGTGTCACTCAACGAAAGCAGCATTCAATCTCGATCTCTTTTTCATAGCCGGGAGATTCGATTTTTGGACATCAAGTCCGCTGGGATCGTGCTTGCACCGAAAGGCGGGCGATGCCTCAGAATTGTTGGCAGAACTGGCACAGTGTTCAAGATTGATAATTCGCTGAATCAATTCGACACATTATCCGCATTCGTAAAAAAGCTGGTTGAAGACAGCGGTGGTAATTATGAGGAACCTAAATTGTTGGGGCGCCGGACATGATTAGGTCCAACAATGCGCTCCAAATGACCGCCCATAAACAGCTATGGCTGTCGATTGAACGCCTGCGTTTGGCATCGAGATGAAGAAGATTCTCAGTGTGCTGGTGCCCTGCGTTATTGGCTTCGCCTTTATGCTGTGCATCGGTGAACTGTTTGATCGACTGCAATGGCCCGTTTTCAATTCATGGGGCTTGCTTCACGGGTCTTTCATATTGGCGTTGCCTGCTCGTTGGTGGTTAGCATTCAAACTGCTCGCCTAGTTTCGTCTTGTCAGACAGCTGGTTTATCAATCAACCTCTCAGAATCGAACTAAATATGGTTAGAGGCGACTGGCTGGTTAAATGGCTCAAGAGTCGAGTGGGCAAGCTTCATCTGCCCACTCGGTCTGTTGTTTTGCCCGCGCGGATACGCTCAGCTTCGCCTAAGGCGCCTAAATTTGATTCCTCCCTACACTTGCTAATTGTTATCGGATTCACCATGTCGATCACTGCGCAGGCTCAGGTTTGGGCGACCGCTACATCTAGGAATCAAAGCAACGGCAGAGTGATCATCTTCCGTTACATCAAAGAGTTCAGCCCTGATTTCAACCGAGCCACTCAACCGGAACGGGCCATTCTCGTTTGGAAATATCAATCGGACAGGGGAATGCCAGCACTGGAAGAGCGCGAGCGCATGGACGCAATGGAAGATGCGCTGAGTCCAGTCCTTGAAAAGGACGGCTTTGCAACGCTTGCATTAGTTTCTACCGGTGAAAACCTGCGGGAATGGACATTTTACGTAAAGTCCGAAGACGGTTTTATGCGCCGACTAAACCAGGCACTTGCCGGCAAGGCGCCATTTCCTATCCAAGTCCACATGGCTCCGGACCCGCAATGGAGTACGTATGAAACGTTCAGAGGCGGCGTTCGCGAATGATTGCCAGGATAACTGTCGCTTCCACCGCGCGGATTACTGCCGCCGGTGAAGCACAGCGTCTAGCCCACTAAAATATATGAATCTGTACATCTTTGACGTGGGAGAAATGACCCCGCTGTCCGACACCTTGCGCCCATGGTTTGACGAAGTGGGTCGCGCGCTTTCGGGGCGCGATTATGGCGGCCCAATGGAGCATCTCTGGATTGAGGTTCAGGTTCACGAATACGGAATAAACATCCCTGACCGTGCGCCATGGCCATTTCGATTCCAGAAACGCGTGTCACCACGGTCACTAGCCGGCCTCGGCCCGAGTGAGCCCAAGATGAACGTTGGGCACTACGCTGTTCGACCAAGCTTCGAGGAGATGCGCGCCGATTCACAAATTGAAGCTGCCCGCCAGGTACTGGCCGTCGTACAAAACTCGACTGCGTGCCTGGCGGGCAAGCGACAACTTCGTGGCTTTGACCTCAAGCGGTTTCAAAAGGATCTTGCAGATGCGTTCGCGGTGTATTGCCTCGATGCGAGCGAGGGCCACTCACTGGGCTAGCCCCGTGCTCAGTAACGGCTTTTGTAGGGCGGCCCATGGCCGCCGGCTTTTGACCGATACGCGCAACGGCGCCTCTCAAGCCTTCACACCCCCGCCTCCTCAAACACCCGCCGCGCAATCGTAAGCGCCGTGCTCGCCGTCGGCCAGCCGGAATAGAACGCCAGGTGCGTGATCAGCTCGATCAACTCCTCCCGGCTCACGCCGTTCTCCAGCGCCCGATTCAGATGAAACGGCAGCTCGTTGGTACGGTACAGCGCGACGAGGCTGGCCACCGTGACCAGGCTGCGATCCCGCGGCGACAAGCCCGGGCGCTTCCACACATCGCCGAACAGCACCTTGTCGGTGATCTCCGCCAGCGCCGGCGCGACGTCGCCGAAAGCCTTGCGCGCGGTATTGGGTTCGTCGGACATGGGCACCTCTCCTCTTAGCGCGTTCAGCGCCCGACCATTTTCAGCAGAGCCTCAGGATAGCGCTCACCCTGCAGGCTGATCTGGGACACCGCCTGCTCGATTTCCTGCAGGTCCGCAGCGCTCAGCTGCAGGTCGGCGGCGGCATTGTTCTCGTCCAGCCGGTTCAGCTTGGTGGTGCCGGGGATGGGCACGATCCAGGGCTTTTGCGCCAGCAGCCAGGCCAGGGCGATCTGCGCCGGGGTGACCTGCCTGCGCGCGGCGATGCGGCGCAGCGGCTCCACCACGGCCAGGTTGGCCTTGCGCGCCTCGGCATTGAAGCGCGGCACCACGTTGCGGAAGTCGGTGCTGACGAACTGCGTGTTCTCGTCGATGGCGCCGGTGAGGAAGCCCTTGCCCAGCGGGCTGAACGGCACGAAGCCGATGCCCAGCTCTTCCAGCGCGGGCAACAGCTCCTGCTCCGGCTCGCGCCACCACAGCGAGTATTCGCTCTGGATCGCCGTGACCGGCTGCACCGCATGGGCGCGGCGCACGGTCTGCACCCCCGGCTCCGACAGGCCGAAGTGCTTGACCTTGCCCTGCGCGATCAGCGCCTTGACCGCGCCGGCGACATCCTCGATCGGCACTTCCGGGTCCACCCGGTGCTGGTAGAACAGGTCGATGGCATCGACCTTGAGCCGCTTGAGCGAGGCCTCCGCCACCTGCCGGATGTGCTCCGGCCGGCTGTTCAGGCCGCTCTGCAGCCGCTTGCCCGGATCGATGTTGAAGCCGAACTTGGTCGCGATCACCACCTGGCCGCGGAACGGCGCCAGCGCCTCGCCCACCAGTTCCTCGTTGACAAAGGGCCCGTAGACCTCGGCGGTATCGAAGAACGTCACGCCGCGCTCGACCGCCGCGCGGATCAGCGCGATCGCCGCCGGCTTCTCCATAGGCAGGCCGTAGCTCATGCTCATGCCCATGCAGCCCAGGCCGAGGGCCGAAACTTCCAGATTACTGTTGCCGAGTTTGCGCTTGTGCATTGCCGTCTCCTGATGCCGCGTGTGCCTGCGGCGGTTTCCATGTCCTGCCTGCGGCCGGTCCGGCAGCGGGCGATGCGGACAATCTACCGGCCGGCGCCTCTGCGATAAAGTGGTAAAATACGAATGGACTTATGAGGATTTATCATCAATGTCCCGCCACAGCCTCGACGACCTGCTCGCCTTCATCGCCGTGGCGCGCGAGCGCAGCTTCACCCGCGCCGCCGCCCGGCTGGGCGTGTCGCCGTCCGCGCTCAGCCACACCATGCGCGGCCTGGAAGCGCGGCTCAAGCTGCGGCTGCTGACCCGCACCACCCGCAGCGTGGCCCCGACCGAGGCGGG
>CAJCJI010000223.1 GCA_903970595.1 Verrucomicrobiota bacterium
CGCTGCGCCGGTGGCGTTGCCCGAGCCGGCGGCGCGGCCCTCGCCGGCGCTGCCCACCGCGATGTTGACGGTCAGGTCATAGGTCGCCAGGCTCGACATCGCGCGCTGGATCTTCTGCAGGAAGTCGGTGCGCACGCGTTCCATCACCACCCGGTTCGGCGCCAGCAGCGTCACCTGGTCCGCCGACACCACGGCGCGCAAGGGTCTGATCCAGGTGCCGATTTCCTTGCCGGGAAGTTCCGCTTCAAGGCGCTCCAAGCAGCGGTCCCAGAGGTCTTCTCTCAACATTCCAGACCCTTCCCACTCTTTCGTTTTTTTGGACGACGAGTCTAGCCGTTCGCCGGTGACTTATCCACAGGTCAAAATGTAGTGTTGATTTGTATGTCGTCCTGACGCAGTCCGAGCCATCCTTGGCTCGGACTGTTCAAATAAGCAACGGCCAAGACATCTTCAAGACATCTATTTTTGGCCCCGCTGTTGCCTGCCGCGCCGCCAAGCCTATAAACTAGCTCTCTTTTGTCCCGCTCGAGCAAGCAGTCATGAAACGTACGTTCCAGCCGCATACCCTGCGGCGCAAGCGCACCCACGGTTTCCGCGCCCGCATGGCCACCAAGGGCGGCCGTCTGGTGCTCGCGCGCCGTCGCGCCAAGGGCCGCGCCCGTCTCATCCCCTAAGCTGCTCGGGGAGTTGCCTGAGGGGACGGGATCGCCTGGCGCCCAGCTGCAGCGGCGCGTCCGCATCCGCCAGCCCGCCGAATTCAAGCTGGCTTTCGCCAAGGGTTTCAGGATCACGCGGCCGCCGCTGGCCGCCGTGTGCCGGCCGGACAATGGTACCGGCAGCGCGCGCCTGGGCTTGGCCATCGCCCGCAAGGCGGCGCCCCGGGCGGTGGACCGCAACCGGGTCAAGCGCCTGATCCGCGAGAACTTCCGGCACAATCGGCAGCGGCTGCCCGCGGTGGACCTGGTGTTCTACGGCATGCCCGGGCTGCATCAAATAGACAAGCAGCAGCTGCGCGCCACCCTGGCGGAGATCTGGCTCAAGGTGATCGATCGATGCGGTGGCAAGCTTACGTAGCCAGCTTTCTGGTTGGACTGATCCACGCCTATCAGCGCTTCCTGAGCCCGCTGCTCGGGCCGTGCTGCCGTTTTTACCCCAGCTGCTCGCATTACGCCGCGCAGGCCATACAAGTTCATGGTCCGGTCAAGGGCGGCTGGCTGGCCTTGCGCCGCATCGCCCGCTGCCACCCCCTGCACCCGGGCGGGCTCGACCCCGTGCCGGACTGCCCGGACCATCTCGCTTCTTGAGAATTTCCAGCTAGAGCCTCCCAATGGAAAACCGCCGCATGGTGCTGGTCGCCTTCATGGGCCTGTTCCTGTTCCTGATCTACCAGGCCTGGCAAACCGACTATGCCAAGCCCGCAGCGCCGGCCGGCATGGCCGCCAGCGGCACCACGGCCAGCGCCAACACCGGCGGCCCTGCCGCGGCCCCGGCCGCCGTAGCGGACGCGGCGCCGGCGGCGAGTCTGAGCACCCAGCACGTCCAGGTGCAGACCGACCTGCTGAGCGTCGACATCGCCCTGGCCGGCGGCGAGCTGCGCCGGGTGGAGCTCAAGAACTACCCCGCCGACCGCAAGGACCCCGACCGCAAGCTGGCCCTGCTCGACGACCGCGACGGCCAGCTGTTCATCCTGCAGAGCGGCATCGCCGGCTCCGAAAAGCCCCTCAGCGGCAGCCAGTCCAGCTTTACCGCCCCGCAAGCCGCCTACTCGCTGGCCGAAGGCACCGACAGCTTCGACGTGCCGCTGGAATACGCCGACCCTTCCGGCTACACGGTGCGCAAGGTCTTCCACTTCAAGCGCGGCAGCTACGAGATCGGGGTCAGCCAGAGCCTGGTCAACCACAGCGGCAGCCCGCTGCAGGCCACCGCCTACCTGCGCTACCAGCGCACGCCGCCGCCGGCGCAGTCGGGGCCCAGCTTCATGCGCAGCAACACCGGCTTCGCCGGCATCGGCGTCTACCAGCAGGACAAGCCCGGCAGCAGCGACTACGCCTACAAGAAAAAGGCCTTCAAGGACCTGGACAAGGCCGCCTACGACAGCAAGCAGACCGGCGGTTGGATCGCCATGCTGGAGCACTATTTCGTCGTCGCCATCATCCCGCCGCCGGACCAGGGCGATGAGCTCAGCGGCACCCGGAACGCGAACAGCCAGCTCTACCAGGCCCAGTACATCGGCACGCTGACGCCGGTGCCGGACGGCGCCGAGCACAGCTTCGACGCCAGGCTCTACATCGGCCCTGAGTCGCAGGGCACGCTGGAAGCGGTGGCGCCCAAGTTCGACCTGGTCGAGGACTACGGCATCCTCACCCCGGTGGCCAAGCCGATCTTCCTGGTGTTGTCGTTCTACCACCGGCTCACCGGCAACTGGGGCTGGTCGATCATCCTGCTGACCCTCACGGTGAAGGCGCTGTTCTTCAAGCTGTCCGAGGCGCAGTACCGCTCCGCCGCCAAGATGCGCAAGTTCGGCCCGCGCATCGCCGAGCTGAAGGAACGCTTCGGCGACGACCGCGAGCGCCTCAACAAGGCCATGATGGAGCTGTACAAGAAGGAAGGCTTCAACCCGCTCGCCGGCTGCTGGCCTCTGCTGGTGCAGATGCCGGTGTTCTTCGCCCTGTACTGGGTGCTGCAGCAGAGCGTGGAACTGCGCCAGGCCCCCTTCACCCTGTGGATGCAGGACCTGTCCGGCCCCGATCCGTACAAAATCCTTCCGGTACTCTACGGTATCAGCATGTGGGTGCAGCAGCGCATGTCCGGCCAGTCCGCCACCATGGACCCGACCCAGGCCAAGATGATGAACATCATGCCGATCTTCCTGACCGGCCTGTTCCTGTTCTTCCCGGTGGGCCTGGTGCTGTACTGGCTGGTCAGCAACCTGACCAACATCCTGCAGCAATGGGTCATCGCCAGGCGCATGGAAAGCGCCGAGCAGAGAAAGAAAGACGCGCCGCAAACCAAAGCGGTCGAAAAAAAGTAGGGCGGCCTGTGGCCTCCGGCGTTTGGCTCAAGTCAACGTAGCCCTGGAAACGCAAAGCGTTACCCGGGAAGCCCCCCAAGCGGTTTAGACTCCAGGGCATGAAGCCCGCCGCCCCCGACACCATCGCCGCCATCGCCACCCCCCCGGGGCGCGGCGCCGTCGGCATGGTCCGCATCTCCGGCCCACTCACCCCGCGCATCTGCCAAGCCCTGGCCGGAGATCTGCCGCCCCCGCGCCGCGCCGTGCTGCGCAGCTTCCGCGACTCAAGCGGCCAGCCTGTCGACCAGGGCCTGCTGCTGTACTTCCCCTCACCCCGATCCTACACCGGCGAGGACGTGCTGGAACTGCACGGCCACGGCGGCCCGGTGGTGCTGGGCCTGCTGCTGCAAGCCGCCTGCGCCGCCGGCGCACGCCCGGCGCGGCCCGGCGAATTCTCCGAGCGCGCCTTCCTCAACGGCTGCATCGACCTGGCCCAGGCCGAGGCCGTGGCCGACCTCATCGACGCGTCCAGCCGCAGCGCCGCCCGCGCCGCCCTGCATTCCCTGCAAGGCGAATTCTCCCGGCGCGTGCAGGGCCTGCTCGACGAACTCATCGCCGTGCGCGCCGACCTCGAAGCCGCCCTGGATTTCGCCGACGAAGAAGTGCCCTGGATCACGCCGCAGACCTTGCACGAACGCATCGCCGGCCTGGTCGAAATCACCGAAGACCTGAGCCGCGAAGCCGCCCATGGCCGCCGCCTGCGCGAAGGCATGACCGTCGCCATCGCCGGCCGCCCCAATGTCGGCAAGTCCACCCTGCTCAACCGCCTGGCCGGCGCCGAGGCCGCCATCGTCTCGCCGCATGCCGGCACCACCCGCGACCTGCTGCGCGAGCACATCACCATCGACGGCCTGCCCCTCACTGTGATCGACACCGCCGGCCTGCGCGACAGCGACGACCCGGTCGAACGCGAAGGCGTGCGCCGCGCCTGGAGCGCGCTGGAAAAAGCCGAACTGATCCTGTTCCTGGCCGAAGACCCGCAAGGCCTCACCGCCGCCGACGCCGGACTCCTGGCCAAACTCCCCCAGGACATCGAAACCCTGCTCCTGCTCAACAAGTGCGACCTCAGCGCCCGCCCGCCGCAACGCGGCCAGGACGAGCAGGGCCGCGTCACCTTGCGCCTGTCCGCCGCCGCCGGTCAGGGCCTGGATCTGCTCAAGGCCGAAATCAAGCGCGCCGCCGGCTTCACCAGCGCCGGCGCCGAAGGCTTGTTCACCGCCCGCGCCCGCCACCTCGACGCCCTGCACCAGGCCAAAGCCTCCCTGCGCCTGGCCCGCGCCCACGCCGCAAGAAACGAGTCCCCGGAACTGATCGCCGAAGAGCTGCGCCTGTCGCAGCAGGCCCTGGACGAAATCACCGGGCGCTTCAGCAGCGAGGATCTGCTGGGGCGGATTTTTGCGAGCTTTTGCATCGGCAAATAGCGCGCAAGCCGCGAAAGAAGGTCCACGCCAAAGCCTTTCACCCTGAGTGCAACGAAGTATCTGGCCATAGCCAGCGCCGTCTTCAGAATTCGGAACGGGCACAAAAACACTGCCTGTCCTATACAAGTCCGCTACTATATGTATAGAAAATGTCACTTTCCTATACACATCATGCTGGACATGGAAAGCAAGTGATCAATCTTCCGCCCCTACAAAGCCTGTCCGCCGCGCGTTTCGAGACCTCGGCCATCCTCAAAAAACTGGCCAGCGCCAGCCGCCACTTGGCCGAACTCAAAGGCGTAGCTGCCTCCATCCCCAACCAGGCCATCCTGGTCAATGCCCTCGGCATGCAGGAAGCCAAGGACAGTTCCGCCATTGAGAACATCGTCACCACTCACGACGAGCTGTACCGCGACGAAGCCTCACCCGAAGCCACCACCAACCCAGCCGCCAAGGAAGTGCTGCGCTATCGGGAAGCGCTGTGGCAAGGGTATACGGCGGTACACGCAAGACGACTGCTAACCGCCAACCACATCCTGAATATTCAGGCCGTCCTGGAACGCGACCGCGCCGGCTTCCGCAAGCTCCCCGGCACGGCCCTCAAAGACGGCACCGGCCGCATCGTCTATACCCCGCCTTCCCCAGAGTTGTTGCCGGGCCTGATGGGCGACCTGGAACGCTTCATCAACGATCCTGGAGCGTTTGACGCCGATCCTCTCATCCGCATGGCCCTCATCCACCACCAATTCGAGAGCATCCATCCTTTTTACGATGGCAATGGCCGCACCGGCCGCATCGTCAACGTGCTGTATCTGGTGAAGGAGGGCCTGCTCGATATCCCCATTCTCTACCTGAGCCGTGCCATCGTCAGCACCAAGTCGGACTACTACCGCCTCCTGCAAAGCGTGCGCGATCAGGACGCCTGGGAAGACTGGGTGCTCTACATCCTGGCCGGCGTGGAAGCCACTGCCCGCGAAGGGGTGAGCACGGTCAACGCCATCGGTGCGGCACTAATGGACGTCAAACACCGCATCCGCGCCCAGCACCCGCGCATCTATAGCCAGGACCTCATCAACAACCTGTTCCAGCACCCGTACACCAAGATCGAGTTCATCGAGCGGGACCTCCAGGTGTCGCGGCTCACCGCCAGAAAATACCTCGAAGCCCTTACGGCCAGCGGTTTTCTCGTCAAGAAGAAAATCGGCCGCAACAACTACTACATCAATGATGCGCTGACTGCCATCTTGATCGCATGAACCATTACGGCTCGTTACCTTCCGGCACCCAAGGCATCCTCTGCCTCACGAGCGCGCGGGTCACCCCGAACTCCCCACCGAAACTAATCGCTGAAGATTTGCCGACATGAATAAGCGTTGATAAAACAACGAAGTAATTATTCAGCAAAAATCACTCGTAACTCCAGCAGCGTCAAAAAGCACTGCGGCATCTAACGGGTGAACCACGGAATTAGGGCGGCCTCATCCGCACTTGCACCTACTTCGTTAACCTTACGTCGCGAGCAGGTCTGGAGGCGGGCTAACCTGCCCGCTGACCCGCCAGCGGCTCATCCGGCACCGGCTCCGCCTCCACCATCAGATGATCCCCGAGCCGGGCCAGCACCGTGCATGGTCCTTCCTCATGATGCAGCACGGCATCGCCCGCGACGATCTCGCCGGCCTGGGTGAGGATGAGCGGCTGCACATCGTCCACGTTTGTGACAAACACCGATCCCAGCATCTTGGCCATGGCGCACTCCATTGCGTTTAAGGCTGTTTGCGGTTGCAACGCGGTTTGGACCGTCGAACCTGACACGGAGTTCGCGCTACGCGAGCCGGAATGGAAGTGGCGTAAAATCGGCACCGTTGTGGTGCAAAGATGGCTGAAAGCCTCCGCGGACATCAGCGGCACTCATCGTCGCGCACGGACGTCTTCGGACCGTCGATTTTCATTTTCGAGCATGCGTAACAGCACCAAAAACCTGTTACGCATGTCACGCATGGTGTTCGCGTGCTGCTCCGGCGCCCGAACCGCGGCTCAATAATCCCGCCGCGGCGCCTCGTAGCTGTCCCCGGGGATCACGAAGGGCAGCTTGCGGCCGCACAGGGCTTCCAGCGTCATCAGCTCCAGGTCGGTGTGGTTCTTGAACGGCCCCTTGACGATTTGCTTCCCGCTGTCGGGGTCGGGCTGCGCCAGGATGTAACGCGGCGCGTCGTGGTGCTTCGACACGATCTCCTCGCTCTCCCCGCTGTCGGCCACCGCGATGCGGGTGCGGCCGTAGCAGGTGCAGAAATAGCTGCGCTGCGCCTCCGCCTCGGTGTAGAAGCCGGTTCCGCGGATGCCGATGGTCGCCACCGGCGTGTGCATCTGCACGTCCTGCGCTTCTTCGCGGTGGCCGAAGACGCTGAGCAGGCCGCCGCTGAGCAGCTGCAGGCCGCGGATCAGCAGCTGCTTGCCGCTCATCTCCAGCACCGTGCGCTGCCGTACCATGAAGGCACCGTCGCCTACCGCCACGATGACCAGGCTGTCGTCCCCGGTCTCGATGCGGCTTTGCGCCGTGACCAGGGTGTCCTTGCCGGCGGGCTGGCCGTCGATGCGCACATCGCCCTTGAGCTCGAACACCGACTTGCCTTCCGGCATCTTGCCCGGGATCTGGCCCAGCCATCCCGCCAGCGCCTGCAGGTTCCAGCCGGCGCCGCCGGCCAGCAGACCGGTGGACAGGGCTTGCACCAGGAAGCGGCGGCGCCGTTCGTGGACAGCCTCCGCGCGCTCTGCCATCTTCTGCATCACGATCCCCCTGTCCATCACCGGTATGGCCAAAACTGTACACGCTTGCGGCCGCTCGGCGCTGCTTTTTGCGCTGCTGTGCAGCGCCTGGGCGCGGGCGGGCGAGGCGCCCACGCTGCACTACAGCGGCGGATTGGGCTTGGGCTACGACAGCAACCCGGCCAATGCCGAATCCGGCAACACCGTGCCGGCCACCGGCTACGCCAGCGGCAACCTGGCCGCCAGCCTGAGCCAGCGCCCCGGCGAAAACACCGCCTTGCTGCTGCGCGGCAGCCTGGATAGCCAGTCGTATTTCAACTACGTCGGCCTGTCCAATGTCAAGGCCAGCTTGCTGTTGCGCGGCGTCTATCGGCCCGACGGTGGCTTTCTCACGCCCAGCTTCGCCGCCTGGGGCTCGGCCGCTCTATGGCAATTCGAAAAATCGGAACGCGACAGCGGCGAATACAAGGGCGGCGTCTATGCCGGCGAGCAGCTCAGCACCGCCATCAGCCTGCGCCTGGGCGGCTACTATGCCGACCGGCGCTCCGCCAGCAATGTCTTCGACCTGCACAGCAAGGCCGCCACCCTGGATGCCGACTGGCTGCTGGGCGAGCGGCTCACAGCCTACCTGGGCTTTGAAATGCGCTATGGCAGCTTCGCCACGTCCAGCCCGAAGGACGCAGGTGCCGCCGCCCATGCCAGCGTTAAGGAGCCGGACGACGCCATCATCCGCGACGGCCAGTACGACATGGATTACCGCCTGGACGGCCACACCCGCATCGGCACCCTGGGCCTGAACTACGCGCTGACGCCAAAGCTGGCGCTCGACCTGCAGGGCATGCAAATCCACACCCGGGCCGATGACGACGACCACTACCTGCGCTGGCTGGCCACCGCCAGCCTGCTGGCAAGGTTTTAAGCCGAGTTACTGCACTCGTCCCGATCTGAGCAGAGACAAGCAAACACCGTAGGGCGGGCCGTGCCCGCCGCGTCCGCCTAGCCAAGTTGGCGCGGCCGGCGGCCACGGGCCGCCCTACGACGCCCCTCTCTCCCCGCCGCATTACGGGGGGAGGAGACGGCTGATCCCTTCTACGCCCCGATTACTGCGGCGGCGGGGGCGGCGGTGCCGCGCCCGGCGGCGGGGGTGGCGGCGGAGGCGGCACGGCCTTGGGCTTCACCTTCCAGATGCTGAACTTGCTGAACGAAACGCCCAGGTCCCAGCCGCGGCCGGTGCCGCTCAGCGCGAGGTTGATTTCGCCTTTCGAGACCACGGTGCCCGCGGCGGACTTCACCGCGCCGGCTTCGCCGCCCGCGGAGGCATAGTCGCCGAAGATATTGGTGATGTCTTTCACGCCGCTGAAATCGCCCACGCCGTCATCGATGCTGGACTTGCCCGCGACCAGTCCGCCGCCGGTGGAGGTGAGATACACCTTGGCAGTCTGGCCGTTGCTGCACTTCACGACGCCGTAGCCCTTGTAGGTCTTGTAGAAGATCGACCAACCCTTCATGGAAAAATGCATCTTGCAGCCGATGTCGTCGGCCTGTGCGCTGAACGGCAGCGTCAGCGCCATTGGCGCGACGAGCAGCGTCAGCGTTGTGCCCAAAGCGGTAAGTGACTTGCGCATCGTGTGCCTCCCGTTGTGATGATGGATCGTTGGAGCCGCGGACAGCAGGTGTAGTTCTAATCTTGCGCACCTCCGTATTGCCATGCCGGGGGCCTCCTGGTCAAGTCCCGGCGGCCCGGGAGCCGCTTTGGAGCGGCCGCGCCGGGCCTGTTTTCCCTAAATCGAAACCTGGATAAAGCACACGGCTTTTGTGACCAGATCGATAACATCGGCGTTTGCTGGCGTGGGCGTATCAACGCCGCCGGACGCAGCCAGCAGCGGCAATGCATAGTCGGCCTTGATCGCCCAATTCACATTCTGCGGCAGCGTTCCGGAGCGCTTGAAGAAGTTTGCGATTGCGGCCGTGGCTTCCACGATGCCGACAGCGCGCCCGTGGGTATCCACCACCGGGCCACCGGAATTTCCGGGCTGAATTGGAATCGATATCTGCATCAACGCTGCATCGTCCTCAATCCCCGAGAGCGCCGCAACCGACCCTTCGGAATACTTTGGCTTGTTGCCGAGCATGGTCGGAGCGGGAAAGCCGATGGTGAACACCTTGTCCCCAAGCTTTGGCGACGCAGCGGAAGCCAGTTGCAGGTAAGCCGGCGTAGCGGCATCGATCTTCAGCACGGCGAGGTCGGTTTGCGTGCTGTACTGCACCACCTTGGCAGGATGGCTCGAACCATCGGCAAGGACAACGACGATGTCGCTCGCACCCTCCACCACATGGGCGCAAGTCAGAATGGTGCCATCGGCGGACACCGCAAAGCCGGTGCCGCTGCCCTTGCCGTGCTGCGCGGGCGCCGTCTGCGCCGGCAGCGCCTTGCCCGGGCCGCCATAAGTTTCCGCTTCGGCATCCTTGAGCTTTTGCTCCAGCGCATCGGCCAGTTCATAGTTGTAATACGCCCGGCGCAGGATTTGCGCGTTTTCGATGACCCTGGGCTTGGCTTCCTCGAAGGCGGCGCGATTCTTGGTCACTTCCTCCAGATAGGTGCGCTCCAGGGTGTAGAGGGCAAGCGCGCCGGCTGCACCGGCCTGCTTCGCGGTCAGGCCCGAATAGCGGCAATCGAATTCGATGGCCATACGGGCATGGTTCGCAGGCCACTTGCCGTTCAACTCCGCGATGATCTGCAGGCATTGATCCCGGTCGGCATCGCGCAGCGCCGCCAACAGCGCCCGGTCCAGCTGCTTGATCCCGGCCAGGTCCACGCACTCGAGCGCGGTCTCTTTCGTCCTGCCGTCCCGCAGCACGGAGAAATGCACGACGTCGCCGGTAGCGTGCTGGCGCATGGCGTCGCTGAACCAGATCGAATCCTCGAAGGCCTGCGAATCGACGCTGGCGATCTGATCTCCCCGGCGCAGGCCGGCATGCATGGCGTCATCGGACAGGCCGAGGATCAGGCCGTCAGACCGCACGAAGACCCCCACCGAGCACGGCCGATTCCAGAAATCGTCGCGGTTGAATCGCGCTTCCAGCACATCCGCGTCCTTGCTCAGGGCGGCATTGCCCTCGACGTGGCGGGCGATAGGCGCGCACGCCGCCGACAGCCACGCAGCTACCACCAGCGCCGCCCACACTGGTATCGATTTGAGCCGGTGCATGGGACGCCCCCTTTAGTCCCTGAGAAGATCGGTAATACCCCAATTCCGATTCCAAGTATCTGCAATTGCCACCCGGCCGCGCAACGATTTTGTGCTTCGCTCCTACGCCGTAACCGCCACCGGCCGATGCCGCCGGTGCATCAGCACAAAGAAGGCGACGCCCGCGACGATCAGCGGCACGCCGAGCAGCGGCCGGTGCGCCACCCAGGCGATGGCGATGGTCAGCAGCGTGATCGGCACCGCCGCCGCCAGGGCGAAGATGAACACGCCGGCTTCCACCAGACCGCCGAAAAAGGGCACGGCGCTGGCCAGCGTGGTCAGCAGGCTGGAGATCATCATGAAGCCCACCAGCATCAGCACGAATCCGACGCCGCGCAGGATCCAGGTCAGGTTTCCCTCCTCGGCTTCCTTCTTGCCGAACATCCCGGCGGCATCGGCCACGCCCGGCTGCAGCAAGGCGATGACATAGCCGTTGCCGGAGCGGTACGGCGCCAGCGTGCCGCCGGCATCGCCCGCCACCACCGACAAGGTCTGCCCGGCGATGCCCAGGAAATCGACCCGCACATCGCCGATCGCCGGCTGGTTGGAATTGGCGCCGCGATACAGGTGCTGCCCGTCCACGCGGAAGCCCTCTGCGCTGTTGGCCCCGGTGGGCGGGATCGTCTGGAAGTTGTTGGCCTGCGCCAGCACGCCGCTGTCCAGGCGCCAGGCCCCGAGCCGCGCGTCCGCGCTATCGGCGATGCCCGAGCGCAGCGGCATCTCCGGGTTGACGTGGCCTGCGGGATTCTTGAACTGTTCGGAGTTGATCGGGCTTTCGGACCAGACCTGCGTGTAGTCGTAGGTGGTGGTGGTGGTCTTGGTGCCGCCCAGCCCGGTGTGGCTGCTGCTCTGCTTGGTTTCCTTCCACTGATACATCTTCACCTTGCGCGAGATGCGCAGCAGGTCGGGCCCGCTCACGCCGAAGACGTCGTCGCGCGCCGGCTGGCCGGTCTGCGCCAGGCCGGATACATGCACCAGGTGCCCGTCGAACCGCGCATCGGCAGTGGCCGGGTCCGCCTCCTGCACCAGCTTCTGGCCCTGGCTCAGGGCGCGGTAGGCGTCCACCGCGCGCCCCTCGTTCCAGTACAGCAGGATGATGCTGCCCGGCACCATCAGCAAGCCCAGCAAAGTCGAAATCAGGCTCTGGCCCAGGCGGCCAAACAGGCCGACGCTGCTGGTTTCGGTGACGCTGTCCATGGATTTCCCCCCGGTATGGAACCCTCGCCGGCCCCGAGTATGCGCCGGCAAAAAACCGCTTCAAACCCCCTGTTTCCGGCGTGAAATGCCGGCGCCGCGATGCTCTCGGCCGGGCCGGGCCCGCACAAGCCGCCCGGATCGGCGCATACTAGACCCAAGTCACAACGCCCGACACGGCGGATTCCATTGACCGCAACAACGCCCATCAAATCCGAATTCTGGTGCGCTTCCTGCCATCGGCACCGGCCGATCGCCCTGCTCGCCGGCAAGCGCGATAAAACCCGCTCCTATTGCCGCGACTGCTACGAAAAGAGAAAACTGGCCCTGCGCGCCATCAAGCCGGGCTGAGAGTCTCCCCGCGTTCGCATCGCCGTAGGGCGGGCCATGCCCGCCGGCTTTTCCTGGGGAGCGCGGCGGCCACGGGCTACAGTCCCCGCGGCCGCTGGAAGCGGATCATCAAAGTCCCGAACCACAGCATCAGCCCGCCGCCAAACAGCGCCAGGGCCGACATGGCCGTGCCGAACGGCAGGTTCGGCGGCTGCAAGGTATTGGCCTGCACCACCATCCAGTGCACCCGGCACAGGAACAGCACCAACAGGCAGCCGAACCACTGGGCATGCGCCACCAGGAAGGCGATGCTGCCCTCGCGCCGCTGCGGCGCCAGCCAGTAGTCGCCGTTGGGGAGTTTCAGCGGGCGCCTGGCGCCGCGGTAGGCGCGGCTCATGCCGGTCACCGCCAGCAGCGGCGCGCCGATCACCATGGCCAGCATGAAGGTCCGGTAGTTCGAGCGCGGCATGAAGCCGTTGGCGCGGCCGGCGCCGTCGAAATGCGCGGCCAGCGTATCCGGCAGCGCGGCGCTGGTCAGCCCTACATAGGCCGCCCCGGCCAGCAACAGGACCCAGAACACCGCGCGCGACAAGACTGCCCGCCCGATTCTGTTTAGCGCCCTCAGGCCCGGGCGGACGCCAGCGGCACGCCCTTGCGCGTCAGCAGGTTCTTCAGCCGCTGGATGGCGGGGAAAATCTCCTGGTTGCGGTCGGCGCCCTGCTCGTCGAAGGCGCGCTGCTCGGCTTCGACGATCTTGCGGTCCTGGCCGAAGATGCCGTTGGTGAACCAGATGATGAACGGCCAGATCAGGTGGATCAGGCCGGGCACGCCCGGCTTGCGCACCATGATCAGGCCGTAGGTCTGGTTGCTGCGCTGTTCGCCGTCGACCGGCATATAGACGTTCCACAGGTCCAGCGCCGGCTCGGTGGTGCCGGCGGTCCAGAACTTGAGGCTCTGGTAGGGATAGCTGGTGCGGATGGTCATCAAGTCGATCTGGCCATCCACCGGCACGTAGTTGCCGCCGCGGCCGATCATGAAGCGTTCGCCCAGCGGCTGCTTGCCGGCGGCGCGGGCAAAGGTGTAGTCCACTTCCAGCCAGTCCTCGCCCTCGCGCACGTCCAGCAGGGTGGCGCGGATGCTGCCCATCAGGCTGCGGTGCAGGAACTGATGGTTCATGTCCATCAGGTTCTCGTGCATGAACGAGTAGTGGCAGTTGATGGTGCGGTCGAGCAGGCGGGTCTTGTAGGCGGGGTTGGAATAGCTCGGCAGGTCCGGAAACGCCGTGGTCGCGGCCAGCGCCTGGTTGCCGGTAAAGACAAAGACGAAGCCATAAGCCTCGCGGCAGGCGTAGCTGCGCACGCCGTTCGGCAGGGTCTGCTTTTCGTCCAGGTAGGGCACGTTGATGCACTGGCCCTTGTTGTTATAGGCCCAGCAGTGATAACTGCACAGCAGGCGCTCGCCCTTGACCACGCCCAGGTGCAGCGGCACCTGGCGGTGCGCGCAGCGGTCCTCCAGCGCGAACACCGCTCCCTTCTGCGGCCGCACCAGCACGATCGGCTCGCCGCCAAAGCTCACGCCCAGGGTCTTGCCAGGCTTCAGATCGCGCGAACGCGCCAGCGGATACCAGTGATCGGGATCAAGCCCGGTGCGGCGCAGATCGCGCTGGTCGCTGCGCCCGGTGGCATCGATACGGTGCAGGGTATGAACGGATGACATGACGCAAACACTCCATAAGCGTGGTCTGGCGAAAGCCGGCGGATTCACCGGATTGCGGATAAATCCATAATGCGACCCCCGTTCGATGCTATCACGCCTTGCCTCATTTGCGATTTTTGGTACGACGGGCGCTTCAACCGTGCCGTTGCGGCGCGCAGCTGCGCCGTTCTCGAAGCCCGGCGCAAGGTCTACGGCGCGCAGCGCCTCATCGACGAGATCGAACGGGGCAGGAGCGGTGGCGGTTAGCGCCGCGACAGGGACGTACTCGTTGCGTTACCCTGGGTGCAGGATGAAATCACCGCTTGCAAGGATGCTTGCGTGGTTGCGCCCGGCCTGCTGCGGCATCCTGCTGGTGCTGGCCGGCTGCAGCGCCACCCGCATGGCCTACGACCACCTCGATATCCTGATGCGCTGGCAGGCATCGGACTATGTCGACCTCACGGACCGGCAGCGGCACGACTTCAACGTCGAGCTGTACCGGCTATGGGCCTGGCACCGCCGCAACCAGCTGCCGCAATACGCCGCCGACCTGCGGCACCTGGCCGGCGAAGTGCAGGCCGGGCCTCTCAGCCTGGAACAGCTCAATGCCGTCAGCGCCCGCGTCGCCGCGTACTGGGACGGCATGGTGGAACAGGCCACCCCCGGCTATGCCAGGCTGCATGCTGCCTTAAGCGACACCCAGGTCGCCGACATGATCCGGCGCATCGGCAAGCAGGTCGAGCGCAAGGAGCGCAAGCGGCGCAAGCAGACTCCCGAGCAGCGCCTGCAGCACAACATCGACCAGATGGACGATACCCTGCGCGACTGGATCGGCCGGCCCAACGCGGCGCAGCGCCTGCTGGTGGAGCAATGGGCCAGGGGCGGCCC
>CAJCJI010000224.1 GCA_903970595.1 Verrucomicrobiota bacterium
CGAGAGGCGGGAGGCGAGAGGCGCAACAGAAAAAAGCCGGCCCCCACGCCGTTTGCTTTTGCGCCTCTCGCCCCTCACCTCCCGCCTCTCGTCAAGGAGCAAGCGATGACCGGAGCAAAGTATCAAAGCCTGATCGAATCCTCTTCGATCCAGGGTGGCAATGCGGCCTATATCGAGGATCTCTACGAGCAATACCTCAACGACGCCGACTCGGTCGAGCCGCAGTGGCGCGCCTATTTCCGCGGCGTGCAGGGTCCCGCCGCCGCGCCCGATGTGCCGCATGGCCCGGTGCTGGCCAAGTTCGAGAAGCTGGCGCGTGAAGGCTTCCGCGCCATCGCCGTCGCCAGCCCCGCCGCCGACGTGCGTGCGCTGGAGAAGCAGGCCGCGGTGCTGCGCCTGATCAACTACTACCGCGTGCGCGGCCACCAGGCGGCGCGGCTGGACCCGCTCAAGCTGGCGCCGACTCCGGTGGTGCCCGACCTCGACCCGGCCTTTCACGGCCTCACCTCCGAGGACATGGACACCGTGTTCAACACCGGCTCGCTGGCCGCGGCCGACAGCATGTCCCTGCGCGACATCATCAAGCTGGTCAAGTCGGTCTACACCGACACCATCGGCTCCGAATACATGTACGTCACCGAGACCGCGCAGAAGCGCTGGATCCAGAAGCGCCTGGAAGGCGGGGCCTTCAAGCCCAAGCTGACGGTGGAGGAAAAGAAAGAGGTGCTGACCCAGCTCGCCGCCGCCGAAGGCATCGAGCGTTATCTGCATAACAAGTACGTCGGCCAGAAGCGCTTCTCGCTGGAAGGCGGCGACTCGCTGATCCCGATGCTCGACGAGGTGATGCGCATCTCCGCCTTGCGCGGCGTGGAGGAACTGGTCATCGGCATGGCCCACCGCGGCCGCCTCAACGTGCTGGTCAACGTGCTGGGCAAGTCGCCCAAGGACCTGTTCGACGAATTCGAGGGCAAGTACTCGGCCGACAGCCTGAGCCGCGCCGGCGACGTGAAGTACCACATGGGCTTTTCCACCGACGTGGAAGTGGCCGGCAAGCGCCTGCACCTGGTGCTGGCCTTCAACCCCTCGCACCTGGAGATCGTCAACCCGGTGGTGGAAGGCTCGGTCAAGGCCCGCCAGACCCGCCGCAAGGACGAGGCCGGCGACCGCGTGCTGCCGGTGCTGATCCATGGCGACGCCGCCTTCGCCGGGCAGGGCGTGGTGATGGAAACGCTGCAGCTGTCGCACTCCAAGGGTTACAGCACCGGCGGCACCATCCACATCATCGTCAACAACCAGATCGGCTTCACCACGCCGAACCCGATCGAGGCGCGCGAGGGCCACGAGGCCCGCACCTCGCGCTATTGCACCGACATCGCCAAGATGCTCGAAGCGCCGGTGTTCCACGTCAACGGCGACGACCCCGAGGCGGTGGTCTTCGTCACCCGCCTGGCCACCGACTTCCGCAACCAGTTCCACAAGGACGTGATCATCGACCTGTGCTGCTACCGCCGCCACGGCCACAACGAGGCCGACGAGCCCGCGGCGACGCAGCCGGTGATGTACGCCACCATCCGCAAGCAGCCCACCACCTTCGCGCTCTATGCGCAGCAGCTGGCGCAGGAAGGCGTGGTGCCCAATGACGAAGCCGAGCGCCTGGCCAAGGCCTACCGCGACAGCCTCGACCGCGGCGAAAACACCGCCCGCACCACCCTGGGCATGGTCGGCAACCAGTACACCGTCAACTGGGCCAGCTACCAGAAAGGCAGCTGGGATTCCCCGGCGGATACCGCCGTCAGCGCCGAAACCCTCAAGGGCCTGGCCGACCGCCTGCACAAGCTGCCGGACGGTTTCGTGCTGCATCCCACCGTCGAAAAAGTCCACCAGAACCGCATCAAGATGGCGGCCGGCGAGCTGCCGATGGACTGGGGCTTCGCCGAGACCATGGCCTACGCCAGCCTGGTGCACGAAGGCTTCGCCGTGCGCCTGTGCGGCCAGGACTCGCGCCGCGGCACCTTCTCGCATCGCCACGCCACCCTGCACGACGTCAACAACGGCGCGCGCTACACCCCGCTGCGCCACCTCGACGCCGACAAGAACCGCTTCGTGGTCAACGATACCCTGCTGTCGGAAGAGGGCGTGCTCGGCTTCGAGTACGGCTACAGCAGTACCGACCCGGATTCGCTGGTGATCTGGGAAGCGCAGTTCGGCGATTTTGCCAACGGCGCCCAGGTGGTGATGGACCAGTTCATCGCCGCCGGCCAGGCCAAGTGGGGCCGCTACTGCGGGCTCACCCTGTTCCTGCCGCACGGCTACGAGGGCCAGGGACCGGAGCACTCCTCGGCGCGCCTGGAGCGCTACCTGCAATTGTGCGCGGGCAACAACATGCAGGTCTGCGTGCCCTCCACGCCGGCGCAGTTCTTCCACATGATCCGCCGCCAGATGAAGCGCAACCTGCGCATCCCGCTGATCGTGATGACGCCCAAGTCCCTGCTGCGCCACAAGCAGTCCGTGTCCGCGCTGGGGGACCTGAGCAAGGGCGGCTTCCGCTGCATCATCGGCGAAGCCGAGGCACTCGACGCGCAGAAGGTCAAGCGCATCGTCTTCTGCGCCGGCAAGGTTTACTACGACCTGCTCGACGGCCGCACCAAGCAGAAGAAGGACGACGTCGCCATCGTCCGCATCGAACAGCTCTATCCCTTCCCGCGCGCCGACTACGAGGCCGCCATCGCCGCCTACCCGAATGCCAAGGACGTGGTGTGGTGCCAGGAAGAGCCGGAGAACCAGGGCGCCTGGTACCAGATCAAGCACCGCCTGCGCGCCTACCTGGCCGAAGACCACCAGCTCTACTACGCCACCCGCCCCGGCAACTCCACCACCGCCGTCGGCTACCTCAAGGTGCACGTCAAGGAGCAGGAGGCCCTGGTCAACCAGGCGCTCAACGCAGGCCTGCCGCTTAAAGGCGGCGCCTGAGCGCTTCCAACGTGTTCAGTACTTTCAATACAGCATCCCTCTCCCCCAATGCTCGGCAGTCCCCTCTCCCCCTGGGGGAGTGGGCCAGGGTGAGGGGTACGCCGGCGCAGCCGGCGTAAATCCCAGCTTCCAATCCGCACCAGCCAGAAAAAAGACAATCCCCGGAGCCCTCATGAGCATCGAAATCAAAGTCCCCAACCTGCCCGAATCGGTCAGCGAAGCCACCGTCGCCACCTGGCACCTCAAGTCCGGCGACGCGGTCAAGCGCGAGCAGAACCTGGTGGACCTGGAAACCGACAAGGTCATGCTCGAAGTCCCCGCCACCGCGGACGGCGTGCTCAAGGAAATCCGCATCCAGGCCGGCACCACCGTCAAGGCCGGCGATGTCATCGGCGTGCTTGAAGAAGGCTCCGCCGCCGCCCCCGCGCCAGCCCCGGCCAAGGCCGAAGCGCCCGCCGCGGCTGCCACCAACG
>CAJCJI010000225.1 GCA_903970595.1 Verrucomicrobiota bacterium
CGGTCACCGGCTCGCCGGCCTGCCACTGCGGTCCCTGCACGGAATCGACGCCGGCGTAGCGCTGCAGCAAGCCTTGCAGGGGTAACAGGATATCGTGCGAGGGCAGTTCGACGCACTCCAGGTCCACCGGGCCGAGCAGCGGCTCCAGCACCAGGTGGCGCCAGCGCGCCGCGATCTCGAACAGGTACGGCAGGCGCTCGGCCAGGGTGGCGGCGTCTTCCGCCGACACGCCGACGCTCAGGTTCTGCGGCGCCGGATGCGCCTGCAGGACTTCGCGCATGCGCCGTGGATGGCGCGTGGTCAACAGGAACACATGCTGCGGATGGGCCGCCACCGTCTTGAGCACGCGCTCGATGAACAGGCGGCTCACGGCCGGCTGGAACAAGTCGGATAGCGGGGCGATCACCACGCGCTGCGGCGCAGTCCATGCCGCGGGCTCGCTCAGCGCCTGCTCCAGTTCCACCGTGGCGCCGCGGCCGGACCAATCCACGAACAGGCCGGCGTTGGCCTTGTGCTGGTCCAGCCGGGCCTTGGCTTGGCAGGCGCGGCAGCCCTCCGACACCGGCTGGCAGCCCAGCACCACGTTCCAGGGCAGTTCGTTGTGCGACAGGGTTTCTTCGCGGCGGCGCAGCAGCGATTCGTCGGTGATGCGGATCTCCGACAGCAACGGATTGTCTTGCAAACCGGCAAACATCCCTGGCTCCCGAGCTGGCGCCTGAAAATTTCCAAGGGCATCCGGCCCGCTTTTCAGGGCGTTCCCTGCCCATGCTTTTGCATAGCAAGGGCGAGGCCAGCCGGTCCGGGCAAATACGGCCGCATGCAAACCGGCCGGTACGCTCGATGGCCGGGGCGCAAAGCCGCGCCGCATCAGGCAGAGCGGGCGCTCGCGGCGCCTGGGCGCGCAGCCTGCCGTGAATTGCCGCAAGCGCCCGTCAGGGTAAGGGATTCGGACGTGACACTAATTGACCCGCAAACTGACGCAGGGCGGCACTAATTGCCACACGGATTCCCCGCTCAGCCACGGCGGCCTGGGACCTGGCTTTGTCCCACCGGCTGCCTGCTGCCGCGATCCCCAGGCCGGACCGTCCGGCTTTGGCCGGATCGCTTGCCGCACAGGGGGTAAAAAGCTACCGGCAGTCGCGCACGTCCACCTGAACGCCGCCCGACCAGCGGCCGACGTCCTACCATAACGCGATGAAAAGCTTCGCAGTTTATTGCCCTTCAGGCGCCCGCGAGTGCCGCACCGGCAAGGGGCCGGCATGTCCACGATAAGCGCGCCAGCGGCCCCGCACAAGCCGGGGCCGCTGGTGCGGCTGCGCCAGGCGCCGACCCGCTGGCTGCGCAATGTCTCGATCCGCGCCAAGCTCGCCACCATCGTGACGGTATTCAGCGCGGCCATCATCGGCCTGCTGGCGATCATGAACGCCTCGCTCAACCTCGCCGCCGGCGTGCGCGGCTACGTCCACGGCGAAGGCCTGTGGTCGAAGGGCCAGAAGGACGGCGTGTACTGGCTGCTGCGCTACCTGCGCACCCAGGACGAGCAGGACTACCTGCGCTACGTCCGGTCCCTGCGGCTGCCGCTGGGCGACCGCCAGGCGCGCATCGAGCTGGGCAAGCCGGAGTTCGATATCGAGACGGTGCGCAGCGGCTTTCTGGAAGGCGGCAATCCGCCCGAAGACATCCCCAACATGATCAGGCTGTTCCGCCGTTTTGGGGACACCAAGGCCTTCGCCCCGTCCATCGCCATCTGGTCGCAGGCGGATGCCTATGTGTTGCGCCTGCTCGATTGCGGCAACGAAATCCACCAGGCCATCGCCTCGGGCCAGCTCAGCCGCGAACGCCAGGACGTCTTGCTGAGCCATCTGGACGAGATCAACGCCAATCTGACGCAGCTGGAAAACGAGTTCTCCGCCGATTTCGGCACCGGCGCCCGCAAGGTGCAGGAAGCGCTGACCGTACTG
Source organism: Verrucomicrobiota bacterium (assembly GCA_903970595.1). Lineage (GTDB taxonomy): Bacteria > Pseudomonadota > Gammaproteobacteria > Nevskiales > Nevskiaceae > Nevskia. Next base: position 1,962 of record CAJCJI010000225.1, read on the forward strand.
ATCCTGGTCTCGGCCGTGGTGCTGCTGCTGTGCGGCCTGCTGGTCTCGTGGTGGATCTCCCGCGGCATCGAAGGCGCCATCCTGCGGCTGCGCGAAGGCGCCTTGCGCGTATCCGCCGGCAAGCTCGATCACCAGATCGAGGTGCGCGCCAACGACGAGCTCGGCGACCTGGCCCATATCTTCAACGACATGATGCGCCACCGCCGCGACGCCGAGGAAGAGCTGCGCGGCGCCACCGAGTTCCGCGAACGGGTGATGCAGAGCGCCACCAACGCCATCTACGTCATCGACATGCGCGGCCGCTTCACCATGGCCAACCCGCGCACCAGCGAGATCACCGGCTTCTCCCAGGAACAGCTGATCGGCATGGCCTACACCGCCCTGATCGGCCCGGAGCTGCTGGACGACGTCGGCGGAAAATTCGCCGACATCCTGCGCGAGGGCGTGTCCCTGCGCGGCCAGGAAACCGAGATCGTCCGGGCCGACCAGACGCGGGTGACCATCTCGTACAGCGCCGGGCCCTTGTACAAGGACGGCAGGATCTGCGCGGTGGTCGGCGCGGCCGAGGACATCACCGAGCGCAAGCGGGTGGAAGCCTATATCCGCCATAACGCGCAGCACGACGCGCTGACCGGGCTGCCCAACCGCGCCCTGCTGCTGGACCGCCTGGAAATGGCCATGCGCCATGCACGGCGCAACGGCAGCCAGCTGGCGGTGCTGATGATCGACCTCGACCATTTCAAGCGCATCAACGATTCGCTCGGCCACCCGGTCGGCGACCAGTTGCTGCTCAAGATCTCCGAGCAGCTGCGCAAATCCGTCCGCGAAGTCGACACCGTCTCGCGGCTGGGCGGCGACGAGTTCGTGGTGGTCGTCACCGACGTGCAGCGCCGCGAGGAGCTGGCCGCGGTGATCGGCAACATCACCGGCGCCATTTCCATGCCGGTGACCATCGAGGGCCACGAATTGCAGGTAACGCCCAGTATCGGCGGCTGCTTCTACCCGCAGGACGGCGACGACACCTCCGCCCTGCTCAAGCACGCGGACGTGGCGATGTATCACGCCAAGGCTTCCGGACGCAGCAACATCCAGTGGTTCACCGCGGCGATGCTGCAGGAGACGGTCGAGCGCCTCGCCCTCGGCGGCGCCCTGCGTCACGCCGTCGACAACAAGGAAATGTCCCTTTATTACCAGCCCGAAATCTGCCTGCGCACCGGCCGCATGGTGGGCATGGAGGCGCTGCTGCGCTGGAAACACCCGGAGCGCGGCTTCATCGCCCCGATCCGCTTCATCCAGGTGGCGGAAGAGACCGGCCAGATCATCGCGCTCGGCGAATGGGCGCTCAACACCGCCTGCAGCGAAGCGGCGCGCATCCAGCACCGCACCGGCCAGCCCCTGATCCTGGCGGTGAACGTCTCGCCGCGCCAGTTCCAGCAGGCCGACTGGCTCGACGTGGTGCAGGCGGCTCTGCGCCACAGTGGCCTGGCGCCGCAGCACCTGGAACTGGAGATCACCGAGGGCTTGCTGATGCGCAATCCCGAGGAAAGCGCCGCGGTGCTGGGCCGGCTGCGGGCCATGGGCGTGACGGTGGTCATCGACGATTTCGGCACCGGCTATTCCAGCCTGTCCTATCTCACGCGCTTCCCCATCGACAAGATCAAGATCGACCGCAGCTTCGTGCGCGACCTGAGCACCGACGCCGCCGATGCCGCAGTGATCAACGCCATCATCGCCATGGCCCATAGCCTCAATATCCGCGTCATCGCCGAAGGCGTGGAAAGCCAGGCGCAGCAGGCCTATCTGAGCGAGCGCGGCTGCGACGAGGCGCAGGGTTACTACTACGGCGCGGCGGTGCCGATCGAGCGCTTCATGGCGCTGGCGGCGTAGCCAGCAGGGCCTGGAAGCGGGGGTCTGGCCGCAAGGCGTCCCAAAAGGGGTCGTCCCGCAATTCCGCCTCGTTCAGGCCCGCGGGCTCGCGCAATAGACGCGGCAAGGCGGCGATGGCCGCGTCGGCGTCGCCAGTGAAGGCCTGCGCCATCACCAGTATCTTCTCCGCCGCGGCCCGGCTCATGGCGTCCGCCGCACTGAGCTGAACGGCCTGCTGCGCATAGCGCACAGCCTGGGTCTTGTCGCCGAGGCAGGCATAAACCGCGGCATAATCGTCCGCCAATTCCGCGCTGTCGGCGTCGGTCTTGCTCAAGCCGTTCAGGCTGTCGAGCGCGCGGCTGCAGGGCGCCCGCGCCAGCTGCGGTCTGCCGGCGAAGATCTGGAAAAAGCCGAGAAAGTAGTCCCGCCAGATCAGGTGCGACTCGCCCGCGGCGTCTCCGGGCTGCGGCTGATAGGCCTGCAGAACGGCAATGCCTTCGTCATAGCGGCGCTGCATCTGCAGTTGATTGACCCGCAAATTCAGCAAAGCGGGATTGTCCGAGACCGGCGGCAGCGCGGCCAGCAGCTTCCCGGCCGCGTCCAGGTCGCCGGCATCCTGGTAGACCTGCACCTTGCCCAACATCAGATCGGCGTCCTGCGGCGCCACCGCAAGCGCCTGGTCATAAGCGGCAAGCGCCCGCGGGAACTGCCGCATCGACGAATAATTATTGGCCAGCCCGGCGATCAGACCGGCGTTGCGCGGATCGAGCAGGGTGGCCTGCTCCAGTCCCTGCGTGGATTCCTGCCAGTGGCCCTTGCGGCGCTCGATGTAGGCGATCGCGGCGAGCACGTCGGCGTTGTTGGGCAGGCGCTGCAAAGCCTGGTGAAAGAACTGCAAGCCGCCATCGAAGTCGCGCAGGCCCCAATAGCGGTAGTAACCCTGCGCCAGGTACGCCTCGCCCAGCTCGGGACGCAGCTTCAGCGCGGTGTCGGCGGCCTCACGGGCACCGTCCAGCAGTCCGGGCTCGTGCTTGAACTGGGTGAAATAAATGTAGCTCTTGATGATCGACAAGCGCGCCCAGGCCAGGGCGAAAGCGGGATCGAGCCGCACCGCCTCGGCAAAATCGGCTTCGGCCTGCCGCTTGGGCTTTTCGCTGCTTTGGGTGAAGGCCTTGGCGTGATCGCCCAGGCCGCGCAGATAGGCGTCGTAGGCGGCGGGGTTGTCGGTGGGTTTGGCGGCGACGTTCTGCGCCTCGCCGCCGCTGAGCCGGGCCTGCAGGGCCTGGGCGATGGCCTGCGCCACCTCGGCCTCGACGCCGAAGACATTGTCCAGCTTGCGGTCGTAGCTCTCGGCCCAGAGGTGATCGTCGCCGGCGGCCCGGATCAGCTGCACGTTGATATGCACCGCATCGCCGATCTTCTGCACGCTGCCTTCCAGGACATTGGCCACGCCCAGCTGGCGCGCGGCATCGGCCAGGTTCGCCGGCTTGGCGGCATATTGCTGGGAAGAGGTACGCGAGATCACGCGCAGTTCGCCGATCTTTGCCAGCCGGGTCAGGATTTCGTCCTGGATGCCTTCGGCGAAATAGGCATTGTTCTTGTCGTCAGACAGGTTCTCGAACGGCAGGACGGCGATGGATTTGTCGGCGGCGCCGCTCAAGGGCGCTGCGACCGGCCGCGGCCAAATCCGCTCCGCCGCCAGGTAGGCGGCCGCCAACAGCAGCAGACCACCAAGGAGGTAATTGAGCAAGCGTTCGCGGCCCGGCGGCACGGCCGCGGCCGCGCCGCGTTGGGCTTCCGGCAGCGCGTCGGTGCGGACGATGCCCTGCGGGGTGATGTCGAAAATCCAGGACAGCAGCAGCGCCACCGGGAAGCCGGCGACGATGACCATGACGATGATCCGCTGCGCCAGCGCCGACACGTCGAACACCGGCAGCACCTGGGTCACCACCTGCACCAGCAACCAGCCGGCCACGGCGTACATCGCACCAACCTTGTAGACGTGGCGGCGCTGCAACTCGGCGAAGAACGAGGGCATTGGATCAGTACGACCCGGAGGAGAGCGGCATTATCGGCGCAGACGCCGGCCCGTGTTCAATTCGGACGCTCCGGCGCGGCGCTCGCGGCGGCTGCGCCGGGCGCGGCGGCGCCGCGCTCGAACAACAGCTGCTCCTTGAGCTGCGCCAGGTCGCGCAGGATCTGGGCGATGCCCAGCTCGTTCTTCAGGTTGACCAGGTAGTCGGTCTCGGCATGCAGGCGCTCCTTCGACGACTGCCGGTTCTGGCTCATCATGATCAGCGGCCCCTGCACCGCCACCAGGATGGCCAGGAACAGGTTGAAAAACTGGTACGGATAAGGATCGAAGCTGAGGCGCTCCACCGCGTTGAGCAGGCACCAGGCGCCGGTCAGCCCGGCCAGCAGCACGATGAACGACCAGCTGCCGTTCCACTGCGCCACCCGGTCCGCCAGCCGCTGTCCCCAGGTCAGCATGTCGTCGGTTTCGCGATTCACGTCGCGCGCGGCGGGCATCTCCAGCTGGCGCGTGGTGGCGCGCAGGCGGCCCGACATTTCGCCGAGCATGGCCATGATGGCGTCGCTGGAGGATTGCAGGAAATCGACGAATCCCTCGCGCGACAACTCGCCCAACACCACGTTGGTCACTGTCGCCACACTGGCGGCGCGCGGCTGGCGCTCCAGCAGCGCCATCTCGCCGAAAAAGCCGCCGCTGCCTAGTTCCTTCAGCGCAATGGCCGGCTCCCCCTCCGCCGGCGGCAGGAAAACCCGCACCGTGCCTTTCAACACCACGAACATGGAGGTGCCGACATTGCCTTTGGAGACGATCTCCTGGCCGGCCACAATTTCCCGGATCTGCAGGCGCGAGGCCAGAGCCTCGATATCCCGGTCGTCGAGGCCCCGGAACAAGGGCACTTTTTTCAACTCGGCATGGATCTGCATGATAGGTAATCGTACAACACGGTCTGCAGGGTTTCAGCGGGCGCACGCCATAAAACGCCTGTGGCGGCGCAAGTTACGCCCTGCGGCGGATGTTTGAACGCTACGGCCCGGGCAGCCGTATGTCCGAAAACGTGCTAAAAATCGCACCGTACCACCGCATATGCGGCGTTGCGCGCCACACGGTGCCCACGTATAGGTATGATAAAACTATAAATAAGCGGTAGCGGAACGTGCCACCATAATTTCATAGAACGTGAAAAGGGAAATAAGCATGGCAAAAATTGGGCTGAGTCGTTCAGAGGCAAAGCGGGCCGAGCTCCTGAAAATCGCCACCGAGCTGTTTCTGGCGAAGGGCTATGACGCGGTCAGCGTGGATGCCATCGTCGCCCGCGCCGGCGGCACAAAAACCAATGTTTACAAGCACTTTGGCGGAAAGGCCGAGCTTTTCGCGGCGGTCGTCGAAGCGCTCAGCCAGCAGTCCGTCGACGCGTTCGACGACCTGGTATTGGATGCCATGAAGCCGGAGGAAGCACTGCGCGAGATCGGCAAGCGCTTCCTCACCGCCCTGCTGGCGCAACGCTCGATCCGGCAGCACCGCATGGTGGTCGCCGAATCGGTGCGCTTTCCGGCCGTCGGCCGGCGCTGGTTCAAGGCCGGGCCGGAAAGTGCCCGCGAGCCGGTCGCCGCCTATTTCCTGAAGCTGCAAAAGGCGGGATTGGTGGGCGGCATCGCGCCGCGCCGGCTCGCCGGCCTGTTCCTGGACATGCTGAGCGAAGAACAGCTGCTGCGCCAGCTGGTCGCCGGCGCCCAGCCGCTCAAGCCACGCGAGCTGACCAAGCTGGTGGACGATAGCGTCAGTGTGTTCCTGCACGGCGCGCTGGCAACGAAGAAGAAGTAGCGCTTCAAAGCGGCTGGGCCAGCAAGGGCGCGACGATGCGCCGCAGCCGCGCCTCGGTCCACTGCGGCTGCGCATCGTCCCAGCTGTTGTCGGCCAGGCGGCCCTGCCGGTCAATGGTGAAGTTCGCCGGCAGCCGCCAGATCCGCCCGTAACCGCCGGCGTATTCACTGCCCAGCAGTCCGACCGGAAAGCTGAGGCCGGCCCCCACGCGTTTCACCTCGGGCATTGCATCCGGCTCATCCAGGCTGAAGCCGAGTACCTGCAGGCCGTCCTTGGCATGCTCGGCGGCGTAGACCGACAAGGCCGGCAACTCCTCGCGGCAGGGCCCGCACCAGGTAGCCCAAAAACACAGGATCACCACTTTGCCGCGCAGGGCATCCGTGGCGATCGCGGTTCCGTCCACACCGTGCAGTACCAGGGGCGGCGCCGGCGCGCCGCGCTTGAGGCCGCCGGCAAACCCGGCCTGCGGCAAGCCCAGGGCGCCGGCGGACAGGCACAAGGCGCGCCGCAGCCATGCACGGCGGCTCGGCAATGCCGGCCCGCCGTCCAGGCCAGGGCCGCCGGG
>CAJCJI010000226.1 GCA_903970595.1 Verrucomicrobiota bacterium
CGCCGCCGGCTCTCTCGCAATGGTCCGTAGCGGAGCCCAGATTGACGAACAGCGTGCCGTCCGGCGCCGCCGCCATCGCCACCAGGGGATGGCGCCCGTCATCCGGCAATCCCGTCACCACCTCGCGCAGGCTTGCGGCCGGATCGGACGCTTTTGGATCAAAGCGGATCACCTTGCCCAGCACGCCGCCGCGCGGGGCCATCCTGCAGCTGCGGCCGGGCGCTGCCGCCGCCGACGCGCGTACGCTCAAGCCCTACGCCAGCGGTTTGCGCAACAGTATGGCGCTGGCGGTGACGCCGTCCGGGCAGCTGCTCGCCGCGACCAATGCCCGCGACTACATCAACCTGGCCGATCCGGCCCTGTCCGACGCGGAACTGCCGCACGAACCACTGAACCTGGTGCAAGCCGGCGCCGATTACGGCTGGCCCTACTGCTACGACGAGAATCGTCCCAGTCCGGAGTATCCGGGCTGGGACTGCCGCAACAAGCAACCGCCGACTTTTCTGCTGCCGGCGCATGCCGCACCCTTGGGAATGCTGCTGTACAGAGGGAAGCAATCCGGCGGACTCGACGGGCGACTGCTGATCGCCTATCACGGTTATCGCGCTGCCGGGCATCGCATCGTCAGCCTGGCGCTGGACGGGCAGGGTCACCCGCTGGGTCAGCCGGAGGAGGTGGTGGCGGGCTGGGAGTACGCCGCCAGCCGGCATCCGCAGGGAGCGCCGGTGGCGCTATGCGAGCTGGACGATGGCAGCGTGCTGATCAGCGAGGACCATAACGGCAGCCTGCTGCGCCTGGCCGCGGAGCATTGACGATTGCCTGGCCGTTCCGCGGCGCTTGCGGTTCAGGTGCCTGGGGACAGCACGGTCGGTTTGGCCAGCGCCTCGGTCTGCGGAAAATCCAGCGTGTAGTGCAGGCCGCGGCTTTCGCGCCGCTCCAGCGCCGAGCGCACGATCAGCTCCGCCACGGTGACCAGGTTGCGCAGTTCGACCAGGTGATGGCTGATGCGGTAGTTGCGGTAGAACTCGATGATTTCGCGCTTGAGCAGGTCCACGCGGTGCTGGGCGCGCAGCAGGCGCTTGCTGGTGCGGACGATGCCGACGTAGTCCCACATGAAGGTGCGCAGTTCCACCCAGTTGTGGGAGACCACCACGTCTTCGTCCGAATCCGAGACACGGCTTTCGTCCCACGGCCGCAAGGGTGGGGGCGGCGGCAGGTTCGGCAATTCCAGCAGCAGGTCGGCGGCGGCGGCCTCGGCGAAGGCCAGGCATTCCAGCAGGGAGTTGCTGGCCAGGCGGTTGGCGCCGTGCAGGCCGGTGCAGGCGACCTCGCCCGCGGCGTAAAGGCCCGCCACATCGGTGCGGGCGCGCAGATCGGTGAGCACCCCGCCGCAGGTGAAATGGGCCGAGGGCACCACGGGGATGGGCTGCCGGGTGATGTCGATGCCCAGCTTCAGGCAGTGTTCGTAGATCGAGGGAAAATGCCCGCGCACGAATTCCGGCGGCTCGTGCGAGATGTCCAGCCACACATGCTTGACGCCGAGGCGCTTCATCTCATGGTCGATGGCGCGCGCCACGATGTCGCGCGGCGCCAACTCGCCGCGGGGGTCGAATCGCGGCATGAAGCGCTCGCCGACGCTGCCGTTGGGGTTGGGTGCGTGCAGGGTGGCGCCTTCGCCGCGCAGGGCCTCGGAGATCAGGAAGGAGCGCGAGTCGCCGTGGTACAGGCAGGTGGGGTGGAACTGCATGAACTCCATGTTGGCGACGCGGCAGCCGGCGCGCCAGGCCATGGCGATGCCGTCGCCCGAGGCGCCGAAGGGGTTGCTGGAGTACAGATAGACCTGGTTGGCGCCGCCGGTGGCCAGGATCACCGCCTTGGCCGGCACCGCGGCGATGCGGCCGCTGGGCCGATGCAGCAGGTAGGCGCCGAGCACCCGTTTGGCGGCGCGGTCGACCACCAGGTCCACCGCCACCGACTGCTCGCGCACGCTGATGTTGGGGTGTCCCGCGGCCAAGGCGGCGAGGGTGGTCTCGACCGCGCGCCCGGTGGCGTCGGCGGCGTGGACCACGCGGCGGTGGCTGTGCCCGCCCTCGCGCGTCAGGTGCAGCCGCTGGCCGCGCAGTTCGCCGTCCTCGTGGGTGAACGCCACGCCCTGCTCGACCAGCCAGCGGATGCACTCCGGGCCGCGGCCCACGGTGAAGCGTACCGCGCGTTCGTCGCACAGCCCGGCGCCCGCCACCAGGGTGTCGCGCACATGGGCTTCCAGCGAATCGTCTTCGTCGAGGACCGCCGAGATGCCGCCCTGCGCCCACAGCGTGCTGCCGCCCGCCAACGTGCCCTTGGAGACCACGGTCACGCGATGACCGGCTTGTGCCAGGCGCAGCGCGGCGGAGAGCCCGGCGGCGCCGCTACCCAGGATCAGGACTTCGCTGGCGGAATTCACGGAGTTAAGGCTGTTACAATGTTTTGAAACCGCGGCAGCGCGGCGGTTCGGGCGGGGGTTGCGTTTTCAGGGATGTTGTCCGGGAAGTGTATCTGGATTTTTGTCCGGATTATTGCCCGGATTTTTGGCCGGGAATCAGGCTGCCGACCGCCGCTTGCGGCAAACACATGGCTGGTGCATGAGCGAAGAACAAACAGACGAACAACTAGTCGCACTTGCACAAGAGGGGAACCCCCGGGCCTTCGAGCTGTTGGTGCGCAAGTACCAGCACAAGATCATCCAGCTGGTGAGCCGGCTGGTGGGTGAATCGGATGCCCCGGACGTGGCGCAGGAGACCTTCATCAAGGCCTACCGTGCGCTCAACGGCTTCCGCGGCCAGAGCGCCTTCTATACCTGGCTGTACCGCATCGGCATCAACACCGCCAAGAACCACATCGTGTCGCGCGGGCGGCGCCCGGCCAACCAGGACATCGACATCTCCGATGCGGAACAATATGGCCATACCGAGCATCTGAGCGACGTGGATACGCCAGAGTCGCTGTTGCTGTCGGACGAAATCAAGCAGAAAGTAGCCGAGGTGATCCACAAGCTGCCGGCGGACCTGCGCCAGGCCATCACCCTGCGCGAACTGGAGGGCCTGAGCTACGAGGAGATCGCGGAAGTGATGGACTGTCCGATCGGGACGGTGCGTTCGCGCATTTTCCGGGCGCGCGAGGCGATCGACGCCGTGGTACAGCCTTTGCTGAACGAATGAGGCGGCGGGCCGGCACCCGCAAACCGGCCTCAGCTGCGGTCGGGACGGTACCGGAGCGATATAGTTAATTTTTGCCTAGTCGGAAGCATGGAACTTATTACACGGTTTGTGGTTTATTGATACATAGTCATATTGACCTTAACGGCCGCTGAACGGGCCTGGTGCGGGACCTGGAGGCGGAATTGGGATGTGCAATGTCTGAAGAACTTCTGTCGGCCATGCTGGACGGGGAATGTACCCCAGGCGAAGTCAAGCGGCTGCTCGATCAGCTCGAAGACTCACCCGCCCTCCGGCAGCGGTGGTCGCGCATGTGCCTGGTGCGCGATGCCGCCGAAAATACCCGCGTGCGCGCGGCTTCGGTGGATTTTTGCGCCGGGGTCATGGCGCAAATCGAGCGCGAGCGTACGCATCCGGTTGCCCAGCGTGAGCCGCAGGCCGTTCCGGCGGCTGTCGCATCGAAGGTGGTGCCCCTGCGGCGCCGGGCTGGAGTTGCGGCTCGACGCTGGCAACCGCT
>CAJCJI010000227.1 GCA_903970595.1 Verrucomicrobiota bacterium
AGGAACCGGAGGAAGAAGACCCGCCACTCGATGACGAGCTGCCGGATGAGTCGGCGCTGCCGCCGTTTGAGCCACCTTCACCGCAAGCGGCGACGCTCAGCGCGCCGGCGGTGCCGCCGATGACGCACAGCAGGCGGCGCCGGCTGATCAATTGCTGGGTGTCGATATGCATGGCCATGTCCAGTTCTGCCGGCCGCCCTTTGCCTGGATTGCGCTCCCAGGAATCCGCCACCTGCGCCGGATAATGGGTGGCGGGCAGGATGATTTATGCACGGCGGCAGTGCCGCCGGACGGCTTATTTACAAGGGCTTTACACGCCGCGGCCTTGCGCCGCGGCCGCCCGGCGGCACGGAATGCGGCTTATCGCCCGGCCCGGGGCGGCGCATTCCGGCTGTCCGGATATTGCCTCCACCCCCAATTCGGCGGGGTAATCTGCTACATTTCCAGGCAGTAGCAATCACAGGCCCGGGCGGCATGCCGGGGTCCGTGCATAAATAAAAATCCATAACGAACATTGGCTGCAGGCGAGGGGTGTTATGCGCAGGGAACATTCGTCCAGCACGGCTGGAAAAACCATCGGTACGGGTCTGGCGGCCATGACCGCGGCTATCCTGGCGGCGGCGTGCACGGGAAGCAGCAGCGACAGCACTGCCAGCAGCAGCGGCGGCGCCAATAGCAATACCAGCACGAGCAGTAGCAGCAGTAGTAGCAGCGGCAGCGGCGCCACGACCGCCGCAGCCTGGACCACGCTGGGCACGCGCGCCGCGCCGAGCCAGCCCGGCACGTCCATTACCAGCAATGCCGGCGCCAAGTGGGTCGATTACAACCCGGCCACGCTCTATCCGAAAACGGCGCAGCAGAACATCCAGTACATCACCATGCCGGACGGCACCCAGCTGGCGGCGTACCTGACGCTGCCGGCGGACGCCAGCGGCGCGGCCGTGGCCGGCAAGTTCCCGACAGTGCTGATCCAGACCGCTTATAACGGCGGCGATTCGCAGCTGGAAGGCGGCGCCACCGGCGCCGCGCTGGGCGGGGCCGATCCTTACATGGTCGAGCACGGCTATGCCGAGCTGGTGGTGGACGTGCGCGGTACCGGCCAGTCCACCGGCTCCTGGGAAGCCTTCGGCGCCGACGAGCAGTCCGACTACGGCAACGTGGTGGACTGGGTCACGCAGCAGTCCTGGAGCAACGGCAACATCGGCGTGTACGGCGTGTCCTACCTGGCCATCACCGCCATCATCACCGCCGCGCAGGACCATCCGGCGGTGAAAGCCGCCTTCCCGATCGTGCCGATCGGCGACGGCTACCGCGACATCGTCTTCACCGGCGGCCAGATCAACGATACCTTCATCCCGTTCTGGCTGGGCCTGGTCTCGGTGCTGAGCCTGACCGACCCGACCCTGCTGACCAATCCGCAGATCGGCGTCCCCGCCGTGCTCGAGCACATCGAAAGCGCGGCGGCCGAATTCCAGGTGCCCACCATCCTGGAGGCTTTCGCCCAGGACCCCAGCACCGCCTATGACGGCTCGTTCTGGGCGATCCGCTCGCCGCTGGAAAACGACGCCAAGATCAATGTGCCCACCTTCATCGTCGGCGGCCTGCACGACCTGTTCCAGCGCAGCGAGCCGCTGAGCTACGAAACGATCAAGACGCAGACCACCACCAAGCTGCTGATCGGACCCTGGACCCACCTGGAGGCCGCCCTGGGCCAGGGCCTGCCGGCGGACGGCGTGCCGGTGCTCGATCATATCGAGCTGCAGTGGTTCGACCAGTACGTCAAGGGCCTGTCGGTCGGCGCGGCGCAGCAGCCGAACGTCACCCAGTACGTCAGCGGTTATGACCATTACGTCACCGCCACCGACTGGCCCAATCCCCAGGTACAGGCACAGCGGCTGTACATGCGTGGCGACAAAACCCTGTCGACCACCGCTCCGGCCGCCGGCGAAGCCTCCAACCTGGTGCTGCAGGAGCCGCTCAACGGCATTTGCTCGATCAGCCTGTCGCAGTGGACCGCCGGCATCACCGGCTACATTCCCCTGCCGTGCGAAACCGACGACAACACCGCCGAACTGCTGGACGTGATTTACCAGACCGCGCCGATGACGCAAGACAGTTACTTCAACGGCCCGATAGAAGCCGACATCTGGATCTCCACCACGGCCAGCGACGCCGGCCTGTCGGTGCGGGTGGACGACGTCGACAACAGCGGCAACGCGGTGGCGCTGACCAACGGCATTCAGACCGCGTCCCTGCGCGCTGTGGATGCCAGTCGTTCGCGCATGCTCGACGGCCAGATGATCCAGCCCTGGCATCCTTTCACCCAGGCCTCGGTGGAGAGCGTGGGCGCCGGCAACATCGTGATGGTTCCGGTGGAGATCTTCCCCACCAGCGCCATGATCGCCCAAGGCCACCGCCTGCGCGTCGCGATCGGCGCCAGCGACCTGCCCCAGGGCATCCCGCCGATTCCCACCCTGCTCGATTCCCTGCTCGGCGCGCTGACCATCTATAGCGATGCCGACCATCCGTCCAGCGTGGTGATCCCGGTGGTGCCGGCGGCGGCCTTGAACGGCGACTGAAGCCGGGCAGGTCTCGTCCGGCACGGCACACTGGCGCAATCCGGTCTGTCTCGCGGCGTGGCGGCGGGCCGGCGTGTCCACCGGGGTTCGGGCGTATTTCGTAAACTTGTTCCCTATTTGACACGGCCTTGGCGCCGGGGGGAACGCTTGTGGCCTTGATTGGCCGGCTGCCGGAAGGGCCGCTCGACATCGTCGGCGATGTGCATGGCGAAACGCAGGCGCTGGACCTGCTGCTGGCACGGCTCGGCTACCGCGCGGACGGGCGGCATGCCGAAGGGCGGCGCCTGGTGTTCATCGGCGACCTGTGCGACCGCGGGCCGGACAGTCCGGGTGTGTTCGAGCGGGTGCGGCGCATTGTCGGAGAAGGCCGTGGACTATGCCTGCTCGGTAACCACGAACTGAACCTGCTGCGGCATGCGCACAAGCAGGGCAACGGCTGGTTCTTTCCGGAGCCGGAGGACCATGATCTGGCTTCCGGCCACTTCGCCGGCTGCCGGCGCCTGGAGCGGGGCGAGCGCGGCGGGCTGCTGGAGTTCATGCGCGGCCTGCCGCTGGTCCTGGAACGCGACGACCTGCGCCTGGTCCACGCCTGCTGGGACCCGGCTTCCATCGAGGCTCTGCGCGGCGACCGCTCAGGCGATCTGCTACGGCTGTATCGGGACAGCGAGCTGCGCTTCCATCAGCAGCTGGAGGGCAGCGAATTCGAGGCCCTGGCCGATGCCGAGGCCAGGGTGTTCGAGCCGCTCGCCACCGATCGCGCGCAGGTGCCCCCGGCGGCGCCCAACCACGCCCGGCGCGACGCCTTGTACCAGAACGGCAACCCGGTCCGCGCCATCGCCTCCGGCCCCGAGCAGATCACCGGCCGGCCGTTCTTTTCCAGCGGCAAATGGCGCCTGCTGGAGCGCCTGCGCTGGTGGGAGCACTACGCCGATGCGGTGCCGGTGGTGTTCGGCCACTATTGGCGCGTGCCTCTCGGCATGGAGCAGCCGGCGCACAAGGGCATCGAGGACATCTTCAGTGGCTACGCCGAGGGCGCCTGGCTGGGGCCGCAGCAGCGCGCCTTCTGTGTCGACTACTGCGTCGGCGCGCGCTTCATCGAGCGGCTGCAGGGCGCCACCGACCGCTTCCAGAGCCGGCTGGCGGCGCTGCGCTGGCCCGAGTGCGTGCTGCTGATGGACGACGGCCGGGTGGTGCAGGCCGCTCCCGCTGCCGGGTAATTCCACGCCCTGTCGCCTGCGCCGGGCGGCCCGCAAGGCTTCGCCTCGATCCTCCTGCACGCAATCTGCACAAGCTTCCGCGGCCTTTGCATGAACCCGTCAACGGCGCCGCACGCGGCGCCGCGAAACTGTGCTCCGGGCTCGCGGAGCGCAGCGTTTCTGGACCGCCGCTCGAGGCCGCCGCAGCCGGCGGACCCAAGTCCAGGGCAGGCCGGTTGACGGGAGTGCGGATCATGCTGAATCGATTGATGGCGATGTTGCGCGCGCTGGCGCGGGCGGTTTTCTCGGGCAAGGCGATCCTGCTGGCGCTGTTGCTGCTGGGCGGCCTGGGCTACGCCATGTACCGGCATCCGCCGATGGAAAATGTGGCGCATGGCGAGGTCGGCATCCGCAGCGACCGGCTGCTGGGCGGCACCACGCAGTTCCACGAAGGGCCGGTGCTGGTGCTGCCGGGCCTGCACGTCCTGCACCGCTACTCGCTGCGCGATCGTGTGTACCGCCCGGTACAGAGCAGCGAGGCCAACGGCGCGGCGCCGTTCCAGTCGATCGAGGGCCTGTCCCTGGGCGTGGACCTGAGCATCCGCTACGCGCTCGATCCGGCGCGCATCGCCGCCATCGCCAACCAGCTGCCGGACGACATCGACGGCGAGGTGGTGCAGCCGGCGGTGCAGGGTGTGATCTACAAGATCTTCACGCGTTACACGGTGAAGGAGATCTTTTCCAGCAAGCGCGGCGAGATCCAGCAGTCCATCGAGGACGAGCTCAAGCCGCGCCTGGCCGCCGACGGCATCCTGCTGCGCGAGGTGCAGATGGGCAAGGTGGACCTGCCCGCCGACTATCGCGCCGGCATGGAAAAACTGCTGGCCGAGGAACTGGAAACCGAGCAGATGCGGTACACCCTGACCCTCAAGGACCAGCAGGTGAAGGTTTCCGAGCTGGAAGCCGAGGCCGACAAGGTGCGGCGCGACAAGGCCGCTGAAGCCGCCGGCAACGAGCAGGTGATCGCGGCCCGCGCCCAGGAAGAAGCGATGCAGCACGTGCTGCCGTTCAAGCAGAAGCAGATCGAACAGCGCCGGCTGGAGGCCGAGGCCGACAAGCTGACCCGGATCAAGACCGCCGAAGCCAGCGCCGAGTCGCGCCGCATCGAGGCCGCGGCGGAAGCCGACTCGCGGCAGAAGCTGGCCGATGCCGAAGCCTACCGCCTGGAGCGCCTGGACAAGATCGCCAGCGCGCAGATGGAGCGCGACGGCCAGGTGCTGAGCCAGCATCCCCTGCTGATCCAGAAGATCATGGCGGAGAAGCTCAGCGACAAGATCTCCGTGATCATCGCCCCGCCCGCGGCCGGCGGCTTCATCGGCGCCTCCCTGCTGGGCAAGCTGCCGGCGGCCGCCGCGCCCACGGCAACTCCCACGGCCGACGCGTCGGCCAGCGACAACCAGGAGAACCAGTAATGTTGCTCGCCGGCCTCGCCGCCCTGGCCATCGTCATCCAGGACCAGGCGCCGATGCGCGCCGCCCCGCGCCGCTCGGCCCAGCAGCAGGCTCAGCTGTGGCAGGGCGATACCCTGGAAATCCGCGGCCAGCGCATGGACTACCTGCAGGTCTACGACCACCGGCGCGAGCGCGCCGGCTACATCCTCGCCAGCCAGGTGCGCAGCACCGCGCTGGAAGCCGCCGACGCGCCCGGCCTGCTGGCGGTGCTGCGCTTCCTGCGCGATACGCCGGGCCAGGAAGCCCTGGGCATCGCCTACGCCGCCGCCTATCTCAAGGCCGCGCCGGCGCCGGCCATCGACGCCGAGCCCCTGGATGCCCTGGGCAGCATGGCCGATCGCCTGGCCAGCCGCGCCTCGGCGCAGCAGGGCGGGGCCGGCGCAGCCCAAAGCGGGGTGAAGCTGGCCGCCTACCTGGACGTCGCCGCCAGCTACGGCATCGCCTGGAACAGTTTCGAGCGCGACGGACAGGTGCAGCTGTGCTACGAGGGCGATGCCTTTCGCCGCGTGCTGGCCATGCCCGCCAGCGCCGAGCAGCGGGCGCATGCGGCGCTGGCCCTGACCCGGCATGAGTGCGTCGACCCGGCGCTGCGGCCGCTGGAGCGCAAGGCCCTGGACCAATGGCGCGCCGAGGCGCTGGACCGGGTCGATACCAGCCAGCTGCCGGAAGTCCTGAAGAACCGCATCCGCATGCGCCGCGCCGGCGTCTGGTCCAGCCTGGCCTTCGAACACGCCCG
>CAJCJI010000228.1 GCA_903970595.1 Verrucomicrobiota bacterium
CGCCGCCGGCTCGCTGCCGGCCTGGCGCTGGCGCAGCGGCGCGGTGGAGCCGCGCACCACCAGCTGCGGACTGAAGCCGCGGTTGGCCTGCGGCACCGTCTCGCCTTCCTTCAGCGCGAGGCCCGCGATCAGGCGTAAGGCGGCGGCGCGCGCGATCTCCTCGGTGGCCTGTTTGGCGGTGGTCAGCGCCGGCCAGGAGTGCTTGGAGAACGGACTGTCCTCGAAGCCGGCGACCGAAAGATCGAAGGGCACGTCCAGCCCGCCCGACTTCGCGGCAGCGATGACCCCGGCGGCGATCTCGTCGTTGGAACCGAACACGGCGGTCGGGCGGTCGGCCATGGAGAGCAGTTTGCGGCCGCCGCGGAAGCCGTCGTCGAAGGCGTAGTCGCCCTCCACGATCAGGCGCTTGTCCGCGGCGATGCCGTAGTCCTTCAAAGCGCTTTCGTAGCCCTTGTAGCGCTCCCAGCTGGAACGGTGCGACTTGCCGCCCCAGAGGAAGCCGATGCGCACGTGGCCGAGCTGGATCAGGTGCTCGGTGATGTCGTAGGCGGCGTCGCGGTCGTCGACGAAGACACAGGGAAACTCGTCTTCGGGGTCTTCCGCGGCGGAAATGATGCGCACGAACTTGATGCCGCTGGCGGCCAGGGACCTGATGATCTCCATCCGTTCCGACATCGGCGGCGCCAGCACCAGCCCGGCCAGGCGCGAGCGCTGCGCCAATTCCACCAGTTCCTCGCCCAGGCGCGGCGAGGCGGAATTGCAGGGATGGATCTGCAGGCCGAACCAGCGTTCGCGGCAGGCCGAGAGCACGCCGTTCTGCACGCTGATGACGTAATAGGGATTGGGGTTGTCGTAGACCAGGCCGATGGCGTAGGAGCGCGCGCTGCGCAGGCTGCGCGCCGACAGATCGGGCTGGTAGTTGAGTTCGCTGATCGCCTGCAAAACGCGGTTGCGGGTTTCCTCGCGCACCGAGTTTTCGTGGTTGATCACCCGCGAAACCGATTTGAGGGAGACCTTGGCGCGCCTGGCTACATCGCGAATCGTGCTTTTTGCCATCTTGGAGTCTGTTGAACGTCGCGCCGCGCCCCCGCCGGCCCGGATCCGGCGCTGCTTGCGCCTGGCGCGGATCGTGGCGGGTTCGGGACAGTCGAATACCGTGGCCAGTATAGGCGGTTTCGCAATCGCCCTGCGGCCCTAGCGTCCGTCCCGCAGCGCGCTTGCCTGGCCGATACGGTGACCGCGCAGCGAGTAGAACAGGATATACAGGTAACAGGGCGCCATGATGGCGAGGAACACGGTCTGGAATGGGTAGTGCTCTTTCAGAGTGGCAAACAGCCGCGGGATGATGGCGCCGCCGGCGATGCCCATGATTAGCAGCGCCGAGCCTTTTTCCGTAAGCCGGCCCAGGCCGGTGATGGCGAGCGGGAAGATTACCGGCCACATCAGCGCATTGGCCAGGCCCAGCGCGGCGACGAAACCCACCGAGACGTAACCGCTGCTGAGCCAGGCCGCCACGCTGAACAGCACGCCGAGCACGGCCGAGATGCTCAGGCCCTGCGCCTGGCTGATGAAACGCGGGATGGCGACCAGCCCTGCCACATAGCCGCACAACATCGCCGACATGGTCAGCGCGGTGAAATAGCGGGTCTGTCCGGTGGGCAGGCCGAAGCCCTTGCCGTAGGCGCCGATGGCATCGCCCGCCATCACTTCCACGCCGACATACAGGAACAGGCACAGCACGCCCAGCCACAGGTGCGGAAACTGGAAGATGCTGCTGCGTTCGCCCGCGGCGGACTGGCCGCGGATCTGCACGTTGGCTTCGGACGCGCTGATCTCCGGCAGCGGCGATCGCAGGATCCACAGCGCCAGCAGGACCAGCACGCCGGCCATCAGCATGTAGGGCGCGTGCACCTTGGCCGCGAACCGGTCCAGCAGCGCCGCGCGCGCCGCCGCGTCGGTGGTGCCGCGCACCTGCTGCTCGATCGCGTCGATGCCGCTGAGCACGGTGCTGCCGATGACCAGCGGGCTGATGATGCCGGCGGTCTTGTTGCAGATGCCCATCAGGCTGATGCGCCGCGCCGCGCTTTCGATCGGCCCGAGGATGCTGATATAGGGATTGGACGCGCACTGCAGCAGCGACAGGCCGGAGCCCATGATGAACAGGCCGGCCAGGGCGCCCGGATAGTTGCGCAGGGTGGCGAAGTTGCCGAAGGCGAACGCGCCGGCGGCCATCACCGCCAGACCCAGCGCCATGCCTTTCTTCATGCCGGTGCGCTCGAGGATCCAGGCCGAGGGCAGGGCCAGGAAGAAATACGACAGATAGAACGCCGTCGTCACCAGGAAGGCCTTGGCATCGGTGTCCAGGTCGAACGCCAGCTTGACGAAGGTGATCAGCGGCCCGTTCAGCCAGGTGACGAATCCGAAGATGAAGAACAGCGTGCCGATGATGATGATCGGAGTCAGCGCGGCGCGTTCGGTGCGCGTCGCCATCTGCATTGCGGTCATGGTCCCTCGTTCTCCCCTAACGCTGCCGCGCGGTCGCCGCAGCCTCGACCGATTATGTGTTGGGGACGTAATAAGAGCAACGTTGTCATCGAAGTCCTGCCGCCGCCTGCTTCCCGCGTCGCCCATTTGCGCGGCTGGTGCGCGGCGGCCGCCGCAGCCAGGGCTTTCCGGCGGATGCCCTTTGTATTCAAGTCGATTTGCAGATATATCGAACAAAATATTGATTGTAAAAGAGCATTTTTCCCCAATGGCTGCTCGCGACGGCGCCGGCGCCGCAGGAGCCGGCAGGAGCGTTCCAGCGGTCTTGCGGTCTCGTTATTGACAACGTTGTCATTTGGAGAGAGACTCGATTCAGGAGCAGCGGTCAGCCGGGCACCGGGGGCCGCCGCTGGAGGGAATGGGATTGTTAACCAGGGGAGCGCGG
Organism: Verrucomicrobiota bacterium; assembly: GCA_903970595.1. Lineage (GTDB taxonomy): Bacteria > Pseudomonadota > Gammaproteobacteria > Nevskiales > Nevskiaceae > Nevskia. Next base: position 2,930 of record CAJCJI010000228.1, read on the forward strand.
GTTTGACTCAAGCCACCGGCCAGATCGATGCCAGCCAGGCCCGGCCGGGCAGCTTGCGCTTCGTCGCGGCCGATGTCGGCGGCACCCACGCCCGCCTCGCCATCGTCACCGCGCGCCGCGGCGAGGCGAATTCGGTGCGGGTCGAGCAGTTCCGCAAATACGTTTGCGCCGACTATCCCAGCCTCACCGCCATCCTGCGCGACTTCCTTGCCGCCGCGGGAGGCGCGGTCGAAGAGGGGGCGGTGGCCTGTGCCGGCTACGCCGTGGCGGGCCGCGTCATCAATACCAACCTGCCCTGGCCGGTTTCGATCGACGAGGTGCGCGATACGCTCGGTCTGCGCCGGCTGGCCCTGGTCAACGATTTCGAGGCGGTGGCGCACGGCGTGCCCTGCATCGACCCGGCCGGCACCACCCTGCTCAGCGGTCCGGCCGAGTCCGCGGCCAGCGGTCCGGTGCTGGTGGTGGGGCCCGGCACCGGGCTGGGCGCCGCTGCGCGCATTCCGGCCGGCCGCGGCACGGTGGTGCTGGCCACCGAAGCCGGCCAGACCAGCTTTGCCCCCGGCACCGACCTGGAAATCGAGATCCTGCGCTGGCTGCGGCGCGGCGCCACGCACGTGCCGGTGGAGCAGCTGCTGTCCGGCCCGGGCCTGGTCAACCTGTACGCCGCGGTCTGCGCCTTGCGCGGCGGCGCGCCGGTGTTGCGCGCCCCAGCGGCGATCAGCGATGCCGCCATGCGGGGCCAGGATGCACTGGCCCATGAGGCCCTGGAAGTGTTCTGCGGCTTGATGGGCGGCGTGGTCGGCGACCTGGTGATGCTGTATCGCGCGCAGGCCGGCGTGTTTCTCGCCGGCGGCATCCTGCCGCAGATCCAGTCCTTCTTGTTGCACAGCAGCTTCAAGGCGCGCTTCCTCGACAAGGGGCCGATGCGTCCGGTGCTGGAGCGGGTGCCGGTGCGCCTGATCGAACACGGCCAGATCGGCGTGATCGGCGCGGCCAGCTGGTACCTGGGCGGAGCGGGTGAAAACGCCGGCGCGGCTGAACGCGCCGGCGGGCATTGAGTGAAGTTTTGCGTTGCGTGCTTTAGGGAATTTGAGAGAGCCAGAGCGGATGCCTTAGCCGATGTGCGCCCGTGCTTCGGGCGCAGCCACAGCCACATGGGGAGTAGAAGACATGCCTTACCGTAAAAAAGTATTGATCGCGGCGATCGCCGCCAGTTTCGCCGCCGCGACCGGAGCCCATGCGCAGGACACCACAACGTCCTCGGGCACCGACACTTCGTCCGACCAGGCCGAGCAGCTGCAGGGGGTGACCGTCACCGGCATCCGCGCCAGCCTGAAGAAATCGCTGGACCGCAAGCGCGACAACGACGCCATCACCGAGGTCATCACGGCCGAGGACATCGGCAAGCTGCCGGCGACCAACACCGCCGAAGCCCTGGCGCAGATGCCGGGCGTATCGCTCGACCACCTGCTCGGCGCCGAGCAGCGCGTCTCCATCGACGGCACCGATCCCAGCCTCAACCTGAGCTTCCTCGATGGCCACCCGGTGGCGCAGGCCATCTGGCTTTACGGCGACAGCCCCAATCGCGGCTTCAACTTTTCGCTGCTGCCGGCGGAAATCCTCGGCGGCATCGAAATCTACAAGACGCCGGAAGCGCATCTGATCGAAGGCAGCATCGGCGGCACCATCCTGATGCACACGCTGCAGCCGCTCGAACTGCCGGCCAACACACTGACCGGCTCGGCCTCGTACGACCGCAACGACATGGTCAACAAGGGCGACCCCAGCGGCGCGGTGTTCTACAGCTGGCGCGACTCGGCCCGGACCATCGGCTTCGACATCGCCGCCCAGCACTACCAGCAGAATACCAGCCGCGAAGGCCTGGAGATCTTCAGCTACACGCCGCTGTCGGCCATCGCCCCGAACAACACTTACGTCGCCGACCAGATCGCCAGCGGCGCGCTGCGGCCGACCGACCTGATGCCGAGCGAAATCAACACGGCCTATTTCCAGCAGACCGAGAAGCGCGACAGCATCAATTCCAACATCCAGTTCCGGCCGGCGCATAACATCGACCTGGGCCTGAACCTGATGTGGATGCAGGACCACCTCGACAACCTGAATACTTCGATGTATCCCTTCATGGCTTGGACCACGGCCACCGAAGCGGGCATCGACAACCTCACCGAAGGGCCCAATGGCGTGATCACCGGCGGCCATAGCTGCGACCCCTCCACGGCGCCCAGCGCGACGCCCTGCGCCGGCTCCGGCGGCACCGTGTTCGACAACAACGCGCGCCGCTCGATCATCACCACCCAGGGCCTGGACCTGCATGGCACCTACAAGGGCGAGGGCTGGAAACTCTACGCCCAGGCCGGCATCAGCAATTCGCATGACGTCCTGACCCAGGCCTTCATCGAATCGGATTATTTCGGCGGCTATACCTGGAGCGACAGCCGGGGATTCAACTTCGACAACCCGTCGGCCGCGCAGAATGCGGCCAACTGGAAATCCGACGGCGGCTTCTTCGGCAATTATGCGCAGGAGCCCTACGGCGCGCGCGACAACTACGCCCAGGTCGACTTCACCAAGGACTTCGACGGCTTCGTCAACCAGCTGATGGTCGGCTTCCGTTACGCCATCCACCATGAAAGCGAAACGCTCGATGTCTACACCGGCGTCCAGGCCACGGACGCGGCCGGCAACCCGGCATCGCTGGCCGAAGTCGGCGCCGGCCCGGTGACCAACCTGAGCGGCCTGTCCAGCATGAACTTCCTGCCCGGCTCGGTGAACCACGTGCAGCCCTCGGGCATCGGGGCGATCTACAACTGGGTGCTGGCCACGCCGGGACTGTTCAATAATTTCTATTATCCGTTCTACTTCGAAGACAGCTTCGCGGTGTCGCAGGCCAACGAAGCGGCCTATGCCCAGATCAATTTCGGGCATGACAAGCTGCGCGGCAACTTCGGCGTGCGCGTGGTGCGCACCGACACCAACAGTTCCGGTTTCGAGCTGACCAATGGCCAGGATCCCACCACGCCCGGTGCCGGCGTGTGGACCACCGTGGACAGCGTCCACGTCGATCCGCTGCCTTCCTTGAACCTCACCTACGACATTGCGCCGCACATGCTGTTGCGCGGCGCCCTGGCGGAAGTGATCGCCTACGCGCCGTACAACCAGATGGCGCCCTACGTGGAGACCAACGACACCGTGCTGACCGGCGCCGGCGGCAATGCCGGCCTGGACCCGTACAAGTCGGTCAACCTCAACGTCGCCTGGGAGTGGTATTTCGCGCGCGAGTCCCTGGTCTCCGGTACGTATTTCCACAAGCAGATCGTCAACTACATCGAGAACGGCACCGACACCGAACGTCTGTTCGACAGCCTGTTCGTGACCAGCCCGACGCAGTATGCCCAGTTGCCGGCCAGCGCCGATTGCGACAACAACGGCTTCTGCAACTTCGGCGTCACCCGTCCGCAGAACGGCGGGCGCGCCACGGTCGACGGCTTCGCGGTGAGCTTCCAGCATCCGTTCGGACAGAGCGGTTTCGGCCTACGCGGCAACATGACGTACGCCTACGCGGTTACCGCCACCGGCGGCGCGCTGCCCTACACCTCGAAGGACACGGTCAGCGTCGTGCCGTACTTCGAGCAGGGACCGCTCACCGCCAGCCTGTCATACAACTGGCGCAGCCAGTACCTGGCCGGCGGTTACGTGGCGGGCGCTCCGGCGACCGTCACCGGGGCCTATACCGAGCTGGATGCGATCGCGGCGTATGCGTTCACCAAGCAGATCTCGGTTAGCTTCGACGCGCTCAACCTGCTCAACTCGACCTACAAGGAATACCTGGGCACGCCCACCCTGCCCACCAACGATTACAAGAGCGGTCGCGAGTTCCTTGCAACCTTGCACCTGAAGCTGTAACGGCCTTCTCCCAGCAGTGGTAAGGTGCTCTGCGGGCTCGGATGTTTCGAGCCCGTTTTTTTTGAGCCCGCGTGCGGCCTCGGGCCTGCTTCCATCCATCATGAAATCACGGTTCCTACTCGCAATCCTCCTTGCCGGCGGCGGTGCGGCGATGTCCGCGGCCGCCGCGGCTCAGACACCGCCGGCCGAATCCGTCGTGGCGCCTGGTTACAGCGTGCCGGTGCTGCCTTTGCCGGCCCTGGTCCAGGCGCGGGAAGGGGCATTCACGCCGAACGCGGACACCCCTATCCTGGTACCTGCCGGCGACGCCGAGGCGCGGCGCATCGGCGAGCTGCTCTCGGAGTATGTGCGGCGGACGCGCGGGCTCGACCTGGCGGTGCGCACAGGGCAGGGCGGCGCCGCGGACCATGCGGCGATCACCCTGGACATCGATGCGCAAGCTGGTGGTATCGGTGCCGAAGGCTACCAGCTGGACGTGTCGCCGCAAGACATCCGGGTCGCGGCCCGCGCGCCGGCCGGACTGTTCTACGGCGCGGTGACGCTGTGGCAGCTGCTGACGCCGGATCGCGGCAGCGGCACGCCG
>CAJCJI010000229.1 GCA_903970595.1 Verrucomicrobiota bacterium
CAGAGCCGCCTGCGCCGCCGCCCGCACCGGCGTGCACCCCGCCGGCCGGCTTCAAGGTCGACGACAACTGCCACATCATCGAGCAGAAGGTGGTGCTGAGCTCGGTGGACTTCGAATTCAATTCGGACAAGCTGACCGCGCCGGCGCAGCAGACCCTTGATCAGGTCGCCGCCGCGCTGGTGGCGCAGCCGGAACTGAACGTGGAGATCGAGGGGCATACCGACTCGGTCGGCAAGGCCGAGTACAACATGAAGCTGTCGCAGCGGCGTGCCGACGCCGTCAAGGCCTACCTGGTGGGCAAGAACGTGGACGGCGCGCACCTGTTCGCCCAGGGCTACGGCAAGAACCGTCCGATCGCCAGCAACGATACCGACGAGGGCCGCGCGCAGAACCGCCGGGTCGAGTTCGACGTGCGCAACGCGCCGTTCGACGTGAAGGTGCTCAAGCATGGTGCATCGGCGGCTTCCACGGAGGCGGCCGAACAAGGGCCGGGTCCGCAGCCGGCCAAGAAGCACCATGAGAAGGTGGCAGCACCGGCCGCCGCGTCCGATGCGCCGGCCCCGGCGCCTCCTCAATAATCTGCGGCAGCGCGCAACACAAGTAGGGCGGCACCCCCGCCTTCCTACCCCACATTTACCGATCTTTACGCCCCGGCAACGCTTGTATACGGCCTCCGGGCGTCCAATGTTTGCGTACTCCCACGCACACATCAGGAATTTCCATGCGCAAATTATTCTTGCTTCCCGCCGCCCTGCTTGCCGCAGCCCTCGCATCCACCGCCGTCTACGCCCAGGGTGGTCCCGGCGGAGGCTGGCATCATCATCACGGCGACGCCATGATGCATGAGCTCAAGGAGCTCAATCTGACCGACGCCCAGCAGGCCAGCGTCAAGTCCCTGGTCCAGGCCAACCACGCCCAGTTCAAGCCGCAATTCCAGGCCTTGATGAGCCAGCACCAGGCCTTCGAGGCGGCGACCCCCGGTTCTGCGGCTTATGAAAATGCCGCCGCCAGCCTGGCACAGGCGGCGTCCGCCGCGGCCAGCGCCCATGTGCAGGCGGAAGCCGCGCTGCGCACGCAGATCTACGCCCTGCTCACCGATGCGCAGAAGGCGCAGCTGGCGACGCTGCAGGCGCAGCACCAGGCCAAGGTGGCCGCCTGGATGGCCAGCCATTCCCAGCCGGCCGAGTAAGCCAGCGCTTTTTGCTTACGCCAGCCCGCACCGGCACTTTGCCGGTGCGGGTTTTTTTTTGGTCGAAGCGCGGCCCGCACGCAATCAGGCGCACTGCTCGCGCAGGTAAGCCACCGCATCCGGCACCGAGGCAAATTGCAGTTCGTCGTCCGCCGCCGGCCGCTCGACCAGCCAGGCCGACAGGCGCATGCCGGTGTCCCGCCGCTGGGCGCGGCCGAGCCGGACGCAGAACGGCGCACCGCTCGGCACCAGCTCGATCAAGGCCTGTTCAAAATCGGCCAGCAACGACATGGGCTTGTCGGCGCCCGCCACGATGCTTCTCAACTCTTCCGCGGTTCCCCGCGTCAACACGATCTTCTTCACGACAGCGCTCTTCCTTAAGGCGTGCTTCGCGCACGCATGCGCCCCTGCTGCGGATGCCTGGCGGGTTGCGGAAAGAGGGGGTTGCCGGGTGAAGCTGGATGAACCTGGTCTTTCGTTTCCCGTCTGGCGAACCTGACGGGAGGGGACCGGTCAGGTGTCAGTCGACGCGATGAACTCGCGATTTGCCGCTAATGACGTATTGCTGCCGCGACATCGAGTCGACACAGGCCGTCATTCGCCAGAGTCCCTGGGCAGCCGCGCAGACGCCCACCGCGCCGGAGCGCATGCGGGATGCAGCCTTGCAGTGGGTCTGTTTCAACACGGTTTCAGCGGCTTTCAAAGATGATGCAGATAGGCCGATGGTAGCGGGGCTCGATGACGCTTTCAAGTATTTGCACCGATCGTATTTGCATAGACCGGCTAGTCCGCACGGACGAAGCCGATAAGCCCCGGCGAAAGTCCAATAGCAGCGACAAGAATCGCCTTGCCGGGGAGGAGCCATGCCCGGCGGCCCGTCTCACTCCACCGCCGAGCCTTTAAGCCCATGAACCCCAGTTATTCACGCAACCAGCCTTGCCGCCTGTCGCAGGTTCCGGCCTGGGACCTGGAGACCGATGTCGTGGTGGTCGGCTTCGGCGCTGCCGGAGCTTGCGCCGCGCTGGAAGCGGTCCGGGCGGGCGCCAAGGTGGCGCTGCTGGAAGTGACGGCCGGCAGCGGCGGCACCTCGGCCCTGTCCGGCGGCGAGATGTACGTCGGCGGCAACGGCGGCACCCCGATCCAGCGCAGTGCCGGCTTCGAGGACCGCACCGAGGACTTGTACCAGTACCTGCTGATGGCCGGCGGCCCCAACGCCGACGCCGACAAGGTCCGCCTCTATGCCGACAACAGCCTCAGCCACTTCGAATGGATCCAGGCCCAGGGCCTCAAGTACAAGAACTCCTTCATTCCCCAGCGCATCGTGGAGCCGGTGACCGACGACTGCCTGATCTGGAGCGGCAGCGAGGAGGCCTGGCCCTTCGTCGAACAGGCCAGGCCCTGTCCGCGCGGCCACACGCCGCAGTGGATGGGCATGGGCGGCGGCCGCTACCTGATGGACGTGCTGGCGCAGCGGGTGGGCGAGGCCGGGGTCGACGTGCGCTGCAATGCGCGAGTGCTGGCGCTGATCGCCGACGAAGGCAACCGCGTGCAGGGCGTGGTGGTGCGGCTGGACGGCAAGGACTGCTTCGTACGCGCGCGGCGCGGCGTGATTCTCTGCGCCGGCGGCTTCGTCATGAACCGCGACATGGTGCGGCGTCATGCGCCGCACCTGCTGCGCTCGCAGCATCCCATCGGCACCGTCGACGACGGCTCCGGCATCCTGCTGGGCCAGAGCGTCGGCGGCGCCGCGATCAACATGAACGAAGGCTTCGTCACGCTGCCCTGGTATCCGCCGGAGACCCTGATCAAGGGCATCTTCGTCAACGAGCGCGGCCAGCGCTTCATCAACGAGGACTGCTACCACGGCCGCGTCTCCCAGCACATCATCCAGCAGGCCGGCAACCGCATCTTCCTGCTGCAGGACCATGAGACCTATGCCGAGCCCGACTTCGGCAAGTTTTCCAACATCAGCATCGCCGCCGCCGGGGAGACCTGGGCCGAGGTGGAGAAGGATCTGGAACTGCCGCAAGGTTCGCTGGTGGCCACCGTGGAGTTGTACAACCGCTTCGCCCAGGAAGGCAGCGACCCGCTGTTCCGCAAGGGCAAGAAGTGGCTCAAGCCGCTGACCGCGCCGCCGTTCGTGGCGCTGGATTGCCGCATCGACCTGTGTTTTTACTCGCATTTCACCCTGGGCGGGCTGGACACCGCGCCCACCGGCGAGGTGCTCAATGCCGACCGGCAGCCGATCCCCGGGCTCTACGCCGCCGGGCGCACGGCCTGCGGGCTGCCGCGCTGGGGCGCCGGATATAGCTCGGGGATGTCGCTGGCGGATGCAACGTTTTTCGGGCGCCAGGCCGGCCTGCGGGCGGCCCAATCGGGCTGAACCCCTACGACATTTGCCGCCAAGCTGCCACTATAGCGGCATGCGCAGCGGTCCTTCCGAACCGGCTTTCAGTCCGGTCTACCCGGCGGCGGTCGCGCGCCTGATCCTCGCCACCGCGCTGGCGGCGGCCCTGGTGCTGCTGGGCTGGCTGCTGCACATCGACCGGCTTATGTCACCGCCGTCTCGCTCAACCGCATCGACGGCGAGCGCCACCGCGCCGGCCTGGAACTGCTGGCGCGCCAGGAACAGGAGCACCGCTCGCACCAACTGGCGCTGAGCCTCGGCGAACTGGAAGAGACCATCCGCCGCAGCCGCGACGAGCTGCCGCGCGCGGCGGGCGAGGTGCTCAGCCTGCTGGTGGCCAAGACCGGCGCGCTGCAGGCCAGCCTGTATCAAACCGAGGCCGACCCGGCCGGCGTGGAACGGCTGCGGGTGCTCAGCCTCTACGCCTATGATCAGCCGCAGCAGATCGAGGCCAGCTTCGCCATGGGCGAAGGCCTGGTCGGGCAGTGCGCCGCCGCGCGGCGCACCCTGCGCATCGCCCAGGTGCCCGACAGCTACTTCCGTCTGCGCTCGGCGCACCTGCAGGCGGCGCCGCAACACCTGTTGTTTCTGCCGATCCTGCAGGAGCAGGAAGTCCTGGGCGTGCTGGAGCCGGCCTGCGCCACGCCGCTGTCGGAGGACCTTGAGCGGTTCCTGAACTCGGTCATGCGCGGGAAAGGGAGTTGTTGCGATGGCAGCTACGCCCTAACTCGCCGGAATGGCAATAATATTCTGCTTGCCACTCTGGCCGATCTCGGCCAGCGCAATCAAATCCTGCACCACCCCAAACGCAAACTTTGAATCGAAATCATCGCTGTCGATCCAGTAGTGCTGCTTGCCATAAACCACATCCACATACGCATTCGGCGGCGTCGACGTATCGGTATGCACGATGATCACCGGCCGCGTCTCCACGCCGATGACCTTCACCGTGGGCATTACGGCATGGGAATCGAGCGCCTCCTGGGGCACGTCGATCTGCGCGCCGACCTCGCTGAGGATGCCCTGCACCGAGCGGGTGACGATGGCGACCTTGGTGCCGTCCTGCGGCGCCGTGCCATAGATGAACTCGATTTCCGGCGCGTCGGCATGGAGCAGTTCGCGCACCAGCCGCACGTCGGCGACGACGGCGTCCGGAGCGCCGGGCGGATTGTCGATGGCGAGGAACACGCGGCCCGGGCTGTCCTTCTTGGATTCGTAGCGGACCGACAGCATGCCGGCGATCTGCAGCCGGCGTAAGGCGTGGGTCAGCTGGAAGAAGCCGACCGAGCCGGCGCTGCCGGACCCGGCGAGGGCGGCGCTGTTCTGCAGGGTCCCGACGGACTGCACCGCGATGCGCAGCAGCAGGTCGATCGGCACGCCGCTCTGCGCCAGCGGCAATACGGTCGCCGGAGCCAGCGGCCGGATATAGCTGTCCGCCAGTTCCGGTCCGGTGGTGGGAGTGAAGGTGAAGGTCGGGCTGTTGGAGAAGCTCAGCGTGCCGCCAAGCATTCCGGTATTGTTGAGCGGCGCGGCCACGCCCCCGGTGCTGGTGACGGACGCAACCCGCGCGTGCCCGGCGATGATCTGCGTGACCGTGATGAACGAGGGTGCATCCGCATAACGCAGGCTGACGATGTTGAACAGCGTCTCCCTCTTGTTCGATACCGCCAGGGCGCGGGCATAGTCGACCTGGTCCTGATCCAGCCTCGCCGCTCCGAACGGGGCACAGCCGGCAATACAGCGGCTGACGCCAAAAACCAACACCATGGCCATCCGGTATCTGGCGAACATGCGAAAAAGCTCCTGCAACCATGGATATCCAGGCTTAGAGCGCCGGCGGCGGCGATGGTTCGCAAATGCGGCCCGCCCGGCGCGGATCGGCTGCGAGGCCAGGGTACTTTTCTTGAAATGCATGGTCTGAACATAGACAGCATTCAAGCGTCAGGCCGGGCGGGGGATCCGCGCGGTGCTGGCATGGAGATAGCGATGACGATGCCGCTCGACGGTAAACATCTCGGCGATATGACCCGGCAGTACGTGGCGCGGATCGGCTCGATCTACGACAGGGCCAGGGCCTTCCTGGCGCATGACGCCAGGCGCAGCGGATCGCTGGAATCCTGGAACTGGTATCGCGCTTCCGCGCAGGGCTGCATCGAGGAAGCGGTGATCATCTACACGGAGGGGCTCGAGTCCCTGATCAGGCTGCCGGTCATGATCGAATATCAAAAAGGCCAAAGGGGTTCCGCTGTGCCGCAGTTCTGCTGCCGCGTGCTTGCGGAGCACGCCGGGGACAGCCGCAGTTTCTGCGTGCGCCGCAAGGTCATCCTGGAGACCCAGGCCCAGCGCGAAGCAGTGGAGGCGCTGCTGGGCAGCACCGAGCGCGAGGTGCTGGGCGCCTTCGCCGAGGGCTTGTGCAATCTGCGGCGCCTGGGTGCATTCAAGCAGCGGCGCAGCCTGCGCCTGGATCCCGAGCACGTCGCCCCGGGCGGTTCTGTCCTGAGCACCCCGGCCGCGGCGGAGACCGGCGAGGCCTGAGGCCTGCCAGAGGATGGTGACGGCCGCAGCGGAACAATCGCCCGCGGCACCGGTCTCATAATGTGCTGCTGTGGAGGTGTGAGGGCCGGCTCATTCCGAGCTTGCACTGCAATCAGGCCCTCTCATGGTTTTGCCCAGCACCTCCGCGGCGGCCCTGGATGGTCCTGGCCGCGTTCGGGCGTTCAGCCCGGTACGATGTCGCAGAAGTTGAAGCGCGGCGTGCGCATCACCCGCTCTCCCGTCTTGCAGGCAATGGCCTGCCTGAAGATCGGCCCGGCATAGACGAAGGAGTGATACTCGCCATTCTTCCCGCATGGATCGGCGCTGTGCGGAAGATCGTCCAGCAGCGCGGGGTCGATTTCGCGGCCGGCGAACGAAGCGTCGATCGCCTGCGTGTCGACGCAGGCCAGGATCGCCTTGAACCCCAGGCCGATAAAGGTCCGTATCAATTCATCGGTGTCGCGCATCCACAGCGGATACAGGCCGCTCATCCCGGCCTGCGCCAGGCGTTCGTCGCGATAGCGCCGCAGGTCTGCGAGAAACAGGTCGCCGAAGGCGACCTTGACGAAGACGATTGTCCGTTGCGCGGCGTCCATTCTCCATCGGCGCCGGACAGCGGCCTGCTGGAGGTAGGTACAATAGGCCGGGGCGGCAGCTATCGTATGATGGCTGCGGCGCTGCGCCGCATGGCGCGCCAGGGACTTGAACAACAAACAGGAGAACGGACATGTTTCACCTCATCGGCGTACTGATCATCGGCTTTATCGTCGGCTTGCTCGGGCGGGCGCTGCATCCCGGCGACGACAAGATGGGCATCATCCTGACTACGGCACTGGGCATCGGCGGCGCCTTCCTCGCCACCTTCGTCGGCCAGGCCCTGCATTGGTACGCGCCGGGCGAAAACGCGGGCTTCATCGGCGCGGTGATCGGCGCGATCTTGCTGCTGGTGATCGTGGGATTCATTCGCAAGGCCGTTAAGTAAGACCTCCGTTAAGCCCAGATTCAGGCAAGAGGCGCGATACTGGCGCCGTGGTCCGCATCGCCCCCCCAATCAAGTGCGGGCCACGCCGAAACTGCGCTTCCCCCGGCGCAGCGAGCAGCCGCCCGGTTCTCCCCTGACCGGGCGGCTTTTTTATTATGTTTTGGGCTGCTTCGACTTGGCCTGATCGGCCACGGCCTGCGCCGCGCGCGCGGCCGCCGCGGCATCGCCCAGGTAGCGGTGGCCCTGCGTGCGCAGCGCGCCGTCCAGTTCGAACAGCAGCGGAATGCCGGTGGGGATGTTCAACTCCACGATGTCCGCTTCGGACATGCCGGTCAGGTACTTGTAAAGCGCGCGCAGCGAATTGCCGTGCGCCGTCACCAGCACGGTCTGCCCGTGGATCAGCTGCGGGGCGATGGCGTCATGCCAATACGGCAGTACGCGCTCCAGCGTGGTGGCCAGCGATTCGGTGGCGGGCAGCGCGCGCGGATCCAGCCCAGCATAGCGCGGGTCCTGGCGCGGATGGCCCGGATCGGTTTCCGCCATCGGCGGCGGCGGAATGTCGTAGCTGCGGCGCCACACCTTGACCTGGGCCTCGCCGTGCCGCGCGGTGGTTTCGGCCTTGTCCAGCCCCTGCAGGGCGCCGTAATGCCGCTCGTTCAGCCGCCAGGTCTTTTGCACCGGCAGCCATAGCTGGTCCATCGCGTCCAGCGCCGTCCACAAGGTGCGGATGGCGCGCTTGAGCACCGAGGTATGCGCCGCATCGAAGCGCAGGCCCTCGGACTTGAGCAGCTCGCCGGCGGCCTTGGCTTCGGCGCGACCGGCTTCGGTGAGGTCCACATCCACCCATCCGGTGAAGCGGTTCTCCAGGTTCCACTGGCTCTGGCCGTGGCGCAGGAGGACGAGTTTGCGAGTCATGGCTTGAGTCCTTGGGAAACTTATTCGTGCACGGTACAGCCGGTCTTGCGCCGCATTTCGTCGAAGGACACGCCGGGCGCGAGCTCGGCCAGCTTGAGGCCGTTGCCGGTCACGTCGAGCACGCCCAGCTCGGTGATGATGCGGTCGACCACGCCTACGCCGGTGAGCGGCAGGCTGCACTTGGGCAGAATCTTGAATTCGTTGCCCTTGGCGGTGTGCTCCATCAGCACCACCACGCGCTTGACTCCGGCGACGAGGTCCATGGCCCCGCCCATGCCCTTGACCATCTTGCCCGGCACCATCCAGTTGGCCAGGTCGCCGCTCTCGGAGACCTGCATGGCACCGAGGATGGACAGGTTGATGTGGCCGCCGCGGATCATGCCGAAGGAGTCGGCGCTGCTGAAGAAGGCGCTGCCCGGCACGGTGGTGATGGTCTGCTTGCCGGCGTTGATCAGGTCGGCATCGACTTGCGCTTCGGTGGGGAAGGGGCCGATGCCGAGCAGTCCGTTTTCGCTCTGCAGCCACACGTCCATGCTCTCGGGAATGTAGTTGGCCACCAGGGTCGGCAGGCCGATGCCGAGGTTGACATAGTAACCATCCTGCAATTCCTTGGCGGCGCGCTGCGCCATTTCTTCGCGGGTCCAGGGCATGGTTATTTCCTCAAAGTCCGCTGTTCGATGCGCTTCTCGGGACTGGGATTGTGCACCAGCCGTTTCACGTAGATGCCCGGAGTATGAATCTCGTCCGGTGCCAGCTCGCCGGTTTCGACCACGATTTCGGCCTCGGCCACGCAGATGGCGCCGGCGGCGGCGCACATCGGATTGAAGTTGCGCGCGGTCATGCGGTAGACGAGATTGCCGGCCTTGTCCGCTTTCCAGGCCTTGACCAGGGACACGTCGGCGCGCAGCGCGCGCTCCATCACGTACCACTCGGGCGTGCCGTCCGTTCCGGGGAACTGCCGGGTCTCCTTGCCTTCCGCGACCACGGTGCCGTAGCCGGTCTTGGTGAAGAAGGCCGGGATGCCGGCGCCGCCGGCGCGCAGCTTCTCCGCCAGGGTGCCCTGCGGGGTGAATTCCAGTTCCAGCTCGTCGGCCAGGTACTGCCGTTCGAACTCGCGGTTCTCGCCGACGTAAGAGGAGATCATCTTCTTGATCTGGCGCGTGCTCAGCAACTGCCCCAGGCCGAAGCCGTCGACGCCGGCGTTGTTGCTGATGACGGTGAAGCCTTTCTTGCCGGTATCGCGCAGCGCCGCGATCAGGGCCTCGGGGATGCCGCACAGGCCGAAACCGCCCACCGCCAGGGTGATGCCGTCCTTGATGATTCCTTCAAGCGCTGCTGTCGCGCTTGGATATAGTTTGTTCACTCCTTACCCCTCACACTTTCACCCGTCCTAGTTTACTGGCTGGCTCACGCCCAAGCTTGTTCGAGATCCAGCGGCCGGTTTCGACCAGGGCGTCGAGATCGACGCCGGTTTCCAGCCCCAGCCCCTGCAGCAGGTACACCAGGTCCTCGGTGGCGACATTGCCGCTGGCGCCGCGCGCATAGGGGCAGCCGCCGAGGCCGGCGACGCTGGCGTCGACCGAGCGCACGCCTTCTTCCAGGCAGGCGTAGATATTGGCCAGGGCCTGGCCGCGCGTGTCGTGGAAGTGCACGGCGATGTGTTGCATCGGCACCGCTTCGGCCACGGCGCGCAGCATGGCGCGGGCCTGGATGGGCGTGCCGAGGCCAATGGTGTCGCCCAGGGAGATCTCCTCGCAGCCCATCTGCGCCAGCGCGGCGGCGACGCGCACCACGTCGGCCACCGCCACCGCACCCTGGTACGGGCAGCCCAGGGCGCAGGAGACATAGCCGCGCATGGCCAGCCCGGCGGCCTTGGCCTGCTCGATCACCGGCCGGATGCGCACCAGCGAGGCGGCGATATCGCAGTTGATGTTCTTGCGGTTGAAGGCATCGGAGGCGGCGGTGAACACTGCCACGAAATCGGCGCCGGCGCCGCGCGCCTGTTCCAGCCCGCGCTGGTTCGGCACCAGCACCGGATAGCCCACGCCCGGCTTGCGCCGCAGGCCGGCCAGCACGTCCGCCGCATCGGCCATCTGCGGCACCCATTTCGGGCTGACGAAGCTGGTCGCCTCGATCACCGGCAGGCCCGCCGCGGCCAGCCGCTCGATCAGTTCGATCTTGACCGGCGCGGGGACGCGCGCGGCTTCGTTTTGCAAACCATCGCGCGCCCCAACCTCGACGATGCGGACTTTATTGTCCATCCCGGACACGACGGGGCCATCCCTGGCCCCGACTCCTCAAATAAGCGGCCTTATTCACCGGAGGCCAAATAATTGTTCTTGATCCGCACGTAATGCTCCGCCGAATACTTCAGCTGCGCAATCTCCTGCGCGCTCAGCGGGCGGGCCTCGGTTGCCGGGGCGCCGCGGTAGAGGTAGCCGGAGCGCAAGCACTTGCCGGGGGCGATCAGGCTGCCGGCGGCGACGAACACCTCGTCTTCCAGCACCGCTTCGTCCAGCACGCGGGCGCCCATGCCGATCAGGCAGCGGTTGCCGATGCGGCAGGCGTGCAGGATCGCGCCGTGGCCGATGGTGACGTCCGCGCCGATGCGCAGGTCGGCGCCGCCGGGGGAGTAGGGGCCGTCATGGGTGACGTGCAGCACGGCGCCGTCCTGCACGTTGCTGCGCGCGCCGATGAAGATGCGGTTGACGTCGCCGCGCACCACCGCCATCGGCCACAGCGAGACATCGTCGCCCAGCTCCACGTCGCCGATCAGCTGCGCCGCGGGATCGACGTAGACGCCTTGTCCCAGGCGCGGCAGGACGCCGCGGTAGGCCCGGATCACCGGCCCGGCCCGGTGCCCGGCCTACTTGGGCGGCACATAGGTCTGGATCGAGGACGGCTGCACCGCGCTCGGCGGGTTGCCCACCGTGACGCGCCGGACAAAGCTGTCGATCTGGCTCATCACGTCGGCGCGGCTCTGCCAGTTGGTGGCCACCACGTCGAGGATGCGGCTCTGGTCGAGGTCCGGATAGATCACTTTCTCGGCCGCGCCGTTGGCGCGCTTGACGCGCTCGAACAGCTTGTTGGTGTTGGCCACGTCGATGGTCTTGTCCTTGCCCCCGTGCATCAGCAGCAGGGGCGGGTTGGTGCCGTCGACGTAGAACACCGGCTGGGTCTTGTCGTAGTTTTCCGGCGGGCCGAACAGGTCGCGCAGGTCCGGGTCGGTGATCGGCAGGAAGTCGTAGGGGCCGGCCAGGCCGACCATGCCGCGCACCCAGGTGCGGTTGCCGCCCTCGCGCAGCAGCAACTCGGGGTTGAGCGCCAGCATCGCGGCGTCATATGCGCCGGAGGAATGGCCCATCAGGACGATCTGGCTGGGGCTGCCGCCGTAGCTGGCGATGTGGGTATGCGTCCACACCACCGCCTTGGCCGCGTCGTACAGGAAGTCCGGGAAGTGCACCCGCGGATACAGGCGGCGGTTGGGAATGACCGCGACGATGCCGCGGGCGGCCAGCGCCTGGCCGACGAACTTGTATTGCTCCTTGGCGCCTTCCGACCAGCGGCCGCCGAAGAAAAACACCACCACCGGCGCCTGGTTCGCGCCGCGCGGCGCGTAGATGTCCAGCTTCAGGCCGGTGGCATCGTCGAAAACCACGTTCTGGCTCAGGGAATAGCCCGAGTCGGGGGCCATATCGTTAAGATATGTTCTGCTGGAACAAGCGCTTAGAGCCAGCAAACTGGCCAGGACAAGGAACAGGGCGCGCACCGGGACTTCCTTTGTGTTCAGCTGGATTACGGAACTGGAATAGTAACGCACCACGCCGCGCCAGCACATGCGCGGCGCCTGCGCGCACTTGAATTGCGCCGCCGCGAACATTAGGTTTGAAACTCTCTCTCCAAAACCTTCCCCCATGGAAAACCCCCTGCTCGCCCCCGCCGCGCCCGGCGCCCTGCCGGCCTTCGATCAGATCCGGCCGGAGCACGCCGAGCCGGCGATGGACAGCGTCCTCGCCGACAACCGCAAGGCCCTGGAGCAGCTGCTGGCCGCGGGCGGCGAACCGGGCTGGGAGGGCCTGATCGAGCCGCTGGAGGACATGGGCGACCGCGTGTCGCGCGCCTGGGGCCCGGTGTCGCACCTGTTCGGCGTCACCTCCACCGCCGATTGGCGCAAGGCTTTCAATGCCTGCCTGCCCAAGGTCACCGAATACGGCCTGGAGCTGTCGCAGAACGAGACCCTGTTCCAGGCCTACGAGCGGCTGCGGGCGCAGCCGGGCTTCGCCGGCTTTTCGGCGGCGCGCAAGAAAGTGATCGAGGACGCCCTGCGCGACTTCCGCCTCTCCGGCATCACCCTGCCGCCCGCGCAGAAGGCGCGCTACAAGGAGATCGCCCTGCGCCTGTCGGAGCTGCAGAGCAAGTTTGAAGAGAACCTGATGGACTCGGTGCAGGCCTGGAGCAAGCAGGTCGGCGACGAAAGCCTGCTGGCCGGCATGACGCCGGAGGGCAAGGCCCAGGCGGCCGAACGCGCCAAGGCCAAGCAGCTCGATGGTTTTTTGCTGAGCCTGGACTTCCCCAGCTACGACGCGGTGATCAGCTACGCCGACAACCGTGCGCTGCGCCAGGAGCTGTACACCGCCTACGCCACCCGCGCCTCGGACCAGGGGCCGCTGGCCGGCCAGTACGACAACACCGCGCTGATGAGCGAAATCCTGGCACTGCGCCACGAGGAAGCGCTGCTGCTCGGCTTCCGCAACTTCGCCGAGCTGTCGCTGGAAACCAAGATGGCCGAGTCGCCGGACGCGGTGGAGCGCTTCCTGCTCGACCTCTCCGCCAAGGCGCGCAAATTCGCGCAGGCGGAGCTGGACGAACTGAAGGCCTTTGCCCGCGAGCGCGACGGCCTGGAGGATTTCCAGCCCTGGGATTCGGCCTACTACTCGGAGAAGCTGAAGGAGCGCAAGCTCGGCTTCTCCGAGGAAGAGTTGCGCCCCTACTTTCCGGCGCCGCAGGTCATCGCCGGCATGTTCGCCCTGGTCGAGCGCCTCTACGGCGTGAAGATCGAGCGGGTGGGCCATGTCGCCACCTGGCACAAGGACGTCACCACCTATGCCTTGCGCGAGGCCGACGGCAGCGACATCGGCCTGTTCTACCTGGACCCCTACGCGCGGCAGGACAAGCGCGGCGGCGCCTGGATGGACGAGTGCCTCGGCCGCCGCCGCACCCACAGCGGCCTGCAGCTGCCGGTGGCTTACCTGACCTGCAACTTCGCCCCGCCGCTGGGCGAGAATCCGGCCCTGCTGACCCACGACGAAGTACTGACCCTGTTCCACGAGTTCGGCCACGGCCTGCACCACCTGCTGACCCGGGTGGACGAAGCCGCCGTGTCCGGCATCCGCGGCGTGGCCTGGGACGCGGTGGAGCTGCCCAGCCAGTTCATGGAGAACTGGGCCTACGACCGCGACACGCTCAACGGCTTCGCCCGCCACTGGCAGACGGGCGCCACCATTCCGGAGGCGCTGCTGCAGAAACTCCAGGCCAGCCGCAGTTTCCAGTCGGGCCTGGCCACCGTGCGCCAGATCGAGTT
>CAJCJI010000230.1 GCA_903970595.1 Verrucomicrobiota bacterium
CTCGCGCCGGATCGCATCGGCCCAGGGCGTCTGCCGGTCCACCGGCAGGCCCGCCAGCACCTTGGCATGCCCCAGAGACAGCGCGCCTTCGTCCACCAGGGTCTGCACTGCCGGCGCCAGCGCCAGCAGGCGCAGGTGATTGGTGACATAGGTGCGCGACTTGCCGATGCGCACGCCGATGTCCTCGTGGCGCAGCGTGAAGGTCTCGGCCAGCCGGCGCAGGCCTTCGGCGGTTTCGATCGGCGACAGCGACTCGCGCTGCAGGTTTTCGATCAGGCCGAGGATATGGGCCTCGGTGTCCGACAGGTCGTCGCGCAGCAGCGCCGGAATTTCGTGCAGCCCGGCCTGCTGCGCGGCGCGCCAGCGGCGCTCGCCGGCCAGCAGTTCGTAGCCGCGCCCGTCGCTGCGCAGCACCACCGGCTGGATCACGCCGGATTCGCGGATCGACTCGGCCAGTTCCGCCAGCGCGCCGGCGTCGAAGCGCCGCCGCGCCTGGTTGCGGCCCGGCCGGATCAGGTCCACCGGGACCTGCAGCACTTCCTGGCGCCTAGCCATGCCGGGGAGCCGGGGAATTCACGCGCTGGTCTACTATGAAATAATCGAAGGTCACGATCTGGCCAAAACGAGGATACCGGTGGAAGAACAATACCGCGCCATCATCCAGGCTCTGGGCGAAAACCCGGAACGCGAGGGCCTGCTGCGCACGCCGCACCGCGCCGCCAGGGCCATGGAATTCCTCACCCAGGGCTATCGCCAGGACGTGCGCAAGATCGTCAACGACGCCATCTTCACCACCAGCAACAGCGAGATGGTGATCGTCAAGGACATCGAACTCTACTCCTTGTGCGAGCACCACCTCCTGCCGTTCCTGGGGCGCGCCCATGTTGCCTACATTCCGGACGGCAAGGTTATTGGATTATCCAAGATTCCGCGCATCGTCGACATGTACGCCCGGCGCCTGCAGATCCAGGAAAACCTGACCCAGCAGATCGGCCACTGCATCCAGGAGGTCACCGGCGCCCGCGGCGTGGCGGTGGTCATCGAAGCTAAACATCTGTGCGCCATGATGCGCGGGGTGGAGAAGCAGAATTCCTCCATGACCACTTCGATGATGCTCGGCGTGTTCCACGACGACCCCCGCACCCGCACCGAATTCCTGACTTTAATCAGAAGGATGGGAGACTAAAACGGCAGTTCATCCGCAAGCTTGCGGTTTACGTATAATAAATTGTAAACAATGCCGCTTACCTGCCTGGGGACAGCCGGCAGCAGCAATCAGGATGCATCGAACCATGGGCAGTGCCGCACCGAAAGTCAGCTTTGGGACCGCCAATCAGATCGAAGTGCTGATTGCGCTCGAGCCGTTCCTCAGGCAGCAGACCGCCGCCCACCTGGAACGCCGCAAGCTGTGGTTCCCCAACGACCTGTCGCCCGCCGATGAACAGGAGGGCGAGCAGGATGCCGGAGAGCTGGCGCGGGTGCGCGAGGCCGCACGCGGCCTGCCGGACCCGGTACGCGTGGCCCTGGCCCTGAACCTGCTGACCGAGGAGGGCCTGCCGCACTTCCACCGCCTCATCGCCACCCACATGGGCAACGAGTCGCCCTGGTCGGACTGGAACAACCTGTGGACCGCCGAGGAAGACCGCCACGGCTGCGTCCTGCGCGACTATGTGCGCGACGCCCGGCTGTTCAACATGGGCGCGCTGGAGCGCATGCAATACCGCTACATCGAAGCCGGCTTCAACCCCGACTGGCAGCAGGACCCTTACCGCCTGCTGGCCTACACCAGCCTGCAGGAGCGCGCCACGCAGATGGCGCACGCCAACACCGGCCGCAGCTGCTCGCAGTACGAGCCCAAGATCCAGCGCATCCTGGCTCACATCTCCGGCGACGAGTCGCGGCACTACGCCTTTTACCGCGCCGTGTTCGGCGAGGTGCTGCGCAACGACACCGCCGTGGCCCTCAATTCCCTGCTCAAGGTGATGCCGGCGCTGGCCATGCCGGGCCATAACATCACCGACTACGATCACATGTCCGACGTGGTGCGGCGCGCCGAAATCTATGGTCCGCGCCACTATCAGCAGATCGTCGAGGAACTGTTGGAATTCTGGAACATCGGCGGCCTCACCGGCCTGCCCGCCGAAGGCGCGGCCGCGCAGGAAAAGCTGATGAAGATCCCCGCCCGGCTGCAGCGCATGGCCGATTACCTCGACGCCAAGGCCGCCGCCGAGCGCACTTTCCGCTTCGATTTCGTCTACGATCGCCCCATCACCATCTAAGGGCGCCATCTGAGGGCGGCGGCGTGAGCCGGGCTGTGTAGGGTGGGTGCAGCGAAGCGTAACCCACCGGTTCGCCCCTGCCAGAGGTGCGCTGCGCGCCTCCGGCCAACCCGCAGCCCCTCACCCCAAGCCTTTATGCCCCACAGCCCGCAGACAGCGAGGGGCTATTGATTAAAGGATGAATACATGAACTCAAGCGAGCAAGCCAAGCGCGTATTCATCACCGGCGCCGGCAGCGGCCTGGGCAAGGCCCTGGCGCTGCGCTTCGCCAGGGCCGGCTGGCGCATCGCCGTCACCGATCTGGAACCGGCCGGCGCCGAACAGACGCTGCGCGAGGTGCAAGACGCGGGCGGAAGCGGCTTCGCGCAGGTGTGCAACGTCAGTTCCGAGGAATCCTTCGGCGCCGTCGCCGCGCGGCTGCGCAGCGAGTGGGGCGGCGTGGACGTGCTGATCAACAACGCCGGCGTCGCCACCAAGGGCACCGTGGCCGAAGCCTCGCTGGAACAATGGCGCTGGGTGCTGGACATCAACCTGCTCGGCTGCGTGCGCGGCGCCCGCGCGGTGATCCCGCTGCTGAGCGGGCAGGGCAGCGGCCACATCGTCAACATCGCCTCGTTCGCCGGCATCGCCAATCCGCCGGCCATGGCCAGCTACAACGCCGCCAAGGCCGCGGTGATTTCCCTGTCGGAAACCCTGCGCCACGAACTGGAGCCGCAGGGCATCGGCGTGAGCGTGGCCTGCCCCTCGTTCTTCAAGACCAACCTCATCGCCACCAGCCGCCGCACCACGCCGGAACAAGGCGCGGACCCGGCGCCGCAGGTCGACCGCATCGTCGAGCGCCTGATGGAGAAGTCCGGCATCACCGCCGACAGCGTCGCCGCCGACATCTTCGACGCCGTGCGCGACAGGCGCTTCCTGGTGCTGGTTAACGCCGACGACCGTCGCCAGGTGCTGCTCAAGCGGCTTTCGCCGGAGTTCTACTTCCGCCTGGTGCAGAAGGGCACAGCGAAGTTCATGCTGAGATCGCAAAAAAGCTAAAAGCATTCTCGCGCGAAGACGCAAAGCCGCAAAAAAAGATTTTCCATTCAAAAGCTTTTCATTGCGGCTTTGCGTCTTCGCGCGAGACCGATTTTTTGCATCTCAGCGCCGCACCAGAAACCCATCCCCCGGCTGCTCGCTGGTCGCGCTCCACTCCAGGTGCTCGATCTGCGCCGCCGGCGATCCTTTGAGCAGGAATTGACGGAACATTTCCAGTTCCGCCGCGCCATCGCCGCCGACCAGGCCCTCGACCGCGCCGTCGTCGCGGTTGCGGATCCAGCCGCGCAGGCCCAGGAACACGGCCTTGCCCTGGGCCGTGGCGCGAAATCCGACGCCTTGCACGCGTCCGGACACTACGAAGCGGTATGATGGGGTCATGGTTTTAAGGGCCTGCCTTGTGGGCCTAGGGTCCAAGCACGATGAAGTTGCCCATCCTAAGGCGTTTGCGCCCCGCCGGCAGCAGCGGCGAAGCCCCCGGCAAGGCGGAGGGCGAGCGCTATACCCTGTCCGCGGAAATTCCCGGCTTGAGTGCCGGCAAACCCCTGTGGCGTCTCAACCTGGAGCTGCACAGCGAGCCGCAAGGCGAGGGCGAACGGCTGCGCCTGCGCGCGCACTGGCAGGCCAATTTCGCCAGCGCCCTGGCGCCGGCCCTCGCCGCCGATGCTCCGGTGGCCGGCTCCGGCCCGGAAAGTGGCCCCGGCGCGGGCCTCCCGGCACAGCGGGTGGGGCAATGGCTCAAACGGCGCCTGGACAATCCGCTGCTGCGCGCGCTGGCCGAGCCCCTGCTACGGCACGACTTCAACTCCTGGATCGAACTGCGCGCCTCCACCGCCGATCTGGCGGACGGCGCCGGCGCCCTGCTGCCGGAGACCGGCCGTCTCAAGGCCCTGGGCATAGAGCCCAAGCTCAGCGACGCCAACACCCAGGCGCCGGTGGCCCAGTCCTGGACCGGCAGCGCCGCCGGGCCGCGGCCCGGCTTCGCGCAGGTGTCGCTGCTGCAGATCGACAAGCGCCATCTGCCGCCGGCACTGGCCGCGCTGCTCGGAACCCGACCGTTCCAGATGGCGGCGGCATTGATCAACGTGGTGGAAGAAGAGACGCCGCAGGGCTAGTTGAAAATATTTCTGTCATACCGGCGAAAGCCGGTATCCAGGGGTCGCAGTATGCAATTCGCGGCTCTGGATACCGGCTTTCGCCGGTATGACGGTTAATCACCGCGCCGGTATACCACTCAACGAGAATATCGCGACGCCGATGACCGCCGACGCCGCCATCACGCTCAAGCCCGCTCCCGGCCATCGCACGCGCGAGGTCTGGGTGCTGGCGCTGCCGATCATCGGCGCCATGGCTTCGCAAAACGTGCTTAACCTGGTGGACACGGCCATGGTCAGCCGCATCGGGCCGTCGGCACTGGCGGCGGTGGGCTTGGGCAGCTTCATCAACTTCATGTCCTTCTCCGCCATCACCGGATTGTCCGCGGCGGTGCAGGCGCTGGCGGCTCGCCGCTACGGCGAAGGCCGGCTGCAGGAAACCGCGATCCCGCTCAATGGCGGCATCCTGCTGTCGCTGGTCATCGGCGTGCCACTGTCGGCGCTGCTGATCCTGGCCGCGCCATGGATCTTTGCCCGGCTGAACCATGATCCGGCGGTGGTGAGCCAGGGCACCGTGTACCTGCAATGCCGCCTGCTCGGCATCGCCGCCATCGGCATCAACTTCTCTTTCCGCGGCTACTGGAGCGCGGTGAAGAAAACCGTGCTGTACCTGTGCACCCTGTTCGGCATCTGCTGCCTCAACATCCTGCTCGACTGGCTGCTGATCTTCGGCAAGCTCGGCTTTCCCGCCTTGGGGGTGCGCGGCGCGGGGCTGGCCAGCGTGATCAGCGCCGGCTGCGGCACCCTGGCCTACTGCGGCTTCGGCTGGCGCTTTGCCCGCGGCGCCGGTTTTTTTGCCGGCTTGCCCGACCGCCGCCAGCTGCTGGAACTGCTGCGCCTGGCCCTGCCCACCTGCCTGCAGCAGTTGCTGTATTCGGCCGGATTCGTGGTCCTGTTCTGGATCGTCGGCCAGATCGGCACCGCGGAACTGGCGGTGAGCAACGTGCTGGTCAACATCACCCTTACCGCGGTCCTGCCGGCGCTGGGCTTCGGCCTGGCTTCCGCCACCTTCTGCGGCCAGGCCCTGGGCCGGGGTGAGGCGGAGGATGCCTACCGCTGGGCCTGGGACGTCTACAAGGCCAGCTGGTGGGTGTACGCAGCCATGGCGCTGCCGATGCTGTTGCTGACCGGCCCGGTGCTGGAGGTTTTCGTGGGCAGCAAGGATGCCTCGGCTACCGCGCATCTGCTGGAGATCGGCGAACTGCCGCTGCGCCTGATCGGCGCCGGGGTGGTGCTCGACGGCCTGGGCTTCATCCTGATGCAGTCCCTGCTCGGCGTCGGCGCCAGCCGCGCCGTGATGCTGGTCAGCGTGGGCCTGCAGTGGGGCCTGTTCCTGCCCCTGGCCTACCTGGCGGGGCCGGTGCTGATGCTCGGCCTGCTGCCGATCTGGGGGCTGATGCTGGCTTACCGGGCGGCGCAGACGCTGAGTTTCGTCGCCGTGTGGCGGGCGAGGCGCTGGGCGCGGGCGGCGGTTTGAATCCCAATCGATGCGGCGGACCTACCAGGTGCCCCCGCCGGATTCATTCCGGCGGGGGCCATGGGATTACTTCCGGATCAATACGGCAACAGGTTGTTGCCGTCGACATGCACCCGGGTGCCGGGCGCGATGCCGTTGGCGTTGCCCAGGGTCACGATGCGCTGGCCTCCGGCTTCCATGTTCACCGCTACCTGGAACACCGTGGTGGTGTTGACCTGCTGCTCCACCGCGCGGCCGGCAAAGGCGCCGCCGATCACGCCGGCCACGGTCATCGCGGTCTTGCCGCTGCCATGGCCGAACTGGTTGCCCAGCAAGCCGCCGGCCGCTGCACCGCCCAGAGTGCCCACCGCGCCGGCCTGGCCGGGCTGGGTCACCGGGACGATCGAGGCGATCACGCCGCAGTCCATGCACGGCGGGGGCGCCGCCATGGCTTGCTGGCGGGCGGCC
>CAJCJI010000231.1 GCA_903970595.1 Verrucomicrobiota bacterium
CTGCGGCGCGGCGTGGCCATACCCGCCGAGGCGGAGAATCCGCCCGCGCTTGGGGTGCCAGCCGCCCATGTCCGCCACATAGATATCCGGCCCGATGGCCGCGATGCCGCGCGCGAAACCCAGATGCGTCGCCACCAGTCCCACGCACATTCCGGGCGCGGTCTTGAGGTCGACACGCGGAAATCCGGCGCAGTCGCCAACCGTACGGTACTGGCCAGCCGGAACCGAGCCGCGGGCGCAGGCCATCGCCAGGGCCAGCACGGCGGCAGCGGCAAGCCGCAGGTGTCGCCAGGTGCCGGTAGCGATCACGGCGGTATCGACGCCGGCAACCGGATTACCGCCGGTGCGCGAATGACGCAGTGGAGCCGGGAGCGGCGCATCAAGCCTTGCGCGTGGCCCCGACAATCGCGCTCAGGGTATCCGCCGTCGCCTTGCCGTTCTGCGCCTGCGAAGCGGCGCGCTTCTGCTCCCGGTACTGCACCGGGGTCATGCCGGACCAGCGCTTGAACGCACGGTAGAAGGTGCTGGGCTCGGAGAACCCGGTGAGGTAGACGATATGCTCGATTGGCTCGACCGTACTGCGCAGCAGCTTGCGCGCCAGGGCATAGCGGAAGTCGGACAACAACTGGCTGAAGCTGGTGCCGGCGCGGGCCAGTTCAAACCGCAGCCGGCGTGCCGGCACCTCCAGCTCACGGGCCACGTCTTCCAGGTCGCACTGTTCCAGTTCCAGCTTCTGCGAAAACACCGTGCGGATGCGCTCGATCAGGTCCTGCCGCTCGATGCTGGACAGACGCTTCTCCGCCAGCTCTTCGTGCAGGCGCAGCAGATCCGGGTCCCAGCGCGGCGAGCGGTAGTCGAGCAGGGCCGGATCGAAATAGATCTCGTTCTGCTCTGCCTCGAACTCCACCGGGCAGCCGAACACACGTTCGTATTCGGCCAGGTCGGCGCGTTGCGTGCAGCGCAGGCGCACGCGCAGCGGGGCGTAGCGGCTTTCGGTGACGGAACGGGCGAATTGCATGGCCTCGTAGACCACGCAAATTTCGGTGTGCCGCAGCTGCGGCGCCTGCAGCGCCGCACCGACCACGCTGAAACGCGGGCCTTTTTCGTCCTCCACCAGCCGCACGTCGAGCGCATCGCTGACCAGGCGCAGGTATTTCAGGGCGCGGTTGCAGCCGTCGCGGAAGGTGGGACTGCTGAAAAACAGGTACTCGATGACCTCGCCGCGGTAGACCGGCAAGTGCGGGCACAGGTGCAGGCCGATGTCGGGATCGCCGGTGACGGCCTCGACGATCTCCCAGAAAAAAGCCTGCAGGCGATGCGGTGTGCGCAAATCCTTTTGCGTCAGCTTGTCGGCGTGATACCCCAGCCGGGTGTAGATCGCCGCCACGTCCAGGCCGGCCTTGACCATGCCGGCATGCACGATTTGCAGGAGAACTCCGGAATCCCGCATCCTTTCTCTCTAAATTTTTGAACTGGAAAATTTCATGGCGCTAGGGCCAACCCGCTTGCCCACTATAGTTTGCCGGAGCGCCATACGGCAATGGTTCCAGGGCCAATCCCGGGACCCGGCCCGCGCAGTGACTCGTGCTGTGCAAGGGAAAAGCGGATTGGTGCGATGCAGCAAATCAATTCTATCGCACTTTTCCCCGCCTCCGGCAGGCTCGCCTCTGAATGGATCGTCAACGGACCAAGAATGAACGCCCGCCAGGCTTACCCGCACTTTCAGGCCATCACCACGCGCTGGAAGGACAACGATGTCTACGGCCACGTCAACAATGTCGAGTACTACAGCTACTTCGACACCGTCATCAACACCTGGCTGATCCGTCAGGGCGGCCTGGATATTCACGCCGGGCCAAGCATCGGGCTGTGCGCCGAGTCGCACTGCCGCTTTCTCGATTCGCTGGCCTTTCCGGACATCGTGGATGCCGGCCTGCGCGTATCCAGGCTCGGCCGCTCCAGCGTGCGCTACGAAATCGGCCTGTTCCGCGCCGGCGCGGATACCCCGGCGGCGGAAGGCTGGTTCGTGCACGTCTTCGTCGATCGCGCCGAGCGCCGGCCGCTAGCCATCGCAGGGCCGCTGCGCGCGGCACTGGAGCGCCTGCTGGTGGCTGTGCCGGTAGTGGATCGGGACGCGGAACCCAGGTAGCGGTTCGCAAGGGCACAAGAATAAAAAAGCGGCCGCGCGTCGCCGCGCGGCCGCCTCTTTGCAGGCGTCCCGGCTTATTGGCCGAGGATGATCTTGAACTCGACGCGGCGGTTCTGCATCCGCCCTTCCGGGGTGTTGTTGGAGACCAGGGGCTTGGTCTCGCCGAAGCCCCGGATGCTCAGGCGGGCGGCGTCGATGCCCTTGCCGACCAGGTACTCGCGTACCGCTTCGGCGCGCTTCTGCGACAGCGCTGTGTTGAAGGCCGCAGCGCCGCTGCTGTCGGCATTGCCGTCGATCTCCACCTCCATGTTCGGCTGGCCCTTCATGCCCTCGGCCACCACATCGATGACCTTGGTGGCCTCAGCGCTCAGTTCGGCCGAGCTGGATGCGAAATTGACGTATTGCAGCACCAGCGTCTGTTCGATGGCGCAGCCCTTAGCGTCGACTTTCGCGCCGGGCGGAGTGTTCGGGCACTGGTCGACATCGTCCGTCACGCCGTCGCCATCGGAGTCCTGGCCGTTGCCGATCGGGCAGCCTTTGGTGTCCACCTTGGTGCCGGGCGGAGTGCCGGGGCATTCGTCGATATTGTCCGGTACGCCGTCGCCATCGGAGTCCTGCAGGCAGTCCTTGCGGCCGGTGTTGGGATCGACCACCGCCAGCGCGCACTCCGTCTCAACTGGCGGCGGCGCCCGATGCGGCTTGAACAAGGGGGTGAGCGGGATCTGCACGCCAACCGTCAGGTTCCAGTCGAACAGGGTGGTATGGCCCGGCACCGATTCGCCGTGATCGAGCTGGCCGACCACGGCCGCCTGGGCGCGCACCGCCCAGCCCCAGTCCCAGCCGCCGAAATGCAGCGGCAGCAGCACGCCGCCGCCGGCATCGGTGCCGAAATGGCTGTGCTTGGTGCCCCGCACGTCGTCGTCGACGTAGCCGGGACCTACCAGTACATAAGGCTTGAAGTTCGGCAGGAAGGCCTGGTCGAAGCCGAACATGCCGAAGTCGTAGACCAGATTGGGGAAGACGCCGTTCTGGTAGTCCAGGTTGCCGTCGATATTGCGCTTGCGCTGGAGGCCGAAGTAGTCCAGCTCCACGGCGCTGTGCTGGGTCAGGGGCCAGCCGGCGCCGAGGCTGAAGCCCAGGCCGTTGGCCGAGTCGCGGCTGCCGTCGCTGATCTGGTAAACAAATGAGCCGGTGACGTATGGAATGTCATAGCCATCGGTATTGACCGCCATCGCCTGTTGCGCCCACAGCGCACCGGCGACAAACAACCCCCACACTAGCTTACGCATGTCTTTTTCCCCTTCCGGTGGATTGATCTTATCCCTGCAGCCCGGGCATTCTAACGGATGCCGTCCGCGCACGGCAGCTGCGTAATGGAATTGTCAAGGTAAAAAAAGCTTAAGCCCGCAGCAGCTCAAGACCGCAGCGCGCGCGCGCACTCGGCGATCAGGCTGGGGCCTCGATAAATGAACCCGGTATAGATCTGCACCAGATCGGCGCCCGCGTTGCGCCGCTCCAGGGCATCTGCGCCGCTGAGGATGCCCCCGACCCCGATCAGCGGGAAGTCCGGGCCGACCGCCCCGCGCAGGCCCCGCAACACGCGCTCCGCCGCGGCACGCAGCGGCGCGCCGGACAGGCCGCCCGCTTCGCCCGCCTCCGCCCGGTGCTCGACGCCGCTGCGCGAGGTGGTGGTGTTGGTGGCGATCAGGCCATCGATGCCGCGGGCGCGGGCGGTCTGCGCCAACTCGAGCAATTGCGCCTCCTCCATGTCCGGGGCGATCTTGATCAGCAGCGGCCGCCGCTTGCCGTGGCGATCGGACAGCTGCTCGCGCGCCTCGCATAGGCTGCGCAGCAGCCGGTCGAAGTGCCCGGCCTGCTGCAGGTCGCGCAGGCCCGCCGTGTTGGGCGAAGAGATATTGATGGTGATGTAGTCCGCCACCGGATAGACCTTGTTCAGGCAGAACAGGTAATCGTCCTCGGCGCGTTCGATCGGCGTGTCGGCGTTCTTGCCGATGTTGATTCCCAGCACGGCGCGGCGGCGCGCGCGGGTGGCGCGGGCCACCAACGCATCGACGCCCTGGTTGTTGAAGCCCAGGCGGTTGATGATGGCGCGTTCGCGCGGCAGGCGGAACATGCGCGGGCGCGGGTTGCCCGGCTGCGGGCGCGGCGTCACCGTGCCGATTTCGATGAAGCCGAAGCCCATGCGGTCGAAGGCCTCGATGCACTCGCCATTCTTGTCCAGGCCCGCCGCCAGTCCCACGCGATTGCGGAATTCCAGGCCCATCAGGCGCACCGGGTCCCGCACCGTCGCGCCGGCCAGCAGCGTGCCGGACGCCGGATAGCGCGACAGCCAGGCGATGGTCAGCTCATGCACCTGTTCGGCATCGAGCGAAAACAGCAGGGGGCGCACCAGCGGGTACACGAACATGGAAAATCCGTGCTCCGCCGGCTCAGCCGGGAACCAGGGCCGGTATGGCCGGCGCCTGCGGCACAGCGGCGCGCGGCAGCGGCATCGGCACCGCGGCGGGCAC
>CAJCJI010000232.1 GCA_903970595.1 Verrucomicrobiota bacterium
CGTCTTTGCCCGCGTGATTGCGCCGCGCCAGCACGGCATACAGCATCAATGCGATCACCACCGTCACCGCGACGGCAGGCAGCCAGCCTTGCAGCGGGCGCCGTCTCGCCGGTTCGGCGGACTTGACGACGACGACCTCGTCGAGCACCGAAACCTGGCCCTGTTTGCGCTCGCGCTCGGCGCGGCGCAGCGCCTCGAGTATGTAGCTCATCCGCCATTCTCCGCCAAAGCCGGGGCCAAAACCGGTGTGCCGGCCGCCTGACCGATATTCGACAGCAGGATCATCGTGCGGACTCCCGCCACGCCATCGGCATCCAGGCCATGCGCGTTCTGGAAGTTGATCAGCTCCGCGCGCAATTCCGGGCCGTAATTCACCGGGACCGGCGGCGCCAGGGTTCTGCCCTGGGCCTGGGCCAGGCGCTGGCGCAGCCAGACCACGCTCTGGCCGCGCGTGCCGGGGGTGATGCTGGCGCTGTCGGTTTCGCGCTGCCACAGCAGCAGGAATTCGCCGTTCCACAAGCCGTCGAGCTGCGTCCGCTGCAGGCGCAGGGGGCCGTTGCCGCTGTCCAGCACCGCGCTGTCGTTGCCCAACTCGCGCAGCAGCACGTACTGCACCTTGCCCGCGCCGGTGTTCAGGCTGAGGATCGCCGGACGATTGAGCTGGACCAGATCGGCCCAGGCGCCGGCGCTGCGGTAACACTCCAGGCCATGCTGGGACAGGGCATGGCAGATGTTTTCGCCGCGCGGGATGGTGATCTGCGGATTCCACAGGCCGATCAGCCTGGCCAGTACTTCCGGCAGGGGCTGCGCGGTGGCGCGCAGCGCGCCGATGTCCGCATCCATAGCCGGGGCCGATGCCGGTTCCGGCGCGCTCTGGGGAGGGGGCGGGAGCACCGCAGCCGCTGCCGCCGCCGGCTGCACAGGCGGGGACGTATCGGCGGCAGGGTGGTCAAGCCGTTCGCTCAACAGCACACCGGCGACGACCAGCGCGGCCACCGCCAAGGCTCCTTCGATCCAGCGCAGCGGCACGCCGTCCGGCAGGCGCTTGCGCAAGGCCTGCCAGCCGCCGGCGCCCAAGGAAGCCTGAGGCCGGCTGCCGCGGCCGCTGATTTCCAGCGCGGCATGATCGACGATCTCCGCGCTGACCGTGCGCGCGCCCGTGGCATAGGTGCCGAGCAGCGCGCGGTCGCAGATGATGTTGATCTGGCGCGGAATGCCCTGGGCATGACGATGGACGCGCCGCATCGCCTCGACGGTGAACAGATCGCTGGGACCGCCGGCGACCTGCAGGCGATGGATGATGTATTGCATCGTTTCCTGCAAGGACAGCGGCAGCAGGTGGTAACGGGCGGTGATGCGCGCGGCGAGCTGGCGCAGGTCCGGCCGCCCCAGCAGTTCGATCAGTTCGGGCTGGCCGATCAGCATGATGCGCAGCAGCTTTTCCTTGTCGGTTTCTAGGTTGGTGAGCAGCCGCACCTGCTCCAGCACCTTCGGATCGAGGTTTTGCGCCTCGTCGATGATCAGCACCGTGCGGCGGCCGGCGGCGTGGGCCTGCAGCAGGTGCTCGTTGAGCCCATCGACCAGGGTCTTGATCGACTCCGCCGGCCTGGCGTAGCCCACACCCAGTTCGTCGCAGATGCTGGCGACGAACTCCAGTTCGTTCAACCGCGGGTTGTGGATCATCGCCACGTCCACCGTGCCCAGCTTCTGCGACAGCAGGGTGCGCACAATGGTGGTCTTGCCGGTGCCCACTTCGCCGGTCAGCTGCACGAAGCCGCCGTATTGTCCGGTGCCGTACAGCAGGTGGCCGAGTGCCTCCTGGTGGCGTGAGCTCAGGTACAGGTAGGCCGGGTCGGGGGCAATGGAAAACGGTGGCTCGCGGAGATTGAAATGCGCGGCGTACACGGTTTATGGAGGAGTGGGGCGACAAAAGCCGGATATTCGAACGGCCAGTATAGCCCACGCCCGAGCGCTTCTTGATTGCGGATCGCCGCAACCCTTCGTCGCC
Organism: Verrucomicrobiota bacterium; assembly: GCA_903970595.1. GTDB lineage: Bacteria > Pseudomonadota > Gammaproteobacteria > Nevskiales > Nevskiaceae > Nevskia. Next base: position 2,009 of record CAJCJI010000232.1, read on the forward strand.
CGGGGTTTGCATAGGCTGGTCCCAGCCACTAGGATCGGTCGGCTGTGTCCAAGGAGTTGCATATAGTGCGTATTCGTCTGTGCCTGTCGTCGATGCTTGCCCTGTCGGGCCTGTTTGCCGCGGGCGCCGGGGCGCAGCAGACCTCGCAGAGCGTCGGCGGCGTCGATCCGGCGGTGGTATCCCCGTATACGCAGAAGCGGGCGCAGGGCTATACCTCGTTCGACAACCCTTACGCCGCGGGCGGCATCTACGATCCGTACCGCGGCAGCCAGATCACCAGCTCCGGCGCCAAGGGCAGTCCCCACTCCAGCGTCTATGCCAACACGGGACTCGGCAGCGCCAACTCCATTCAGCTCAGCGGCCAGGGCAGCGGGATGCCGGGGCAAGGCAGCACCACCAGCACCACCGTGGGCTCTGGCTCCGCTGGTTCCAGCGGCGCCAGCCAGGCCGGCAGCAGGCGCTTGGCCAGCAAGAGCGTCGACTCCTGCGGCGGCAACAATCAGTCCGGCGGCAGCCAGCCGGCAGGCAGCAGCGGATTCTCCGGCGCCAGGTCATCCGGACATCAAGGCATGTCGGGCGCCAGTTCGAGCAACTCAAGCAATTCGAGCCGCGGCAGTTGCAGCGGCACATCGAGGAGCGCCGGCGCTGCCCTTGCGGCCGGACAGAGGCGCAGCAGCGGCCTCAACGACATGAGCGCGATGAACCGGATGGGCGGCCTCAACAGCCAGCAAGGCATCGGCTCGCAAGGCCGCACGGCCAGCATGCAGCAGCATCAACTCAACCGGCCGCAGCCGATGCAGTAAGGCTTGGGCGCTTTAGCGCTGAAAGTCGTACAGGCTGCCCAAGCCCAGGATCTGCGTCAGTTCATCCAGCGCGCCGCGCGACTCGTCGAGCAGCGCCGGATCGGCCAGGTCCGCCAGGACCAGGCGATCACGGTAGTGCCGCGCCGCCCAGGCGCTCAGCTGGCCGTGCAGTTCGCCGTTCAGCCACACTTTGGGATTGACGGCGGCGCGTTCCGCCTCGTTCAGCACCACGCGCAGGCGCAGGCAGGCCGGGCCGCCGCCGTTGCGCATCGATTCGCGCAGGTCGAACAGCTTGACCCCGGCGATCGGATTGGCCGTGTCGGCGACCATGCGCTCGAGCGCCGACCACACCCGCGGATGCTCCGCGCACTCCTGCGCCGCCACCAGCCACATCGAGCCGTCCGGCGGACAGATCAACTGGCTGTTGAACAGGTAGGAATGCACCGCGTCCTCCACCGTCACCTCGGCCGCCGCCACCTCGACGAACACTGGCTCACGGGCCGGTTCGGGCGCAGCCGCCAGGGCGCGGCGGACCCAGTCGCGCAGCGCCGCCGGGTCCTCGAAGGCCTGCTCGTGGTAGAGCAGCACTTCGCGGTTGCCCACGGCGATCACATCGTTGTGGAACACGCCCTGGTCGATCACCTCCGGGCGCTGCTGCGCGTAGTGGCAGCGCGCGGCATCAAGCCCGTGCAGGCGCGCCACCGCCTCGCTGGCGGCCAGCGTCTGCCGCGCCGGGTAGCGGCTGGGGTGCGGAAGGTCCTCGCCGGCGGCGCCGTAAACGAACAGTTCCAGGCCCGGCGCGCCATAACTGGTGCACAAGCGGGTGTGATTGGCCGCCCCCTCATCGCCCAGCTGCGGCGTCGCCGGCAGCGGCTGGTGATGCATAAAGCACTGTGGGTCCGGGAAGATGGCGTGCAGCGCGCGCGCCGTGGTTTCCGGCTCGATGGCGCGGTGCAGGTGCGTGGCCAGGTTGGCCGGGGTGAAATGCACCCGGCCGTCGGCACAGTCCGCGCTGGGCGAAACCGTGGCGGCGTTGGCGGTCCACATCGACGAGGCCGAAGCCATCGCCGCCAGCAGGGCCGGCGCTTCGCTGTAGGCCTTGCGCAGCACCGCGGCATCCTTGCCGCTGAAACCCAGTCGCTTGAGCGAAGGGATGTGCGGCCGCTCCTGCGGCGGCAGCACCGCCTGAGCCATCCCCAGGTCGGCCAGCGCCTTCATCTTCGCCAGGCCCTGCAGCACGGCGCTGCGCGGGTTGGACGGCTGCTCCGCGTGCTTGGCCGAGGCGACATTGCCCAGCGCCAGGCCGGCGTAATTGTGGGTGGGCCCGACCAGCCCGTCGAAATTCGCCTCGACCGCCGGGTTCACAGGCCCGGACTTCACAAGCTCAGTCCCGGAGCCAGCTGCGCCGGCAGCTCGCAGGCCGCCGCTTCCACCGAGGCCACCGGATAGGCGCAGTAGTCGGCGGCATAAAACGCCGAAGGCCGATGATTGCCGGAGGCGCCGACGCCGCCGAACGGCGCAGCGCTGGATGCGCCGGTGGTCTGGCGGTTCCAGTTGACGATGCCGGCGCGGATGCCGCGGTAGAACTGCTCATAGTCGGCCCGCGAATCGGACAGCAGCGCCGCTGACAGGCCATAACGGGTGCGGTTGGCCTTGACGATGGCCTGGTCCAGCGAGTCGTAGCGGTCCACCTGCAGCAGCGGCCCGAAATATTCCTCGTCCGGCAGTTCCGCGATACGGCTGACGTCGAGCAGTCCAGGCGACACATAGGCGGGCCCCAGATCGAGCTTTTGCAACGCCACCAGGGGCTTGGCCCCGAGCGAAACCAGGCTGGCCTGGGCCGCGACCAGGCCGTCGGCCGCCTTGGCCGAGATCAGCGCGCCCATGAAGGGCTGCGGCTCTGCGTCGTAGGCGCCGATCCCCAGGTTCCGGGTGATGCCGGCCAGCTGCTCGAGAAAAGCGTCGCCGGCGGCGCCTTTGGGCAGAAACAGCCGCCGCGCGCAGGTGCAGCGCTGGCCGGAGGACAGGTAGGCGGACTGCACCACGTCATGCAGCGCCGCCCTGGTGTTGGCGACCGCGCCGACGATCAGCGGATTGTTGCCGCCCATCTCCAGCGCCAGGATCTTGTGCGGCGTCGCCGCGAACTGCCGCGCCAGGATATGCCCGGTACGGGCGCTGCCGGTGAAGTACAGGCCGTCCAGTTCGGCGTGCCCGGCCAGCGCCTCGCCGGTGGCGCGCTCGCCTTGCAGCAGGGACAGCACGCCGGCGGGTACGCCAGCCTCGAGCCACAGGCGCACGGTAGCCTCGGCCACGCCGGGCGTCAGTTCACTCGGCTTGAACAGCACCACGTTGCCCGCCAGCAGGGCGGGCACGATGTGACCGTTGGGCAGGTGGCCGGGGAAGTTGTAGGGGCCGAAGACCGCCACCACGCCGTGCGGGCGGTGGCGCAGGGCCTGGGTGAGGCTGCCGTTCTGCGTCTCGCTGCTGCCGGTGCGGGCATGCCAGGCGCGCACCGAGATGTCGATCTTGCCGACCATCGTGGCCACTTCGGTGCGCGTTTCCCACAGCGGCTTGCCGGTCTCGCGGCCGATCAGCCGCACCAGGCTTTCCTTGTCGCGCTCCAGCAGGGCGGCGAAGCGCCGGGCGATGCCCTCGCGCTCGGCGAACGGCAGGCCCGCCCAGGCGGGAAAAGCTGCGCGGGCGGCCCACACCGCGCGGTCGACGTCGTTCGATCCCGCCGCGGCGCCCTGCCACACGACGGCGCCGCCGCAGGGGCTGTTGCTGGAAAAAACCGATCCGGAGCCTTCGCACCACTGGCCGCCGATAAGCAGAGCGCCTTGAGTCGTCATACCAGTATTCCTTTAAGGCCCGGGAAACAGCGTATCGGAGTGTCCCATCAGGTGATAGGCAAGCAGGCCGATCCATTCCTTTTCCGCCACGCCGATCACATGCAGCTGGTCGATGGCGTTCAGCGCCGCCCAGGGCGGCCCGTTGCCCAGGTAATCGACCGGATAGGGCAGCACTTTCCACCCGACCTGCCGGAAGCAGCCGACCGACCGCGGCATGTGCCAGGACGAGGTGATCAGTATCCAGGTCTGGCCGGGCTGCGGCAGCACCAGGCGCTTGGAGTCGACGGCGTTTTCCCAGGTGGTGCGCGAGTCCCGCTCGTAGAGGGTGCGCGCCGGGTCCACGCCGAGCGAGGTCAGCATGGGCTTGACCAGGTCGGCTTCGCGGTTGTCCTGGTCACGCACCATGCCCGAGCCGCCGGTATAGACCAGCCTGGCTTCCGGATAACGCCGCGCCAGGGCAACGAAGCTCAACAGCCGCTCGCCGGCGTCGTCGACCGCCGGCATCTCCGGATTGCCGGTCGGATCCAGTTCCACCGCGCCGCCGAGCACGATGATGCCGTCCACCTTTTCCGGCAGCCGCGGCAGCGGAAAGCGCTGCTCCAGCGGCGAGATCAGCCAGTGCGAGACCGGCAGCAATGCCACGGCGGCCAGGGCCAGCAAGGCCAGGCCGAGCAGGCCGCGGCTCAAGCCCGGGCGGCTGCGGTGCCAGATCCAGGCCGCGGCGAGGGTCAGGAACAGCAGCGAGCCCGGCGCCGCCAGGCCCCACAGGATTTTCGACAGGACGAACATGGCTAAAGGGCGAGGATCGGGTCTTGGTGGCTGGTTCTAAAGCGCCGCCAGGCGCACCGGGTCGCCGGCTTGCAGATTCAGGGCCGCGGCCAGGTCCGCATCCAGTTCCACGCTGTCCGGGCCGGGGCTCAGTTCGGCCAGGGCGCAGCGGAAGCCGGCCAGCTTGGTGTTGGATACCAAATACGTGCCGCCGCCTCCGGCGGCGGCACGGCCGATGCGCACCGTCAGCTCGCGCGAGCGGCGCACGCTGCGGATGTCGGCCAGCGGCGCTTCCACCGTGGGGCCGCCGTCGAAGATGTCGATATAGCCCTGGTAGCGGAAGCCCTCCTGCTCCAGCAGGTGCAGGGCCGGCGCGGTCTGCGGATGCACCTTGCCCATCACCGCCTGCGCCTCGGGCGACAGCAGCAGGGTGTAGATCGGATGCTTGGGCATCAGTTCTGCGATGAAGGCCTTGTTGCCCATGCCCACGATGTGCTCGGCGCGGTCGTAATCGATGGAGAAGAAGTGCCGGCCCAGGCCTTCCCAGAACGGCGAGCGGCCGTTGTCGTCGGACACGCCGCGCATCTCGGCGATGATCTTGGCGGCGAAGCGGCGGCTGAACTGCGCCATGAAGGCGAAGCGGCACTTCGACAGCAGCCGCCCGGCGCCGCCGCCGCGGAAGTCGGGCGCCAGGTACAGCGACACCAGCACGCTGGCGCCGGTGTAATCGTTGGACAGGTACAGCGTCGGCGTGCGGCTGTAGACCTGCATTTCGTGGCTGGCATGCACGGTGAGGCCGACGTGGTAGTTGTAGAACGGCTCATCCAGGCCGCAGGCCGCCTCCACCGCACAGCATCCCCCGACGCGGCCGGTCGCGATGTCCTCCAGCACGAACATGTAGCGCTGGTGGCCGGCTTCCGTCACATCGGCGGCGAAGGACTGCTCCGACAGCTCGATCTTCTTATGCAGATACTCGCGCACCGGCGGCAGCGAGGTGAAGCCGGCGCCGGCGGTTTGCGCCATGCGCAGCAGGGCGTCGATATCGGAAGAACGGATGGGGCGGATGACTTTCATAAGCACTGGTATGGAGTGGGGGCCTCATCCGAACAGGCGCTGGCGCAGCGCGCGCAGGCCCCAGGAAGCATAGCGGACGGTGATGCGGCGCAACTCGTACGGTGAGGTGGCGCCGTCGTTGAGGCCGAAGTCGGTGGTGGTGGCGGTGCGGTAGCCGGCCTCGATCACCAGGTCGCGCACCCGTTCGTTCCAGAAGCCGTAGGGGTAGCAGAAGTGCAGCACGGGCACGCCGAACAGGTCTTCGAGTTTTTTCTTGCTGCCGGCGATCTCCTCGCGGGCCTGCGCGGGACTCAGTTCCGGCAGCCGCGCATGGCTGCGCGTATGCGAGCCGATCAGGTGCCCGGCGGCCAGCCAGTCGCGCAGCTGGGCCTGATCCATCAGCGGCTCGTAGGCCTCTCCCGCGGGCAGATCCCACTCGTTGCCGCCGCCGATGCGGTCGCTGACGATGTACTGAAGCGCCTGGAAGCCATGTTCGGCCAGCGGTCCCAGGCCGTACTTGAGCGCGTTGACGTAGCCATCGTCGAAGCTGATGCCGATGCGGCCCTGCGGCTGCGTCACGTCCAGCGCCAGGGCGCCGAAGTCGCAGGAGCGGTAGCCAGCCTGGCGCAGTTCCGCCAGTTGCCGCGCAAACAGCTTCTCCCCGACGTACAGTCCCTTCAGCCGCACCCGCGGCGGGCGCGGGCCCAGCTTGTGATAGGTCAGCAGCGGCAGGCCGCCGCGGAAATAGTCGCGGAACGGCGCCAGGGAAGCATAGGTGGAAGGCGGGCGCCGGCCGTTTGCCGCTGCCTTCAGCTCCACGTCAGCTCACCGGAGGCCAGCTTCAGCAACAGCGCGGCGCTGAGCTTGGCGCGCTCGGCCAGGCTCGAGACGCGCATCCACTCGCGGTCGGAATGGATCTCGCCGCCGACCACGCCCAGGTTGTCCACGTTGGCCAGGCCCTGGGCGGCGAGGTTGTTGCCGTCGCAGCAGCCGCCGGTCGGGCGGAACTGCAATTGCAGGCCCAGGCTCGTGCCGCAGGCGCCGAGCAGCTGCTGCAGCCGCGCCGTGCCGGCGCTGACCGGCTTGGGCGGGCGGGTGAAGCCGCCGCGCAGTTCCAGCGCATAGCCATCCTGCCGGCCGGCCTGCTCGACCATCCGCCCCACCGTATCCAGCAGCCATTGCTCGTCTTCGTGGCGGCTGGTGCGCACGTTGAATTTCAGCACGCAGCGCTCCGGCACGATGTTCAGCGGGCCGCCGCCGTGCACGTAGCCCACGTTCAGCGTCAGGCCCTCGCGCCGGCCGTTGATGCCGTGCAGCTCGCCGGCCAGCGCGGCGGCGGCGGCGATGGCATTGCGGCCGTCTTCCGGATTGCGCCCGGCGTGCGCGGCCCGGCCGCGCACCACGATGTCGAAGTTGCCGCTGCCCTTGCGTTCGGAGGCCAGGCCGCCGTCGGAATAGGCCGGCTCGTAGACCAGGCCGAAGTGGTTGCGCCGCGCGGCTTCGGCCAGCAGCGGCGCCGAGCCCTGCGAGCCGATCTCCTCGTCCGGGTTGAACAGCACCTCCCAGCCGATGCGCTCGCGCTGCGGGCTGCGCTCCAGGGCGGACAGAGCCAGCAGCATCGTCAGCAGGCCGCCCTTCAGGTCGGCCACGCCGGGTCCGTTGAGCCGGTCGTCGCCCATGGGGCGCGCGGTTTGGAACGGATGCTCGGCGCCGAACACCGTGTCCAGGTGGCCGCACAGGAATACCCGCAGCGGCGCATCCGGGCGCAGGCGCAGGCGCACGGCCTGGCCCAGGGGCCGTTCGCGCCAGTCGCCGCGGTCGTCGGTGTAGCGGTAGGGTGCCACCGCGATGCGTTCGGCGGACGCCCCCAGCGGAGCGAACAGCTCCAGCATGCGCGCGCCGCAGGCATCCACGCCGGCGGCGTTGAAGCTGCCGGAATTGAGATTGGACAGGCGCAGCAGTTCCTCGCGCATCGCCGCGGCCTGATCGTCGATCCAATGCAGCGGCGACGCACCGGCGGGCGCGTCCTGTGAAAGCGGGGGAGGCATGTCCATAGTTTAATGCCTAAGCGCAAGAACGCGCCCGAGGCGGCGGCCGGCCTCCGCCAGGGGGCGAATCCGGCATTTTACTTTGCGCATCTAAACCCGGCGCCCAGCAGCGGCATCCAAGCGCATCGCGTGGGCCCTTAACCCCCAATCAACGAACCGGGAGCAACATGAAACCACTCTTCCGCTGGACCCTGCCTTTCGCCGTCACGGCCATCGCCGCGCTGGGGCCGGCACTGCCCGCCCAGGCCGCCGATGACGTCGCCGTCCGCGTCCAGGCCCTCAACGCCCTGCTGGCGGAAGAGTGGGAGTACGGCCTCAAGGATGCTCCGGAATTCGCCACCATCATCGGCGACTACCGCTACAACGACCAGGTCAGCGACCTGTCGCTGGCCCACGTGCAGCAGCAGAAGCTGGACGCCGAGGGCTTTCTCAAGCGTTTCCAGGCGATCGACACCAGCGGCTTCTCCGAGCAGGACCGCCTGAACCAGGAACTGATGGTGCGGCAGCTGCAGGACAACCTGAAGGGCATGGAGCTGAAGAACTTTGAAATGCCGCTGGACCAGTTCGGCGGCATCCACCTGCAGATGGCGCAGTTCGTGTCCGCCATTCCCTTCGACACGGTCAAGCAGTACCAGGACTACCTGGCGCGCCTGCAGAAGCTGCCGGCGCTGGTCGACCAGGTGATCGAGGTGGCGCGGCAGGGCGAGAAGGACGGCCTGATGCCGCCGAAGTTCCTGCTGGAAAAAGTGGCGACGCAGGCGCAGTCCATCGCCGCGCCGGCGGGCGAGGCCAATGTCTTCGGCCAGCCGGTGGCGAAGTTCCCGGATGCCGTCCCGCAAGACCAGCGCAAGGGTCTGCACGACGCCATCCTGCAGGCGGTGGACCAGCAGGTGCGGCCGGCCTATAGCAAGCTGGCCGACTTCGTCGCCCAGGAATATGCGCCCAAGGGCCGCACCGAGCCCGGCCTGTGGTCCCTGCCGGACGGCGCCGCCCGCTACCGCTACGCCATCCACAACCAGACCACCACCGACCGCGACCCGGCCGAGATCCATCAGCTCGGTCTGACCGAGGTCAAGCGCATCGAAGGCGAGATGACGCAGATCGCCCTGAAGCTGCATTACAAGGACCTGCAGACCATGCGCGCGGCGCTGAAGACCGACCCCAAGGTCCATGCCACCTCGCGCCAGCAGATCGTGGACCTGTACACCAAGTACATCGCGCAGATGCAGCCCAAGCTGCCGGAACTGTTCGGCCTGCTGCCCAAGACCCAGGTCAAGGTGGTGCCGGTGCAGGAATACCGGGAAAAGGAGGCCGCCGCCGCCGAATACAACCAGGGCACGCCGGACGGTTCGCGTCCGGGCATGGTCTACGTCAACACCGGCGATTACCAGCACCGCTCCCTGCTGCCGATCGAGGACACCGCCTACCACGAGGGTGTGCCCGGTCACCACATGCAGATCTCCATCGCCCAGACCCTGCCTGGCCTGCCGCCCTTCCGCCAGCAGGCGGGCTATACCGCCTATGTCGAAGGCTGGGCCCTCTACGCCGAGCGCCTGGGCAAGGAGATCGGCTTCTACCAGGAGCCGCTCAACGACTACGGCCGGCTCTCCGGCGAGCTGTTGCGCGCCGACCGCTTGGTGCTGGACACCGGCGTGCACTACAAGCACTGGACGCGTGCCCAGATGGTCAAGTTCTTCCGCGAGCACTCCTCCGAGGACGAGCCGGACATCCAGGCCGAGACCGACCGCTACATCGCCCTGCCGGCGCAGGCCCTGGCCTACAAGCTGGGCCAGCTGAAGATCCTGGAGCTGCGCGAGCGGGCCAAGCAGGCGCTGGGCGCCAGGTTCGACATCCGCGCCTTCCACGACAAGATCCTCGACGGCGGCGCCCTGCCGCTGGACGTGCTGGAAGCGCGCGTGGACAGCTGGATCAAGACGCAGCAAGGCATTGCCAGCGCCGTCGGACAGCCCTGAGAAGGCCGGCGCCGCGGTCTGGCGCCGCACAAGGTGCTGCAAGCTTAGGTGAGATTTGGGGTTGCGCCGAGTTAAGGGCGGCGCAGCCCCATTTTTTATCCCGGCCTGCCTGCCGAAATGGTGCCCCCGGCCCGAATTGAACGGGCAACCTCACCCTTAGGAGGGGTGCGCTCTATCCAATTGAGCTACGGGGGCAGGCGCCGGAAGTGGATTTTAGCAAGCTTGGCGGGCCAAAACTGTCAGGCGAATCAGTCGGGCCCTCAGTTCAAGTCCAAACTCGAGGCAACACGGATGGTCTGCGCGGTGCGATTGATCGCGCGGCCGTGAGGCTACGTTTGGCTCGCTCGATGCATCTATCTTGCCCCGACCCCCGCCGTTCGGCGATGCTTCGGCTTGGGGCAGGTTTTCTTTATTAGCGGTTTAAATCCGCACCTTCCTGATTGCCGATCACCACGAGTTCGAGCCCGGTCTGGGCGCGAACGCTTAGTCATTTCCCCTCTCCCGCAAGCGGGAGAGGGGAAAATGAATTTTAGGGAGTGCTTCAATGGGTTCACCGCTGTTCCGCGTCAAGGACATCGACAAGCTGATCTCCGATTCGGAGGATCCCGAGCGCCGCCTGAAGAAGACCCTGGGCTGGGTCAGCCTCACTTCCTTGGGGATAGGCGCGGTGATCGGCTCGGGCATCTTCACCGTGATCGGCACCGCCATCGCCGGGGAAAAGCTGGACTTTTCCTCCATCCTCAACGCGCCCCTGCTCGAATACCTGATTCACCACGCGGCCTCCTTCGGCCGCCCGGGCGCCGGGCCGGCGATCGCCCTGTCCTTCATCCTGGTGGCGGTGGCCTGCGGTTTCGCCGCGCTGTGCTATGCCGAGCTGGCATCGATGATCCCCATCGCCGGCAGCGCCTATACCTACACCTACGTCACCATGGGCGAGCTGATCGCCTGGATCATCGGCTGGGACTTGATCCTCGAATACGCCGTCAGCAACATGGCGGTGAGCGTGGGCTTTTCCGCGCACCTGGTCGGCCTGCTCGACTGGTTCGGCATCATGCCGGACCTGCGCTGGATCACCCCCGCCTACCTGCCGGGCGGACTCACCGATCTGCAGGGCAACACCCTGTACCAGCCGGGCTGGCATTTCGGCTTCAACATCCCGGCCCTGGTGGTGGTGATGCTGCTGACCGTGGTGCTGGTGCGCGGCATCCGCGAATCGGCGCGCACCAACAACATCATGGTGCTGCTGAAGATCGGCGCCATCCTGGTGTTCGTCGGCTTTACCGCCCACCTGGTGCAGCCGGCCAACTGGCATCCCTTCGTCCCCAATGGCTGGCAGGGCGTGCTGACCGGCGGCTCGATCATCTTCTTCACCTATATCGGCTTCGACTCGGTCTCCACCGCGGCCGAGGAGTGCAAGGACCCGCAGCGCGACCTGCCCATCGGCATCATCGCCACCCTGGTGGGCTGCTCGGTGCTGTATATCGCCGTGGCCGTGATCCTCACCGGCCTGGTGCCCTGGCAGAGCCTGCTCGACGACGCCGCGCCGGTGGTCAACGTGCTCAAGCGGCTGCACCTGGAGGGAGTGCGCCTGGTGGTGCTGCTCGGCGCCCTGATCGGCATGGTGTCCTCGCTGCTGGTGTTCCAGCTGGGCCAGGCGCGCGTCTGGTTCGCCATGTCGCGCGACGGCCTGCTGCCCAAGCTGTTCAGCCGCGTCCACCCGCGCTTCCGCACGCCGGATTTCTCCACCTGGGCAGCCGGCTTCCTGGTCGGCATCCCGGCCGGCCTGCTCGACATCGGCACCCTGGCCGACCTGTCCAACATCGGCACCCTGTTCGCCTTTGCCCTGGTGGCGATGAGCGTGCTGATCCTGCGCTACCGGCAGCCGGACCGGGTGCGCCATTTCCGCGCCCCCGGCGGCGTGCTGGCGCCGGTTGTCACGATCCTGACCTGCGGCCTGCTCATGATGGGCCTGTCCATCACCAACTGGATCTGCTTCTTCGCCTGGCTGAGCATCGGTCTGGTGATTTATTTCGGCTATAGTCGCAACCGCAGCATCCTGGGCCTGGAACAGGCGCCTTAGGCTCCGCGACCTGCGGACCGCCCAGACAGCCAGTCGGCCCGCACTTCGTAAAGTGGATCGCATTTATCGCCGATTTGCTTGTTTCGGCTGGAATTTCGGGCTAGGATCGTCAATATAGGGAAGTGCCGCAAACGTGCGGCAGATGGGGAGCGTACATGCGCGGTCAAACGGTTGCACAAGCAATTGCACTGGTGCTGATGTCCGGAATCCTGGCCGCCTGCAGCGGCGGCGGTCCGACGATCGGCAATGGTAGCGGCGGTGGCAGCGGTAGCGGTAGTTCCAGCAGCAGCAGTTCGAGCAGCGGATCCGGCAGCTCGAGCGGCAGCGTCACGGGGCAGGTTGCCGCGCACTTGATTCTGATCCCGAGCAGTTCCACCTTGTCCAGCAACGCGGCGGCGGGGTCTGCGGGGTCAACGGTTACCCTGACCGCAACGGTGACGGACGCAAATAACGTCATCATCCCAGGTTATCCCGTTACCTTCGTTGCCTCGGCGGGCGTTTTGACCCCCAATGCCGCCGTCACCGATGTCAGCGGAAACATTACCGCCACGCTTACCGCTGGGGCTGCGTCTGCCGGAACTACGATCAAATCCACTGCCACGGCAGCAACACTTACAGCGACGGCGTCGGTGCTGGTGTCCTCGACGACTCCTTCGTACTCCCTGGGCATTCTTTCCAGCACGGGCAGTTTTACGGCAAACTCCATTGCCGTCGGCCAAACGCCCCTGGCAGCCGGCGGCAGTTCAGGTTTGCAAGTCAGTATTGTCGACACGGCGAACAGCGATACGCCCTTTTCCGGCTCGGCGACTGTAAGTTTCTCTTCTCCGTGCCAAAGCCAGGGTCTTGCGACGATCACGTCGCCGATTACAAGTTCTACCGGCACGTTCAGCACTACTTACACAGCCACCGGATGCAGCGGCAATGACGTGATCACCGCAACAGCTGTGATTGGAACTACGAGCCTGTCGGCGACGGGAACCATTAATGTGCAGCCGGCAACGCTCGGGTCGATTGTCTTTGTGTCCGCAACACCAACCACGGTCGGTTTGCAAGGCACAGGACTGCCTGACTCCTCCACAGTGCTGTTCACAGTGGAGGACTCCAATGGCAACCCTGTGCAGAACCAGCAGGTCAACTTTTCACTGACGACGACGGCCGGCGGATTGATCGTCTCTCCGGGAAATGCTAAGAGCAATTCTCTTGGGCAGGTTCAAACGACTGTGGAGTCGGGATCCGTTCACACCACGGTGCGCGTCATTGCCACTGTTTCTGGAACCAGCCTCATCACCGAATCGAGCGAATTGACGGTATCGACCGGAATTCCAACGCAAAATGGAATCTCCCTGGTGGCTACTACGCTTAATATTGTCGGCGATAACTTTGATGGCAATACCTCGATCGTGACGGCGCGCCTATTGGATCGCTACCAGAACCCGGTTCCGGACGGGACTTCTGTTGCATTTACTACCGAGTGTGGCGGCATTCAGCCGAGTTGCACGACTACGGGCGGTGCGTGCTCGGTGACATTTACGACGGAGAATCCGCGGACACGCAATCTGGCATTCCCGGCTAGCAGCTCAAGTGGTTCAGGTACTCCTGCAAGTCCTACCTATCTAGACAACAATTGCGCGGCAACCAGCGCGTTCAATGGCGGTCTGGGCTGTGACGATCATCGTTGTACTGTCACCGCTTATGCGATCGGGGAGGAAAGCTTCACCGACTGCAATGGCACGGGTGACTATGTCTCGGTGCAAAACCCCGCAAACAATGCGACGCAGTGCCCGAATGGGGACTTTTTCGTTTCGCTGCCGGATGTATTTTTCGATTACAACGAAAGCGGCATTTTCAACGGCGACTTCGAGCCCTGGGTGGATTATGGGAACAAGGGCACTTATCAACAGGCAAATGGCTTGTTCATCGGGTTGTTGTGTGACGACGCGACGGACCCCCTGTGCGACACGACCCAGAACGAACTGAACGTTAGCCAACAGCTCGTCATCATAATGTCCAATCCGAATTTGAATTTGTATGTGAGTACGGCAGACCCTAGAATCAATTCGCCAATCGATGTATACAATTATGTGCCGCCGACTTGTTCTCTGAAAGACGGTACCGCGTGCAATGTTTCCAGCCTTTCCATAGCCCTAGGCGATGCTAAAACCATTTGGGTCTCGGCGGGAGACACTGCGTTGCAGGCCCCCGCAGTCGGGACCGTTCTTTCCGCTTCGATGAACAACGGTGGATCGGTCTTGACGCCGAGCTCATTCACGCTGCCGGACGGCGATGGGTTTGGTTACATCACCTATTCATTTAGCATCCAGGCGCCGACCACCAGTACCAGTTGCACCGACACGCTGATCGTCAGCGGTGCGGTTCCGCCTTTTTCCGCTAGTGCTGGCCTGACCACGGTGCGGGAGTTGCCGGTGACCTATTCAGGTTGCACTCCACAATAATGGTGGTTGCAGGCCGGCAAGGCATTTCTTAAGAGTGACGGGGCGGAATAAATTGAATGAGCTCTTGTGCTTCAGCAGCATTCGGGCTGGGGCACAATAGCTTTCAAGTGAGATGATGGCTTTAGTGCACGGATGTTTGCGCGGTCAAGCGAATCAAAACCATCTGTCCGCTGGCAAATGCCAGCAGCGCTAGCCCCGCCGCAAGCCAGCACATCGCTTTGTCCCGCTCGGCTCCGATTTCGGATTCAATTTCGTTCAGCTCCTGCCGCCGCAATACCTCCATCTGCTCCGCCCCCAGCTGATCATGCAAGCCTTGCCGGGCCAGGTCGATCTGCAGGTTCAGTTCGGTCGAGGCCTTGAGGTCTTCCTCGCTGAAATGGGGCAGGGCGCGCCACTGCAGGCCGGCGTAGCCGCACAGCCCCAGGCCGCCTGCCGCCAGTAAAAATGCCAGCCGGTAACGCAGGCCGCCTTGCATGGGGGTTCCTTTGAATCCGGATTGACTGAAAACCATCCGCCGGGATCGGCTGAAAGGCCTGTGACGGCGGGCGGCCTGGGATAAACTGGGCCATCTAAAGCCATCGCCAGGAAACCAGCCATGCTGATCGGCGTTCCCAAGGAAATCAAGGTGCACGAATACCGCGTCGGCCTCACGCCGGCGGGTGTGCGCGAACTGGCCGCCCACGGCCACCAGATCATTGTGCAGACGCAGGCCGGTGTGGGCATCGGCATCAGCGACGCGCAGTACGAGGCGGCGGGCGCGAAAATCGTGCCGGACGCGGCGGAGGTGTTCGCCCGCGCCGAGATGGTGATCAAGGTCAAGGAGCCGCAGGCGGTCGAATGCAAGATGCTGCGGCCCGGGCAGGTCCTGTTCACCTACCTGCACCTGGCGCCGGACCCGGAACAGACCAAGGGCCTGGTCGAGTCCGGTGCCATCGCCATCGCCTATGAGACCGTCACCGACGGCCGCGGCGGCCTGCCGCTGCTGGCGCCGATGAGCGAGGTGGCCGGGCGCATGTCGATCCAGGCCGGGGCCCACGCCATGGAGAAGGCGCAGGGCGGCAACGGCGTGCTGCTCGGCGGCGTGCCGGGCGTGCCGCCGGCCAAGGTGGTGGTCATCGGCGGCGGCGTGGTGGGCTACAACGCCGCGCGCGTGGCGGTCGGCATGGGCGCCGACGTCACCATTCTCGACCGCTCGCTGCCGCGCCTGAACTGGCTGGATACCATCTTCGAGCGGCGCCTGACCACGCTGTATTCCAGCGTCGACTCGCTGGAGAACGAGGTCAGCCGGGCCGACCTGGTGATCGGCGCGGTACTGGTGCCGGGCGCGGCCGCGCCCAAGCTGGTGACGCGCGCCATGCTCACCCGCATGAAGCCGGGCTCGGTGATCGTGGACGTGGCCATCGACCAGGGCGGCTGTTTCGAAACCTCGCGCGCCACCACGCACCAGAACCCCACCTATGTCGAGGAAGGCGTGGTGCACTACTGCGTTGCCAACATGCCCGGCGGCGTGGCCCGCACCAGTACCTTCGCCCTGACCAACGCCACTATGCCGTTCGCGCTGGCCCTGGCCGGCAAGGGCTATCGCAAGGCCCTGCTGGACGATCCCAACCTGCGCGAGGGCCTCAACGTCAGCCGCGGCAAGGTGACGTACAAGGCGGTCGCCGATACGCTGGGCTACGACTACCAGCCGGCGCAGGAAGCCCTGCAGGCCTGAGGACCGAGGGGCGGCGCCCGCCTATCCGTTCAGGGCGCCGGCTCCAGCAGCAGGGCCTGGTTCGCCACTTCGCCCACCGCGTCGTAATGGGCGAGCAGCCAGGCCACGTTGCCCCGCGGCAGGCAGGGCAGCGTCACGCAGCCGGTGTCGAGCTCGATGTAGCGGTAGCGCCTGGCCGCGATGGCGGAGCGAAAGCCGCTGTCCGTGGTGATTCCGGTCGCCAGCTTTTCGCCGAAATTGAAAAAATCGACTTCAAACGGCTTGTGCGCCCAGTAGCAGACGGCCAGGTTCTCGCAGAGGACCGGGCCGTCGGCGCCCGCCAGCTGGGCCGATAATTCCGACCAGTCTCCGGCGGACTTCAGCCGGTCGATGTCGGCCGCGTACGGGTGGGCGCAGTCGTGTACCACGAAGCCGAACAGCGATAGCATCATCGCCGCTTCGGCGGCCAGGCGACGCAAGGCGGGCCGGGCGGCTTCGGGCTGCGCAGCCTCGGCGGCCAGCACCAGGGCCACGCAGCCGAGGGCGAGCGCCAGGATGAGGTCGAACAGCACGTTGTAGTTGACGCCGGCTCCGGACAGCATCCAGAAGCCCGCCAGCGCGGACCAGATCAGCAAGGCCAGCACCAGGGTGGCCCGTCCGCCGCCGCGCAGCAGCAGCCCGCCAAGCAGGGCGGCCAGGGCATACGGGGCGATCAGGTGCAGTTCCTCCTGGGTCATCGATACGGCGCGCTCCCAGGAGGTGCGCCGCGCCTGCAGCAGCACGTTGTCGATCAGGGCCGGGCCCCATCGGGCATACAGCAGTGCCGCCGCCGCCGCCCCACATACCGCGCCGTAAAGCAGCAGCAGGGCCAGGTTGCGCCGCTGGTGCATGGCCGCCCAGGTGCATAGCGCCAAGGGCAGGGCGATTTCGTTCTGCTTGACCAGGCCGCCGGCGACGATCAGGACCGCCGCGGCCAGCACCTGCCGCTTGCGCCGCGGCTCGCGCGCTTGCAGGAACAGCACGGCTCCCGCGGTGACGAGTGCGAACGCCAGGAACTGGGGATCGTCCATGGCGATGTAGTCCGGCAGCAGGATATAGACGGCGAGCAGGAACCAGCTCGCGGCCAGAGTTGCCAGCAGGCGGGCGGCGCCGAGCCAGCGGCTCAGGCGGTAAACGTTGACCGCGCCCCAGAGCAGCGCCGCCAGCGACACCAGGCGCCCCGCCACGATGTCGTCGCCCAGAATCCGCCCCAGCACGCCGACCAGGTAGAACGACAATGGCGGGTAGGTGTTCGCCATCGCCGCGTCGCGGGCCGGATACAGCGGCTCGCCGTGCATCGCCGCCGAGGCGAAGTAGGCGTTCCAGCCCTCGTTGATATTTCGCGCCACGTGCAGCGGAATCAGCGCGACCGGCAGCGTGAACAAGGCGCCCAGCAACACCAGGGAGATGAGCGCCAGGCCGCCCTCCGCAGACCAGGTCCACCCCTCCCGCCGCGGCGCAAGCAATGGCAGTCTCATGCCCGCGCCGGATCGGAAGGCCAGCGGAAGCGGCGCGCCGGAGAGCGGCGGTGCGAAGGAAAGCGGCGGGACTGCCCCGGTCAGCCCTTGGCGGCGTAGGCCATGCACCAGCCGTTCTTGTTCACCGCCTTGCCGGCGAAGGCGCCGCAGGCACCCCAGTCGCCGCTGGCGGGAGCGGTGAACAGCGCGCAGCCGGCGCAATGGCTGCCGGCCTTGAAGGTGGGCGAGGCTTTCGGGTCGATCTTGGAGGAGTCGCTGGTGTAGCCCAGGGCCTTGGCGGCGGGATCGTCCGGCGTCAGGTGCGGCAGGTCGGCCTGCGCCGCAGTCATGCGCAGCAGCGGCAGCGCGGCGGCGCCCAGGACAATGCGGCTGAGGAAGCGGCGGCGGTCGGAAGACATGGGTTGGGACATGGTGCTGGCTCCTTGTGGGTATTGCTTCGGCGCGCAAAGGCAGCGGATATCGATCGCCCGTGCCGCCCGCTGGCTGCACAAACTAACAGACATCGGCGGTCTTTGACGTAACGAGAATCGCTTGCGTCTGAACCGTCGCGGGCATTCCGCAGCGCTTTGCCATCCGCGGAAAAATAATCCGGAGAAAACTGTGTGCCACGTCTCAAAGCCGGCTTGCCCCGGCGCCTGCAGCGAACTATTGTGAATCGCGATTCGGGCGCCGTTTCAGCGCGTCTTTTGGGGGCAGCAATCCAGGCAAAACAGGCCCGCGGCCGATGCGGCATCGGCGGCATTCGAGCCTGCTTGGCCGCTTGAGTTCAAGGGGACGGGGAAAATGTCGGTCAGAAGATTTGGCGCGCTTGCGCGCGGTATCGCTGTATTCGCCGGTGGCCTTGGTGCCGCGTTCTGCGCCTGGGGCGATGCCACCAGCCTGACGCTGTCCGCCGGCAGCGACAACGCCGGGCCCACCCCAACCACGCTCCTGTTCCCGCTGAGCCGCGGCGGCGACACCAGCTACGACGCCTACCTGAGCTACCAGACGCAGGACGGCACCGCCGTAGCCGGAACCGACTACACGGCCGCAAGCGGCGTGCTCAGGATCCCCGCCGGTTCCAGCAGCGCGAGCATACCGGTCAGCATCGCGGCGCAGACTGCCGACGGCCCCAGCAAGACCTTCCAGATGCTGGTGCTCGGCGCCGCCGGCATCGGCGCGCCCGCTAGCTTCGCCAACGGCGCGGATTTCGGCGTGACCAACGAGCCCTATGCCGTGGCAACGGCGGACTTCAATGGCGATGGCAAGCCGGACGTGGTGGCGACCAATATCGGGGGCACCACCATTTCGATTCTCCTGAACACGACGCCGGCCGGAGCCACCACGCCCAGCTTCGCCACGGCGGTCGATATTGGCGTCGGCAGCAATCCGAGCCAGGTCGTCGTGGCGGATTTCAACGGCGACGGCAAACCCGACATCGCCCTGGCCTTCAACGGCTACAGCGCGCAGGTGACGGTTTTGCTCAACACCACGCCGCAGGGTGCTGCCACGCCGACTTTCAGCTCGCAGACCTTTGCGACCGGCAATTCCCCCAATCAGATCGCAGTCGCCGATTTCAACGGCGACGGCAAGCCGGATCTGGCCGTGGCCAATGCCGCCGGCGGCGGCACCGGCGACTTTTACGTCAGCCTGCTGATCAACAGCACCACCCCGGGCGCTTCCAGCGCGAGTTTCAATCTGGTTTCCGGTCCCGACCTGGGCAACGGCAACAATCCGACGAGCATGGCCGTGGCCGACTTCAACGGCGACGGCAAGCCGGACCTGGCCGTGGCGGTCGCCACCGGCAACGCCAGCAACGGCCCGGTCCAGGTGTTCCTCAACACCTCCACCGGCGGCGCCGCCAGCTTCGGCGCCTCGCAACCCTTCTTTGCCGGCGCCAATGCTTCCACCATCGCCGTGGCGGACTTCAACGGCGACGGCAAGCCGGACATGGCGGTTTCCAATCCCGGCGCCAACTTCAGCGCCGGCACCGTGTCGGTGATGATCAATGGCACCGCCACCGGCTCGGCCACGGCAAGCTTCACCCTGGCCGCCAGCCCCGCCGTGGGCGATGTGAGCGGCGTGGTGACCGGGGACTTCAACGGCGACGGCAAGCCCGATATCGCAGTCACCGCCTCGGATAGCGCCCAGGTGCTGATCAATACCACGGCGCCGGGTGCGGCAACGCCGAGCTTCGAGCCGCAGTCGAGCTTTCCGGTGCAGTTGAGCCCCTTCAACCTGGCGGCTGCCGACTTCAACGGTGACGGCAGGCTGGACCTGGTGGCGGTCAATTTCTACAGCAACAGCGCCACCGTGCTGCTCAACACCGGCGTCGCGCCGGCCAGCGTGCCGCAGTTCACGCTCGCCGCGGCTCCCGTCGCCGGCAACAGTCCCGGCGGAGTCGGCGCCGCCGACTTCAATGGCGACGGCCTGCCGGACCTGGCGGTGGCGAACACCAACTCCGGTACGGTATCGGTGTTCTTCAACGGCACGGCGCCCGGCGCCGCTGCAGGCGTCTTCAATGCGGCCTCGGCCGGCTCTCCGCTGATCGTCAGCTACTACGGTCCGGGGCCGATGGTGATCGGCGACTTCAACAACGACGGCAAGCCCGACATCGCCGTGGCGGATTTCACCGAAAACGTCGACCCCGGATACGCCTCGGTGTTCATCAACGGCACCACGCCCGGATCGGCCAGCGCCAGCTTCACCCTCAGCGCCGAACCCACGGTGGAGGGCGCGCCCTACGGCATCGCCGCCGCGGACATGAATGGCGACGGCAAGCTGGACCTGGTGGTGAGCAGCGGGGCCAACCGCAGCAGCGACAATGCCAGCCGCGTGTCGGTGGTGCTGGGCAACGGCGACGGCAGCTTCCAGACGCAGCAGGAGATCGTCGTCGGTACCGGCTTGTCCCTGAATGGGGTCGCCGTCGCCGACGTCAACGGCGACGGCCGGCCCGACATCCTGGTGGCCAACTCCCTGGACAACGGCAGCGATCTCTATGTCCTGCTCAACACCACACCGGCCGGCTCCTCGACCATGAGCTTTGCCGCCCCGCTGTCGTTCAATACCGGCATACATACCAATGACGTGGCGGTGGGAGATTTCAACGGCGATGGAATTCCCGATATCGCCGTATCCGGCATCAACGAGGGCACCGGCGCCGGCGCCGTCGTCACCTTCATCAATACCACCACGGTATCCGGCGGCGTATCCAATTTCGGCCTGGGCAGCATCGCCACCACCGTCGTCGGCAACTACCCGCAGGGCCTGGTGGTCAAGGATTTCGACGGCGATGGCCGTCTCGACCTCGCCGTGATCAATAGTGCCGACAATACCGTCTCGGTGCTCTACAACCACACCGCCGCCGGGGCCGCCACGACGAACTTCGTACCGGCCGCCACCATCTATTCCACCGGCAACAATCCCTCGCAGCTCGCATCCGCCGACTTCAACGGCGACGGCAAGCCCGACCTGGTCAGCTCCAACATCGGCAGCAGCAACGCGACGGTACTGTTCAATACGCAGTACCAGGTGGCGACGGGCGGCAGCCCCGCGACCGGCACCATCGTCTTTGCCGCGCCGCAGGCGCCGATCAACCTGGCCGTCACCGGTACCGGCCCCGGCCAGGTCTCGCTGAGCTGGACCGGCGCGGGCGGCGCCACCGACTACTACGTGTACTTCGGCGATACGCCCGGCGGCGAAAACATCAAGAGCGCGGCGATCGTAGGCACGTCCACCACCATCACCGGCCTCAACGGCGGCAGCACCTATTACTTCGTGGTCAAGGCCTACAACCACGGCAGCGCCATCACCAGCCCCGCCTCCAACGAAGTCAGCGCCACCACCCCGCCGCCGCCGACTGCGCTGGCGGCGCCGACCAACCTGGCGGCCAGCCCCGGCAGCGCGGGGCAGGTGTCCCTGAATTGGACCGGAGTCAGCGGCGCCAGCGACTACTACGTGTTCTACGGCACGGCGTCCGGAGCGGAAACCACCAAGAGCGCGGCGGTTGTGGGCACTTCCACCACCATCGCCGGCCTCAATGGCGGCAGCACCTATTACTTCGTGGTCAAGGCCTACAACCACGGCAGCGAAGTCCTCAGCGCGGCCTCCAACGAAGTCAGCGTCACCACGCCGCTGGCGGCGCCCGCCAATCTCCAGGCAATGGCCGGCACCGCCCAGGTATCCCTGAGCTGGACCGCGTCCGCGGGAGCCTCGGATTACTACGTCTTCTACGGCACCAGCTCCGGCGGCGAAACCACCAAGAGCCCGGCGGTGGTGGGGACTTCCACCACGCTCAGCCTGAGCAGCGGCGTCACCTACTACTTCGTGGTCAAGGCTTACAACCACGCCAATGCCATTACCAGCCCGGCTTCGAATGAGGTCAGCGCAACGCCGGAATGAGGGGCTTCGTCTAGGTGGTGGCGGGAGTCCCGCCAACATCCAGGCGTGCTGATGGTAGTCACCGGCAGCAGCAAGGCCCTCGTCGAGGGCCTTGCCGATTGCTATGAACCTTGGCAAGCGCGCTTGCGCGCGGCGCGTATCCTCCCTTCGGCTGACCGGTGTATTTCGCCTTCGGCGAGTTACTTTTCTTGACGCAAGAAAAGTAACCAAAAGAACATGCCCCTGCGTTTGCGCCGGACAATCGCAAAAGAAGAAGCGCGATTGTCCGGTGCCCTGCGCTCCGCAGCCGGAGCGGGGTCCATCGACAGGCCATCCCTGGCCTGACGAT
>CAJCJI010000233.1 GCA_903970595.1 Verrucomicrobiota bacterium
CCGACCTGGGCGTGGAAGTGGAGCCGCAGCGCCTGGCGCAGGAAGTGGCCCTGGCCGCCCAGCGCGCCGACGTGGACGAGGAAATGGCCCGCCTGGGCAGCCATCTCACCGAAGTGCGCGACACCCTGGTGCGCGACGCCTGGCTGGAGCGCCTGCGCGCCCGCGTCGCCGACCTGGGCGTGGAAGTGGAGCCGGCCCGCCTGGCCCAGGAAGTGGCCCTGGCGGCGCAGCGCGCCGACGTCGACGAGGAAATGGCGCGCCTGGCCAGCCACATCACCGAAGTGCGCGACACCCTGGCCCGCGACGAAGCCATCGGCCGCCGCCTGGATTTCCTGATGCAGGAACTCAACCGCGAAGCCAACACGCTGTCGTCCAAATCCCAGGACGCGGAGATGACGCGCTGCGCGGTGGAGATGAAGGTGATCATCGAGCAGATGCGGGAACAGGTGCAGAATATAGAGTGATGTCGCCATGAGAAGTAATCGCTACATTTACACTGTGGGATACGAGGGTCTGTCGATCCAGGCATTCATTGCTCGTCTGAAAGACGTCCGCATCCACACGCTAATCGATGCCGAGGCCAGGAGAGTGATCGAGTCGCTCCGCGCGATCGGTGGGAGGCCATCTTCCGCAGCCAGGGCATGAAAAATTCCGAGCCGCGCATGCAGATGATCGACGGCTTCAACTCCGGCTGGATCGACTTCGCCGACCGCGGCGGCCATGCGCGCAAGAGCCCCATCGGTATTGACCAGGCCATCGCCGCCCTGATGCAGGGGTCACAGGCGTGAGCGCCGCCGGTCTATGCCGCACCGGCCGCCTATCCGCAGATCACCTTCAACGCTTTCAGCGCCAGTTTCCTCAGATCGTTGCGGGAGGCGCCGGCGCGGGCGCGGATGGCGATGGTGTGCAGCGTGGCGGTGGCGAGCAGGGCCAGGGTTTCGGGATCGGCGTCTCGCTTCAGTTCGCCGGCCTCGTGCGCCGCCCGCAGGCGCGCCTCGAAATGGGCATCGAGCCTGCGGAAACCTTCGCTGATGCTGTTGCGGATCTCGAGATCTTCGACGGCTTCGGTCACGGCGGTTCCGACCACGAAACATCCGCGGGCGCGTCCGCCGCCGGAAAAATACAGGGACAGCGCCGCGTCGTAGACGCGCATCAGTGACTCGCCCAGGGGCCGGCCGCCCTCCAGCGCCTCGCGCATCGTCGCGAATTTGCGCTCCCAGTAGTCGCCCAGCGCCTTGAGATAGATCGCGTGCTTGTCGCCGAAGCCCGCGCGCAGGCTCGGCCGGTTCACGCCGGTCGCGGCGGCGATGTCGTCAAGCGAGGTGCCGGAGTAGCCGGCCTTCCAGAACAGGTCCATCGCCCGACGCAGCACGGTCTCGGGCTCATAGGCGCGGGGCCGTCCGCGGGGTTTCTTCTCCGCCTTGATTATCTTTGTACGAGTTCGCATAAAAATCCTTGACCTCCGGGTCGAGCGGTAATATTATTCGATCTCGAATAAAAATCAAGCATGTGATCGGAGGCTGGCGATGAACAAGCAACTCGATGTGGCTTTGAGCGGTCCGGGCGGGCCCTATCCAATGAGTATGGAGGTGGACCCGATCAGGGCTTTTCGCAACAGGAAAATCCCTCTTGCACACGGAAGCGGAGAGATCCCGGCCGTGGGCTTTGGCACCTTGATCCCCGATGCCGTCGCGGCCAAGCGGGCCATCAAGGCGGCCCTGGAAACGGGGTTCCGGCACCTGGATTGCGCGGAGCTGTACCGCAACGAAGCGGTGGTCGGCGATGCGATGCGGGAAGCCTTCGAGGCCGGAACGGTGCAGCGGGCGGAGCTGTTCGTCACCAGCAAGCTATGGAACAACAATCACCGGCCGGAGCGGGTCAGGCCCGCCCTCGTGGCGAGCCTGCGCCGGCTGCAGCTTGATTATCTGGATTGCTACCTGGTGCATACGCCCTTTGCCTTCAAGCCCGGCGACGAACTGGATCCCAGGGACGCACAGGGTCAGCCGATCTATGACACCGGGGTGACGCTGATCGAGACCTGGCGGGCGATGGAGCGCCTGGTGGACGAGGGCCTGTGCCGCTCCATCGGCCTGTCCGACATCGGCCTGGAGAAGTTGAAGGAGATCGTCGCGGCCGCGCGGATCAAGCCTGCCGTGGTGGAGGTCGAATGCCATCCCTATCTGCCCGAATGGGAACTGCTGGAGTTCTGCCGGCAGGAGGGGATTGTGCTGCTGGCGTTCGCGCCCCTGGGGCATGGAATGAAGCCGAGAATAACGGACCACCCGGTGATCCAGGCCATCGCGCAGCGTATCCACAAGAGTCCTTCTCAAGTGGCGCTGGCCTGGGCGGTGGAGCGCGGCGGCGCGTTCCTGACCACTTCGACCAGCCCCGGGCACATCCGCGAGAATTTCGAGGTTTCGCCGCTGCCCGAAGACGCCATGCGGGAGATGCGCGGCGGTATCGCGACCAAGGTCCGGTTCAACGCCGTGATTGAGACGGGGGTGCCTGGATTTGTTCCCCGGGTCATGTGAAGCGGGCAGGGGCCGACAGAGCGGCTTGGACGGTTAACTTTCCGAAAGCGACGCGCTAAAGTACTGCAAAGGATCGCCAGATGAACCCCTGACGCAGGCCCAGGAAGCTTGACAGTATACGTTCGCCATATGGAATTGAATCTGTGAAGCGGGATTTCGGCGAAAGTGGTCGGCTGCGGGCACCGGCTGCGGATGCTGGCTTGCTTTCTTCGATTACGCCGGTCTTCCAGCCGCATCGCACAACCCAGATCCGCAGTCCCTACGAAGTCAACGAAACCCTGTGGCAGGCCATGCCCGCCGAAGCCCGCAGGCGGGTTGGCGACAGCATGTTCCGCGCACGGACCTTCGAGCCCGCCGACCGCCGCGAGTTCAAGGCCGATCCGCGCAGCTTCGGGGTCACGGTGGCGGTGGTGCACTTCAGCGGTACGCGGATTTCGGCCAGCGCCCTGCGGCGCAGCATGGCGATGAACGTGGCTGAGCCCGGTGTGGGCAGCTATACCTTCGGCCTGCGCAAGCGCGGCACGCTGAGCATCGCGGGATCCGAGGGCGCCGGCCATGGAACCTGGGGAGTCGGCACCGGGGTCCTGTACCGGGAACGCGAGGGCATGCGGGTCATCACCAGCGACAACCACGCCGGGCTGGCATTCGAGCTGCCCTACGCCAGGATCACCGCGATCCTGCAGGGGCTGCTCGAGCGCCCGGTGACGCGCGAGCTAGTTTTCAAACCATCGTTCTCGTTCGAAACCGAGCCGGGGGCGAGCGTCGCGCGCGTGGTCGCCTATATCGAGCAGGAGCTTTCGATTCCGGGCTCGCTGCTGGCCACGGGCAGCGGCGCCCAGGCCATCGAAGACCTGCTGATCCGGACTTTGCTGACCGCGCAGGGACACAACTATTCCGACTGGCTGCAGCGCGCCCCGGGTAGCGGCGCGCCTTACCACGTGCAGCGCGTCGAGGAATACATGCGCATGCACGCGCACGAGCCTCTGAATCTCGAACAGCTCGCCGCCACCGCCGGCTGCGGTTTGCGCTCCCTGCAGATGGCATTCCGCAAGTATCGCGGACGCACGCCGCTGGAGGCCCTGCGCCGCTTACGGCTGGAGCAGGCGCACCGCGAGATCATGGACCGCGGCGCAGGTCAGTCGATCATCGAGATCGCGACCAAATATCACTTCTCCAACCTGGGGCGCTTCGCGGATCAATACCGCGCCCTGTTCGGATATCTTCCCTCGCAGACGCCGCGCCGGTTCTAGCCCCTTTGCCGTAGCCGGAGTCCGCGCAATCCCTGCCGCGGAATCTTGCGCATTTTGTCCAAGCATTCGTTTTTCGGCCAGCGGCCAGCCTGGGCAGCGCTTATCGTGAGGTCACAATAAGCCGCCGGCCCCGTTCCGCATTCAATGGAAGGCCCGGTACGGCAAGGACGCGGCGTAGTCCGTCCAACAAACGCTGTTCGCTGTTGATACTGCCCCAGGATGCTCGGGAGTTTAAGCATGCGCGTGATTCAGTCGGTCGGTACGCCCGATATTCCAGTGAAGCGCCACAGCGGCAACATTCGCCAGATCGATCAAGGGGCGGCAGCATGAATCTTTTCCTCAAATACATGACCTCGATCGGAGCACGGCACCGGCACGGCTTTCTGGCCCTGGCCGTCGCCGTCTTGATGGCCGCATGCGGCAACAATGGCGGCAGCGGCGGCAGCAGCAGTGGTGGTAGTAGCAGTAGTAGCAGTAGCGGCAGTAGCAGCAGTAGCAGCAGCAGCGGTAGCAGTAGCAGCAGCAGTAGTAGCAGCGGCGGCGGCGGTAGCAGCAGTAGCAGCGGCGGCATTTCACCGACTCTGGCGCTGCTCGCCGGCAATGTCGCGGGCCCCGGCACGGTCGATGGCACCGGTGCGTCGGCGCGGTTCAACCAGCCGATCAGCGTGGCCGCCGACAATGCGGGCAATCTTTACGTGGCGGATAGCGCAAACAACGACATCCGCAAGGTCGTCATCGCCACCGGCGCGGTGACCACGCTGGCCGGCACCGCCGGCGTCACCGGGAGCGCCGACGGCACCGGCGCGGCCGCGCAGTTCAACGGTCCTTCGGGTATCTGCGCCGACAATGCCGGTAACCTGTACGTGGCGGACACTTACAACGACACCATTCGCAAGATCGTCGTCGCCACGGGCGTGGTGAGCACCATCGCCGGAACGGCCGGCAGCGGCGGCAGCGCCAATGGCGGCGGCCCGGCGGCGCAATTCCTGTACCCGCAGGGGATTGCCACAGACAATGCCGGCAACCTGTACGTCGCGGATACCTATAACGACGTCATCCGCAGGATCGTCATTGCCGGCGCCGCGGTCAGCACCGTGGCCGGCGGCTTCAACCGGCCGGTTGGGCTGGTCGTCGATAGTGCCGGCAACGTCGACGTGGCGAGCTACGGCAGCCAAACCATCAGTCAAGTAGTCGCCGCCACCGGCATGGTGACCACGCTGGCCGGCACCGCTGGCGTCAGCGGCAGTAAAGACGGCACCGGCACGGCGGCGCAGTTCAATTTCAGTTATCAGACCGGTCTGGCCGCCGACAGCGGCGGCAACCTGTACGTGGGCGACACCAGCAACGACACCGTACGCAAGATCGTCATCGCCACCGGAGCAGTCACCACGCTGGCCGGCAAAGCGGGATCCGGTGGCAGCGCCGACGGCACCGGCACAGCGGCTCTGTTCAACCAGCCGGGCGGTGTCGCCGTCGATGGGGCCGGCAATCTGTACCTGGCGGACAGCGGCAACAGCACCATCCGCGAGATGATCATTGCCACGAGCGCGGTGACTACGCTTGCGGGGTCGGCCGTCGTCGCCGGCAGCGCCGACGGCAGCGGCGCCGCGGCGCTGTTCAATTCGCCTTTTGGGGTTGCCGCCGACAATGCCGGCAATCTGTATGTTGCGGACGCCGGCAACGACATCATCCGCCAGATCGTCATTGCCACCGGCGCGGTGACCACGCTGGCCGGCAAGGCAGGAACCGGCGGCAGCGCCGATGGCAGCGGCCCATCGGCGTTGTTCGAATCACCTTACGGAGTTGCCGCCGACAATGCCGGCAATCTGTATGTTGCGGATAGCGGTAACGACACCATCCGCCAGATCGTCATCGCCACCGGTGCGGTGACCACGCTGGCAGGCAGCACCGGAACCAGTGGCAGCGCCGATGGCAGCGGCCCATCAGCCTTGTTCTATTCACCTTACGCGGTTGCCGCCGACAATGCCGGCAACCTGTACGTGGCGGACAGCGGCAACAACACCATCCGCCAGATCGTCATCGCCACCGGCGCGGTGACCACGCTGGCCGGCACGGCCGGCATCGCCGGGAGCGCCGATGGCACCGGCGCGGCCGCGCAGTTCTTCTTTCCAGTAGGCATCTCGGCCGACAATGCCGGCAACCTCTATGTCGCGGACAGCGGCAACAACACCATCCGCCAGATCGTCATCGCCAGCGGCGTCGTCACCACGCTGGCGGGCTCGGCGACCGACGCGGGGGAGGGCAGCGCCGACGGCACCGGCCCGGGGGCGCAGTTCGATTACCCTCTCGGAGTCGCCGCCGACAATGCCGGCCACCTTTATGTGGCGGATAACTACAACAACACCATCCGCCAGATCGTCATATCCAGCGCGGTGGTCAGCACCGTGGTGGGAGTGGCTGGGCAGGAGGGCTTTATTCCGGGCGTGCTGCCCGGAGTCATCGCCGAGCCGCAGGGCGTGGCCGTTGCCGGCGGCGACCTGTACTTCACCACATACAACGCGGCCGCCCAGGTCGGTCCGGGCCCGGTTTCATCGGCCAATGGTCCGATTCTGCCGGCCCGATGAACGTGCACTGCATTTCATCGGGAATGGCCGGATACAGATGTAATTGGGCGGCCTTCACCAAGGTTGTGCTTGCGGTTATGCTTGCAGCATAGGCAGGGAGCAGGGATGTCCACCTTCATTTCGGAGCTGCAACGCCGCAACGTCCACCGGGCCGCGATCTTCTATGGCGGCGGAGCCTGGCTGTTGGTGCAGGTGGCCACCCAGGTCTTCCCCTTCTTCCATATTTCAGAAGGCCTGGTGCGGGCGATTGTGGTGGTGGCGATGGCGCTGTTCCCCTTCGCCATGCTGTTCTCCTGGTTCTACGAGTGGACCCCGGAAGGCATCAAGCGTGAAAGCGAGGTCGAGCGCGCGGCGTCGATCACCGCGCAGACCGGCAAGCAGCTGGACCGCTGGATCATCGCCGTGCTGGGCCTGGCGGTGGTGGTGCTGCTGGCCGACAAGTTCCTGCTGCCGCGGGTGATGCGCGAGCCGGAAGAAGCTTCCATCGCAGTGCTGCCGATGGCCAACTCCACCGGCGACGCCAGCAACGAGTACATCTCCGACGGCGTCTCCGAAGACCTCATCGCCACGCTGAGCCGCCTGAGCGACATCAAGGTTATCGGCCGCACCTCCTCGTTCAAGTTCCGCAAGACCGAGGACGACAGCAAAACCATCGGCGAGAAGCTGGGGGTGAGCTACCTGCTGGAAGGCAGCGTGCAGAAATCCGGCGAACGGGTGCGGGTGGAGGTGTCGCTGATCAAGGCCGCGGACGGCTCCAGCATCTGGGCGCAGACCTTCGACCGGGAGTTTTCCGACATCTTCGCGGTGCAGTCCGAAATCTCCGGCACCGTGGCCAAGCAGCTCAAGGTGTCCCTGGTCGGCAATAACGCCCAGACCATCGCGCTGCCCTCGCCCAACGCGCCGTCGAATGACAATCCGGCGGCCTACACCGCGCTGCTGCAAGGCAATTACTACGCCACGCGCAATAACCCGGCAGACGTGCGCAAGGGCATCGGCTTCTTCGAGGAGGCGATCCGGCTGGACCCGAACTACGCCATGGCGCATGCGCGGCTGTCCTACGCCAGTAATTTCCTGGTCAGCGTTTATGGCGACTTCAAGGATGCGGCCGAGGCCGAGCAACTCAAGCAAGCCGCGCGAAGCGAGGCGGCGAAGGCCATGGCGCTGGACCCGAACCTGCCCGAGGCCCACCTGGCACTGGGGCAGGTGCAACAGTTGATTGATTCCGATCTGGTCCGGGCGGGCCAGGAGTACGCGCGCGCCGCGCAACTGGGCCCGAACAACCACAGGGTGCTGAACATTCTTTACCAATTTCAAGTCATCCTTGGCCAATACACCGCGGGGCTGGCCACTGCGCGGCATATGATCGAACTGGATCCTCTCGACGGCTCAGGCTATAACAGTCAGGGACACGCGCTGCTGATGCTGGGCCGCTACGATGAGGCCGAAACGTCCATCCAGAAAGCCCTCGAGCTGCAGCCCAATAGTGTTGCGGCGACGGGGGGGCTGGTGAGCCTGCGGATTCTGCGCGGCAAGGGTGCCGAGGCGCTCGAACTCGCCAAGGGCATCAAGAGCCCGATGGTTCGCGCGAACTGCCTTGCAATGGCGGAATTCGCGGCGGGCGACCAGGCGGCAGCCGATGCCGCGCTGAAGCAGTTCATCGCCATGGGGCCGGGCAACGAGTCGGGCGTTGCCCTGATCTACGCCCTGCGGCAAGAGCCGGATGCAATGTTCGATTGGCTGGAACGCGCCTGGTCCGGCCACGACCCCGGCGTGTTGGGGATTCGCGGGTCTCTATTCTTCCTGCGCTACAAGGACGATCCGCGCTATCTCGCCTTTGGCCGCAAGGTCGGCGTGATCGGGCCGGATGAGACGCCGTAAGGCGGCATGAACGATCAAGGGATCGGAGGGGCGCACAACCAGCCCGCCAATTGAGCAGTCTTGTGTGGCTTTATCGGCGCGCAAACGGCTGATTCCCGGCGTGCCTGGGAACGCACAGGCAATGCCAGATTCCGATACATTGTGGCCGGCGCTCAATGTTCTGTCCCGATGGAAACGCAAAAGATCTGGTTTCCGAGGCTCCGGAAATGAAATGATCCCGGTCAGACCATTGGAAGAGAATGACCATGTCTACCGATTCAACGCCCAAAGTGGCCGGAAGCGCCGCCCCCCAGGCTCCCGCCTCGACCGGGCAGACGCCCGGCTGGACGGATTTTCTCGATGGCTTGCGCGATTTGCCTGAACGCATTCTCGCGCGGCTGCCCGCCGGGCAGCAGAACGATGCGCAAATCCGCCAGGAAGCCGGGCGGCTTGCCCTTTCCGCGGTGGCGGCGGCCTGCATCGACGCGCTCGCCAGCGATCCCGACTACCCGGTCTTTCTGCCCCAGCTCAATAACTACATCACGGTCGGGCAGCCCAATGCGGACACCAATTACCGCTCGGCCAAGATCGCGCCCGGCGGCGTTTATCGCCTGCGGGGGCGCCGCGGCTCCATGAACCAGGCGCGCATCGCGGAGTCCGGTCCCCGTCCCAAGCAGGTCGAGGGCGCCGTGAATCTCGGTCAGCCGCGGCCGGTCCACGACCTCAACGCGCTCAAGGTCGATGCCGGGGGCCGTTATGAGGTGATCCTCAGCACAAGCCGGCCGGAGGGCTATGCCGGCGACTGGTGGCAGCTTGCCCCGACCACCAACGCGCTGCTGGTCCGCCTCGTCGGCTCCGAATGGGGCAGGGAAGTGGAACCGACGCTTTCCATCGAGCGCCTCGACGTTCCCGCCCCCCGGCCGCGTCCGGCCGCGGCAAGGCTGGAGGCCGGTCTGCGTTCCATCCCGGCCGCGGCCTGCTTCATCGCGCCGCTGCTTGTCGACCGGCCGCAGAAGCTGCGCGCGGAGGGCTATGTCAACGCGCTCAAGGATGTCGATTTTTCCCAGATGGGCGGCCTCGCCGGCCAGTATTACTACGAGGGCGCTTATGAGCTGAAGGATGACGAGGCCCTGATACTCGAGACGCCGCTGCCGGAGAAATGCGCCTATCGCTCCCTTATCCTGACCAACGATATCTATGAGACGACCGACTGGCACAACAACCAGAGCAGCCTCAACGGCGCGCAGGCCCTGGCGGACAAGGACGGCGTTCTCCGCGTCGTCATCTCCGCGCGCGACCCCGGTGTGCCCAACTGGCTCGATACGGCGGGCTATCCCACGGGCGTCATCCAGGGCCGCTGGATGGACTGTTCCAGCAAACCCGTCCCCACCATCCGCAAGCTGGCGCTGGCGGATGTGAGGAAGTCCCTTCCCGCCGAAACCCCCGCGGTCAGCCCGCAGGAGCGGGACAGGCAAATCCGCGACCGCCGCGCGGCGCTGCAGCAGCGTCCGCTCTGGTGACTGCGAGCCCTTCCCTCAGCTTCGCAGGGGACAAGCCCCGGAGGGAGAGGCAAACCTGCCGGCTTCCGGCCCCTAGTTTTGGGCAGGCAAGGGATAAGCGGTATAGAACTCGCTGGCTATTTTCCACTGGCCCTGTACCTTGAGCAATTGCAGGACCTTCCAGCCGTACCCACCCTGGCCGCTGCCTGGCACCTTGGTCAAGAAATCCAGCGATACCTGGGCCAGGGGACCATCCTGATCGATGCGCACGTTGTAGAAGCTTTGCTTGTAGTGCTTGCCGCTGAGGAATACCGCTTGGCGGAACTGCCCGAAGTGCCGGGTTTCCAGATGCTGCGGATCGGCTCCGGCAGTGACATCCGCCGTTGCCGTGAAAGGCACATCGGCGTTGAGCAGGAGCGAGGTAAACGCGGCCTCGTTGCCGTCCGTCACCGCCGCGGTGTAGCTGTGCAGCAACTGTTCGATGGCCTGCTTGTCCTGCGGGGACGCGGTATGTTTGCCGATAAACGAGGGCTTGTCCTGTGCCGGCACCGCCAGGGGAAAGTTGAGGCAGCACAGGATGAGGGCCAATCTGCTGCGCATGGACGTGGTCATGAGTTTTCTTCCTGAAGCGAGGAGTTGATGGGGGCTGCCGGCAAGTAATCTTCGATGCCCGGCCATCGCACTTGGTTCGAATGCGGCCGGTACCGAGTCCGGCGCGGCAGCGATGCTCTGAGTGATTCCGTATTTGCCGTTTTCCAATCTCAGGGCTAATGTCTGGCCGAAGAAGCGGCCAACAACTTCGCGTGAAGAACCTCCGTGTCCTCGTCTGCCGGATACATGCACTCCACGCGGAGTTCCTGGGCCGCTATGGTTTGGGGCGTGCCCACCGTCGCGACCAGGGAAAAATAGCGCATGTGGGCACCGTCCCTGACGAAGCTGATGGGAATCATCGGCAATGCGCCAGGCGCCTCGGGCGCCTTCCAATCCGGCCGGACGTCCGGATAGGCCAGCAGATCCGCCAGCAACTCCCTGGTCTTCTCGTCGATCACGCGGCCCACCGCTTCCCGATGAACGCGCTGGATCAAGGCCTTGGCCAGAGTCTCCCAATGGGCGATAAACGGCCGCATTCCCTCCGGATCGAACATCAGGTGCAGCAGGTTGCGCGGGGACGGCCGCCTGGACAGGTCGATGAAGCTGTTGAAGAATCGCGGAGCCGCCTGGTTGGCCAGGAGCACGTTCCAATACCGGTCCATGACGACCGCCGGATACGGCTCATGCTGCGCCAGCATGCGCTCCAGGGCCTTGCCTATGTATTTCATTTCATCCGAATTCCATGCCGCATCCGAATACAGCGGTGCATATCCGGCGGCCAGCAGCAAGGTATTGCGCTCGCGCAGGGGAACATCCAGGGCCTGGGCAATGCCCATCAGGGTCGAGCGGCTGGGAACGCTCCTGCCGCTCTCGATGAAGCTGATCTGCCGCTGCGAGATACCGCTATCAAGCGAAATCTCGAGCTGGCTTCTGCCGCGCACTCCGCGCCACTGTTTCAGCAGCTCGCCCAACCCGCTCTTATCCGGCATCTTGTTCATGGAGATCCTCGACTTTCTTTTCGGATTATCCAGCCATGGTGTCAGCATCCGAAACAACCCCCGGCGGCGGCGCCGGGGTTGTTGAATCGCACCTGATCCGAGCCATGCTTTAAGCGGCGCTCCAGGCGTGCGCCGCGAATGCGGGTTCGACCGGCGGCCGGGTCACGCTGCCGGTGTAGTTGGTGATGGTGGACGCGGCGACCGCCGCGATCACCTCCAGCAGCTGCGCCTTGCCGAATCCGGCCTGGAGGAAACGGGTCACGTCCGCCTCGTCAAGCCGGCCGCGCCTTTCGATCAGGGTGCGCGCCAGCGCCGACAGGGCCGCGCTGGCCGGGTTGCGCGTGGGGCTTTTGCCCTTGCGGAGCGCCTCGACGTCGGCGGGGTCCACGCCCTCCTTCAGCGCCAGGGCGCTGTGGAAGGCAACCGCCCAGGGGCTGGCGTTCGTCACCGCATTGGTGAGCAGCAGAACCTGGACCTGCTCTTCGGAAAAGCTGCCGCCGTGCACCTTCTGGAACAGGCCGACCAGGCTGCCGACGAGAACCGGGGAGGTGGACATGGCGCCGGCGATGTTCGGGATGGTGCCGAAGATTCCCTGCAGCGTCTCCAGGGAAGGCCTGGATTGTTCGGGGGCGGATTCGATGGTGTGAACCGGAAATGTTTGCATTGTTCGACCTCGGCAGTAGTGGGGGATGGTTGCGGTGGGCTGTGCCAGCAGCCCTGCTGCGCGGTCGAGATCATTATGCAGACCCGGAGGGCCGGCAATTACATGCCATGTAATAAGCCGCGGTTTGCGCAGGCCGTCCAATACAACCCAAAGCCGGCGTCATCCGCCTTATAGCGAAACCTCCCGCACCTTCTCCACGAAGTCCCGCATGAACGGCTTGCCGGCCAGGCTTTCGGGCATGGCCGCGTGCAGTTCGCAGCGCAGCCCCCTGGAGCCCAGCGGCTTGCCGACGACGTAGCCGCGATCGAGGTAGGGTTTCACGCTCCATTCCGGCAGCGCGGCAATGCCGCGGCCGCTGGCGACAAGCTGCAGGATCGCCACGGTCAGTTCGGCATTGCGCCGCTTCGGCTTGATGCCCTTGGGCGCCAGGAAGTGCCGCACCACGTCGAGCATCGAGTCGTCCACGGGATAGCTGATGAGGACTTCCGAGGCAAAATCCCTTGGCTGCAAATGCGCTTTTTCGATGTAGCGATGCTTCGGGCTCATGATCGCCAGGGTCTCGTAGCTGAACAGGTGCTCGGTGGCAATGCCCGCGCGCGGCGGCGGCTTGTCGTGGATCACGGCGAAATCGGCCAGCCCCTGCTCGACCAGGGCGATGGCTTCGGTGTGGAAGCCGCTGATCAGGTCCAACTCCACCTCGGGCCAGTGCTCGCGGAACTCGTCCATCGCCGGCATCAGCCAGTCGAAGCAGGTGTGGCATTCCACCGCCACCCGCAGTTCACCGGTGCGCCCCGCCACCCATTGCACGATCTCCCGCTCGGCGTCGGCAGTCATGGCCAGCACCTGCCGCGCCAGGCCGAGCAGGCGGTTTCCGCCCTGGGTAAAGCGCAGGGGCTTGGTATTGCGCTCGAACAGGGAGACCCCGTAGTGCCCTTCCAGCAGCTTCAACTGGTGCGAGAGCGCGGACTGCGTGACGAACAGCCGCTCGGCGGCTTTTGCCAGGGTGCCGCCTTCGGCCAGGGCCACCAGGGTTTGCAGGTGTCGGATTTCGAGTGGGGATTTGGCCATGAGCGCAATTCAACAAGATGTCAAAAACATTGAGATTGAATCAGTTCTCCCAGTGTACCAGTATGGCCGCTCGATACGACTGCCTTCACGCAACCATGCCTGTCGCACACATCCTCGGTTTCCCCCGCATCGGCGTCCGCCGCGAACTCAAGACCGCCGTGGAGGCGCACTGGAAGGGCGCCCTGACGCTGCCCGCGCTGGAGGACGTGGCCCGCGAATTGCGCGAACGGCATTGGGCCCTGCAGAAGCAGGCCGGGCTGGACTACGTCAGCGTCGGCGACTTCGCCTATTACGACCATCTGCACAACCTCACCGCCCTGGTCTCGGCCGCGCCCAGGCGCTTCGGCCTGCAAGGCCCGGTCGATCTGGCCGGCTATTTCGCCATGGCGCGCGGCACGCCGCAGCAGCCGGCGCTGGCCATGAAGAAGTGGTTCGATACCAATTATCATTACCTGGTGCCGGAAGTCGGCCCGGATACCCAGTTCAAGCTGAACCGCGAATGGCTCCTGCCGGAGATCCGCCAAGCCCAGGCGCTCGGCCACGCGGTCAAGGTGGCGCTGCCGGGGCCGCTGACCTGGCTGTGGCTGTCTTCGGCCGAAGCAGGCTTCGACCAACTCAAGCTCCTCGGCCTGCTGCTGAATGTCTACTGGGTGCTGCTGGGCGAACTCAAGGCGCTCGGCGTCGAGTGGGTGCAGATCGACGAGCCGATCCTGTCGCTCGATCTGCCCGCGGAATGGCTGCGCGCGTACCCGGCAGTGTTCGGCGAGCTGGCCAGCGCCGGCCCGAAGATCCTGTTGGCCACCTGTTTCGGCGATGTCGGCCAGCATGCCGCATGGCTCAAGCAGCTGCCGGTTGCGGGTCTGCACCTGGACCTGGTGCGGGCCCCGGATCAGCTCGGGGCTTTCCTCGACGGCTGGCCGGACGACAAGGTTCTCTCCCTGGGCGTGGTCGACGGCCGCAACCTCTGGCGCACCGACCTGAGCCAGGCCCTGGCTTCCCTGCACCAGGCCCGGCTCGCGCTCGGCGAGAGGCTGTGGATTTCAGCGTCCTGTTCGCTGCTGCATGTGCCGCATGATCTGGCGCAGGAGACCCGGCTGGACCCGCGCGTGAAGTCCTGGATGGCCTTCGCCAAGCAGAAGCTCGACGAACTCTCCCTGCTCAAGCGGGCGCTGGACGAGGGCGAGGCCGCGGTGTGGCAGGAACTGCAGGCGAGCGCGCGGGCCATCGAGGACCGCCGCACCGCGCCCAGCACCCGGCGGGCCGAGGTGCGCGCCCGCGTCGCCGCGCTGAACG
>CAJCJI010000234.1 GCA_903970595.1 Verrucomicrobiota bacterium
CGGTGCCCCGAAGGGTGGGTGCGGGAGCGGGCGGCACGGCCCCGACAGGACTCAGCAAGTCACGGGCGTTGCGGCCCCTCCCGCACCCATTGCTTCGCAAACACCGTGTCGGGGCCGCCCTACAATTGGTTCGGCAATTTGTGGGCTGAGCGCGCGGTTTTGTATTGGCGGCTCGGTTCCTGCACTTGGTCCGGCGCTGTGGTCAGGATGCGCGGGCGCAGCCAGGCGGCGAATTCCTCCGCTTTGAGCTTGCCTTCGGCAAGATCAAGAAACACCGGAAACAATTCGGCGTCTTGCGCCGTGAGCCGCGCCCCGTTCAGCTCGATAAATGTTTCGCAGGCCACGGCGGAGGTCCGTTTGTTGCCGTCCACAAACGGGTGATTGCGCGCCAGGCCGTAGGCGAGGCTGGCCGCGAGATCGGCCAGGTCCGGAAGGGGATCGCCGTAGGCGTAAAGCTGTTGCGGCCGCGCCAAGGCGGACTCAAGCAGGTTTTCATCGCGCACACCGGAGCTGCCGCTGTGTTCGGCGAGTTGGCGGTCGTGGATGGCCAGAACCAGTTCACGGCTGAACCAGATGATCATGGCGGCGCCCGCTCAGTTTTCGGATAGCTTGCGCAGGAGCGTGCG
Source organism: Verrucomicrobiota bacterium (assembly GCA_903970595.1). GTDB lineage: Bacteria > Pseudomonadota > Gammaproteobacteria > Nevskiales > Nevskiaceae > Nevskia. Next base: position 627 of record CAJCJI010000234.1, read on the forward strand.
GCGCCGGCGCATGACGCTTTCCGCAACCTCCATCTGCTGCTCGAACGCCGGGTCATAGGGCATCAGCTTGATGCCGTCCGGCAGTTCGGTGACGTAGAGCGTGTCGCCCTTGTCGAGCCGCAGGCGGGCCAGCAGTTCCTTGGGCAGGACGACGCCGGCCGAGTTGCCGACGGTGGTGATTTTCAGTTTCATGAGATGCCTCCTGGCGCATTATAACCGATGTATGTACTTGGAGTGCGAACAGAGGCATGCGACCGCAGCGGGTTCCCGGCGCGGCTTGCTACTCCCCGATGATCTTGACCAGCACGCGCTTGCGGCGCCTGCCGTCGAATTCGCCGTAGAAGATCTGCTCCCAGGGCCCGAAGTCGAGTTTGCCGGCGGTGACGGCCGCCACCACTTCGCGGCCCATCAGCTGGCGCTTGAGGTGGGCGTCGGCATGGTCCTCGCCGGTTTCGTTGCGGCGGGGCTTTCCGCGAAGCGCATAATAACCGCGGGGCCATGAGCAGGAGCCTGGATTGAGATTGCCGCCGCTGGTGTTTGCGCTGGGGTACGCCGGGCTGATCCCGTTCCTGGCGGGGCCGGCCTGGCTGACGCTTTCGCCGCAGACGGCGCCGCCCTGGCTGGATCACTTGTGGCTGCTCTACGCGGCGATGATCGCCGGCTTCATGGCCGGCACTTTCTGGGGCATGTCCCTGCTGGTGGCGGAAGGCCCCAACGGCATGATCGGCATGGCCCTGTCGGCGTTGCTGTTCCTGCTGGCCTGGGGCACGCTGGCGCTGCCGTTCCGGCAGTGCCTGTTCGCGCTGGCCGGGGTGTTCGTGCTGCTGGTGGCGGCGGAAATGTGGCGCGAGCGCACCATCGACCCGCTCAGCGGTTACTTTACCTTGCGCGCCACGCTGACCATCGGCGTGCTGGCCACCATCGGCTGGCGGGTGATGCTGGGGGTTTGAGGATTCAACTCTTCGCGATGCGCTTTTCCACCGCCTTGAGGGTGTGCAGGAAGCCCTTGGACAATTGCGCGGTCAGCAGCGGTGTGAGCAGGCCGCCCACCAGCGGCAGGCGCAGGCGGATGGTGGAGGTCCAGGTGACCAGGGTGCCCCCGGCCACGGCTTCCAGCTTGATGCTGCCGCCTTCGTGCTCGACCGGCGGGAAGGACCGGACGATGCGATAGTCCAGCCGCGTCGGCCGCTTGTAGCGGGTGATCACCTCGACGAACTTGGCCAGGCCGACGTCGACCTGGCGCACGGCGCCGATGCCGTTGCGCTCGCGCTTGCCCGGGGTGAGCAGTTTCGAGTCGCTGATGCCGGGGAAGAGCTTGTAGTTGGCGTGGTCGGCGAGGATGTCGAAGACATTTTCCGGCGGTGCCTGGATGGTGTGGGTGACGGTGAAGGTCTTCATGCGCTTGGGCGGCGTTCCTGTGCGGGAGGCCGGATCGCTCCGGCGGGTTTGCGGTTTCGGGGATAATACCCGGAACTGAGCGCGTGCTCCGCCGTCAAAGGCTGACGCTTTTTCCCCTCCGCCGGAATTCCGATGAAAGAATTGCTGCAACTCGACCACATGCTGCTGCACAACCCCTTGCAGGACTGGTTGATCGCGGCCGCCATCGTGTTCGGCACCGTGCTGCTGGCGGCGCTGCTCAAGCGCCAGCTGATCGCGCGGCTGTCGGTGGCGGCGCGCCACAGCGAGCGGCAGGGCTATGCGGCCACGGTCAAGATGGTACAGGCCAGCAAACTGTGGCTGGTGGCGATCGTCGCCGTGGAATTCGGCAGCCAGTACCTGGACCTGCCGCACAAGGCCGACCTCTCGCTGCAGCGGATCTGCACCGTGGCGGTGTTCCTGCAGTGCGGCATCTGGCTGACCGCCGTGCTCGACTTCTGGATCGTGCGTTCGCGCAACCTGCGGCCGGACGCCGAGCTGGAGGGCCGCAGCATCGACCCCTTCAGCTTCCTCGGCCGCCTGATCCTGTGGACGGTGCTGCTGCTGCTGGTGCTGGACAATCTGGGCGTCAACATCACCACCCTCGTCACCTCGCTGGGCGTCGGCGGCATCGCGGTGGCCCTGGCGGTGCAGAACATCCTCGGCGATCTGTTCGCGGCGCTGTCCATCCTTACGGACAAGCCCTTCGTCATCGGTGACGCCATCGGTGTCGACAACCTGTCCGGCACGGTGGAGCACATCGGCCTGAAGACCACGCGCATCCGCAGCGCCACCGGCGAGCAGCTGGTCATGGCCAACAGCGACATGATCAAGGCGCGCCTGCGCAACTACAAGCGCATGCACGAGCGCTGCATCACCTTCGGCTTCAGCGTGCCGTTCGGCACCGCCGCCGACCGGCTCGAAAAAATTCCAGCGCTGGTGCGCGGCATCATCGAAGGGCGCGACAAGCTGCGTTTTGACCGCGCCCACTTCAAGGACCTGAGCGGCTCCGCCTACGTCTTCGAGGTGGTGTACTGGGTGACCGAGCCGAACTATCTCACCTACATGGATGCGCAGCAGGCGATCAACCTGGCGCTGGTGCGGGCCTTCGACCAGGAGGGCGTGCAGCTGTCCTATCCGCCGCAGACGCTGACCATCGACAGCCCGGCGAGCCTCAAGGCCGCGGCGGGTCCGGCGGCCAAGCCCGGGCAGGAAAAAGCCGGGCAAGACAAGACTCTGCTGGAAAAGGTGACGGGATGAGCGCGAACCTGCAGTGCGAAGTCATCCCGGTCACGCCGTTCCAGCAGAATTGTTCGCTGGTGTGGGACACGGCCACCATGCGCGGCGCCCTGGTCGATGCCGGCGGCGAGATCGAGCGCCTGCTCGAACGGGTACGCCACCACGGCGTGCAGCTGGAGAAGCTGCTGGTCACGCATGGGCACCTGGATCATGCCAGCGGCGTGCGCGACCTGGCCGAGCAGCTCAAGCTGCCGATCGAGGGGCCGCAGCGGGAAGATCTGTTCTGGATCGAGGGCCTGCCGGAAGCGGCGAGCCGCTACGGCTTTCCTCCCGCCCGCAGTTTCACGCCGGCTCGCTGGCTCGAACACGGCGATACGGTGACCGTCGGCACGCTTGAATTCGATGTGTTGCATTGCCCCGGCCACACGCCGGGGCACGTGGTGTTTTACCATGGTCCGTCGCGGCTGGCTTTTGTCGGCGATGTGCTGTTCCAGGGCTCTATCGGCCGCACCGATCTGCCGCGCGGCAACCACGAGCAGCTGATCGAGGCCATCCGCACGCGGCTGTTTCCGCTGGGCGACGACAACCGCTTCGTGCCGGGGCATGGGCCGATTTCGACGTTCGGGCGGGAGCGGAGGAGTAATCCTTATGTGGGGGATGGGGTGGGTTAGGGAGCGAGTGCTTCTTGATTGGCACAACACCAGACTCCCGTTCGTCCCGAGGTTAGTAGGGTGGGTTAGCGCCGTAGGCGCGTAACCCACCGACTTGCTGAAACTTCCTCAAGCGCGCTTGCGCGCGGCGCGTATCCTCCCTTCGGCTTTCCGGTGTATTTCGCCTTCGGCGAGTTACTTTTCTTGGCGCAAGAAAAGTAACCCAAAGAACATGCCCCTGCGTTTGCGCCGGACAATCGCAAAAGAAGAAGCGCGATTGTCCGGTGCCCTGCGCTCCGCAGCCGGAGCGGGGTCCATCGACAGGCCATCCCTGGCCTGACGAT
>CAJCJI010000235.1 GCA_903970595.1 Verrucomicrobiota bacterium
CATTACCCTGATCGAGGAAGGGGCGAGACTACTCGGTGTGAGCAAGGACGCCTGCGTCGCGCGCGATGGCATGGTCAGTGCGGGGCACAAATCGCTCAGCTATGGCGAGATCGTGCGCAAGGGCAACCTGACGCGCAGCTACAGCGCGGACCAGCTCAAGTCCATGCCGGTGAAGAAGCCGACCGAGCGGCGCCTGGTCGGCTTGCCGACCAAGGCCATCGACATTCCCGGCAAGACCAATGGCAGCGCCCGCTATGGCCTCGACGCCGAGGTCGAAGGCATGGTCTATGCGCGGCCCAAGCTGCCGCCGACGCGCAATGGCTGCAGCGTCACCTCCATCGACGACTCCGCCGCCAAGGACGTCAAGGGCTACATCAAGAGCATTGCGCTGGATGATCCATCCGGCACGGTGCCGGGGTGGGTGGTGGTATTCGCCGATTCCTTTACCGCCGCCAATCATGCGGCGGACAGGGTCAAGGTGGCATGGACCACGAGTGATGCGGCGAAGGTGTCCGAGAAAGATATCCTCGATCATGGCGCCGGGCTGATCGACGATCCCCAGGGCGGCTCCCTTGTGGTGGCCGACGAAGGCGTGGAGCAGGCGTTCGCGGCGGCAAAGTCCACGCTCGAGCGCAGCTATACCACCGGCACGGTGCTGCATTTCCAGCTGGAGCCGGTCAATGCCTTGGCCTTCGAGAAGGACGGTGTCTGGGAAATCCACACCGGCAACCAGTGGCAATCGCTGATCCTGCCGACGCTGGCCAAGGCGCTCGGTGTGGGCGAAGACAAGGTGGTGCTGCGGACCTATCTGCTCGGCGGCGGCTTCGGTCGGCGCTTGAACGGCGACTACTCGGTGCCCGCGGCGCTGGCGTCCAAGGCGCTGGGCAAGCCGGTTAAGCTGGTATTCACCCGCGCCGACGATGTACGTTTCGATTCGCCGCGCTCGGCTTCGGTGCAGCGCCTGCGCATGGCTTTCGGCGAAGGCGGCAAGGTCATCGGCATGGAGCATCACGCTACGGCCGGCTGGCCGACGCAGGTGATGTTTCCGGCATTCATGCCCAAGGGCAGGAACGGCGAACCCTATGATCCGTTCTCGATCTCCGGCGCCGATCACTGGTATTCGGTCGGTGCGCACCGTGTCCGCGCCATCTCCAACGACTTGGCCAATAACACTTTCCGCCCGGGCTGGCTGCGCTCGGTGGGACCGGGCTGGACCAACTGGGCCTTGGAAAGCTTCATGGACGAGGCTGCGCATACCGCCGGCCTTGATGCCGTGGCGTTCCGCCTTGGTCTGCTCGATGCCCAGGGCAAGAATGCCGGCACCGCGCCGAACGCGACTGGCGGCGCCGCGCGCCTGGCCCGGGTGCTGAAGCGCGTGGCGGAAAAGTCGGCCTGGGGCGGCACCTTGCCGAAGGATACCGGTATCGGCGTCGCCACCACCTTCGGCCAGGAGCGTGACATGCCGACCTGGTGCGCCTGCGTGGCGCGGGTCAAGGTCGATCGCGCGACTGGTGTAGTCAAGCTGGAAAAGCTCACCCTGGTGGTCGATGCGGGCACCATCGTCCATCCTGGCGGCGCGCTGGCGCAGACCGAGGGCGCGGCGCTGTGGGGTGCCAGCATGGCCCTGCACGAAGGCACCGAGTTCGAGAACGGCCAGGTCAGGGATACCAATCTCAACACCTATACACCACTGCGCATGCGTGATGTGCCGGAGCTGGATATCGAATTCATCAACAGCACCGAAGCGCCCGTCGGCCTGGGCGAGCCCGGCACCACCGTGGTCGGGCCGGCCATCGGCAACGCCATTTTTGCGGCAGTCGGAGCGCGGCTGCGGCATATTCCGATCCGGCCGGCGGATGTGTTGCAGGCGCTGAAAGGGGAGCCGGCGAAAAGCGTTTGAGACGGTTCGGGCTTCCTGTCTGCACCTTCATCGGCGAACACCGTTGAGAAAGAGGTCAACCGCGAAGCTGATCCGCTCTTCGGCCCCGGCTTGATCCAGCACGTTGCCGGACACCATGATGCGTGCCGAACCGCTCACCGCAAGGCTCAGAAACGCTGCGGCTGCGCGGCGCAGGTCGGTGACCTTGATCCGGCCCAGGGCGGTGTGACGTTCCAAAAGCCCGGATAAAAAATCGATCGTCGGCCCTGCGCCTTCTTCCACCGCGATATTGAACAGCTCCGGGAAGCGGTAGGACTGCGCGCTGAGGATGCGTTGCAGCTTGATCGCGATCGGCTTGGCCAGGTTGGCGATGCGCAGCCTGGCCACCGCGGCCAGCGTGCCCTCGAGGCTGTCGGTGGCGACAGACTCGAGGACCTCCCGCGGCACCGTATATCTTTCGATGGCCCGCCGCACCGCGGCCTTGAACAGCGCAGCCTTGTCTTCGTAGCGGGCGTAAATCGTGCGCTTGGACATGCCTACGCGGACGGCAATCGCTTCCATCGTGGTCAGTTCAAAGCCGGCTTCCAGGAAGCTGTCCAGTGCGATGTTCAGCAACTCTTCCTGGCGTTGCATTTGTTCGGCGCGCGTCGGCCGACCCTGGCGCGGGCGCGCAGCCTTGGAATTCCTGGAATTTGCGATCTTGCGGGAAGGCATAGATAATGGAACGCGCGGGTACCGTTAAGTGATCGGGGAGGAGAGTATATGCGTGAGAAAGCAGACCGCCTAACGCGGCTGGTCGGCACGGAAGGCTGTTACGACATCCCCCATGCGGAACTGCGCGCCGCCCAGGTGCAGGCGATGAACGAGCGCTTCCAGGAACGCAAGGAGCAGATCAAGCTGCTCGGTCACCGCGCGAGCGAGGCAAAGATCGGCGAGGTACGCAGCCTCGATGAGGCGGTGCCGCTGCTGTTCCCGCACACCGCTTACAAGAGCTACCCGGAAGGCTGGCTCATGGAAGAACGCTGGGACCGTATGGGCAAATGGCTCGACAGCGTTTCCAGCCACCGGGTGCCGCCGCAGGACCGTTCACAGATAAAGGACGTCGACGACTGGATCGAAAAGCTGCAGGGCAGCGGGCACTACGTGTCCTGCTCGAGCGGAACCACCGGCAAGTCGGCGATGCTGGTGGCCTCGCTGAAGGACATGGAGTGGTGCCGGAAAGAGGCGGTCTCCGCGTATTGCTGGGGATCCGGTGTCGAGGCCAGGCAGGATCGGCGCATGTTCGGCTTGGGTGCGGTCGCGCATGTGCCGCGCAACCTTTACACCGGACTGGCCTATACCGAGGCACTGCAGGATCCCAGGCATGAGCGGTTTTCGCCGCCGATACCGCCGCTCACGGTCGGCAGCCTGATGCAGATGGTGGTGCTGCGCAAGAAAGTGGCCGACGGCAGGGCCAACCCCAGCGAAATTGTGCGGATGGAGAAGGTCTCCGCGGAGCGGCAGAAAACCATAGACGACGCCGCTACGACCACGGCGCGCGCCCTGATCGAGGCGCGTCGCGACAAACTCCACGTGACCGGCTTGTGGGCGAACCTCTATGCGGTGGCCAAGCTGGTCCGCGAGATGGGCTATGGCGGCGCCGATTTCCACCCGGAAAACTCCATCTACGTCGGCGGCGGCCTCAAGCGCGCAGTCCTGCCCGACAACTATCGCGAATTCGTCTACGAGACCTTCAATATCGCGCCGGAGCGCAACTATCAGAATTACAGCATGCAGGAACTTCATTCCGGTATGCCGCGCTGCCGGAAGGGCGGCCGCTACCACGTGCCGCCCTGGCTGGTGCCGCTGGTCCTGGACAAGCAAGGCGATGCGCTGCTGAAAGCGGATCAAGGCGAATACGAGGGCCGCGCCGCCTTTTTCGATTTGTCGATCGGCGGCCGCTGGGGCGGCGTGATCAGCGGCGACAGGATTTCAATCGACTTCAGTCCCTGCGCCTGTGGGGCGCGGGGCCCGTCGATCCGCGACAACGTTGCCCGCTATGCCGATCTCGAAGGCGACGACAAGATCGGCTGCGCCGGAACCGTGGATGCCTATGTGAGGGGTGTGGCATGAACTCCAAAATCGAGCGCAGTCCGATTGACGCCGGCGCCGCTGCAGCCGTCGTTTCCGCGCCCTTCTTCCTGCGTGGTGAACTGGCCGAGGGGCAGGACGCGGTCCACCGGTCGCGCGATCTGGGCGTCAGTTTTGCAACGCCCCGGATCGATCTCGACCGGGTCGTGCATCCGCGCGGCGAAGTGCCGCCGCTGCTCAATGTGCCGGTGGCGGAAATCATCGACTTCCTGGTGGAAACCGGGCGGCGGATCACCGATCCGCGCAATCCCTTCATGCGGGAGTGCATCGACCGCATGGTTTCGACGCACGTGCTGCCGCGCCGCGTGCTGGAAGGCCAGGTGGCGGGCGCCGCGGCCTATCTCGACAAGCGCTTGCTGGAAGCGGTGGTGCAACAGAATTTCGCCAAGCCCAAGGCGCTGGACGAATGGATTCCGCATCAGGATTTCACCGGCCGGCGCAGTTTCGTGCGCGCACACGCGCCGCGGCTGGTTCATGTATTGCCGGGCAATTCGCCGGGTGTGGCGGTGAAGTCGATTGCGCAAGGCGCGATGGTGAAGGCGATCAACCTGTTCAAGATGTCGTCCAGCGATCCGTTCACCACCGTCGCCATCCTGCGCACCATGGCGGCCATCGATCCCGGTCACGCCATCGTGAAGTCGATGTCGGCGGTCTACTGGCGCGGCGGCGACGAAGCGGTGGAGCGGGTCCTTTACCGCCCGCAGTATTTCGACAAGATCGTGGCCTGGGGCGGCGGCGATGCGATCAACAGCGTGATCAAGTACCTGGGTCCGGGCCTGCAACTGGTTTCGTTCGATCCCAAGACGTCGATCTCCATGGTCGGCAAGCAGGCCTTCGCATCGGCCGAAGCGCTCGATGGCGCGGCAGATCTGGCGTCGGCGGACGTCATGGTGCTGAACCAGGAGGCCTGTGTCGCCAGCCGTTTTATTTTCATCGAAGCCGGGCACGAACAGGCCGACCGCTTCTGCGAACGGCTGCAGCGGCGCATCGCCGAGCGGGCCGCCGCTTCCGATGATGTCCGGCCGCTCGACCTGGACCTGCGCGAAAAAGTCGAGGCCCTGTTGATGCTGGACGACGAATACCGGGTCTGGGGCAGAACCGACGGCAAGGGCCTGGTGATACGGTCGGACGAGCCGGTCGATTTCCATCCGATCAACAAGATCGCCAATGTCGTATGCGTGGATTCTCTTGAAGCCGCGATGAAGCATGTCAACGTCGCCACCCAGACCGTCGGTTTTTTTCCGTTTGAGCGCATGGCCGCTTATCGCGACCTGCTGGCAAGCGGCGGGGCGCAGCGCATTGTCCGGCTGGGCGAAGCGGGCCCGTCCACCATCGGCAATCCGCATGACGCCATGTATCCGCTGCACCGCTTCGTGCACTGGATGGCGCATGAGGATGGAGTGGCCAGCCTGCTTTAGCGTTCAGGGCGCGCTGGCCGGAACCGCCCTGAAGACGACAATCTGGTTGGACATCCGGGTGAGTGCCGGCGTCATGTAGGTCGGCCCCTGGGCGACAAATGTCGTCTTGCCGGTGGCCATTGAACTGTGCAGGTTGAAGTCGGCCGTTGGAATCGCCAGAGCGGCCGCGGTGCCGGTATCGCTTCCGCCCTGGGTCGGGAAATCATATTCGTAGAGATTGTAGGTGGTGCCGGCAGTCAGGCCGCGTATCGTCGCTTGCAGCGTCATTTGCATGGCGGCCGGCTGGACGTTGGATATGCAGTTGCTGTGGTTGCAGGTCCCAGGCGGCCCGCCGATATACGGATTCTCATAATTGTATCCGGCCGCCGGAGACGAATTCTCGTCCGCCGGATTGGCAATCCAGACACCATTGCTCAGGGTGCTCGTCCCGACAATGGCCAGCGACACCGGCACGGTCACGCCCTGGGTGTCGATCGGGCCGGAGATCGAAAAGCCCGCGTTGTGCGGCCCCGGCACCGTGGTCGTCCCATCGCCATTGGCGGCGTCGTTCCCGGTATTGGTCCTGACGGTGGTGTTTGCGTCCGGCATCACCATCGAATAAGCCGGCGCATCCGCGGCGTTGGCTTCGGCACGGGTCTTGACGAATGAGCCGAAGGTATAAGCGAAGATATAGGGCGTGCAGCCTTCGGCGTCGGAACCGGCGCCGGGGGGAATCGAAGGATTCGAGGTAAACGACCACACCCCCTCGGCGCTCAGCTTCAGCGTGTAAACGCCGTGATCGTCGAGGTACAACACATCGTCCGCATAGTAGCCTGGATCGGTTGCAGAATGATTGGTACCGATCTTGATGACGTTGACGATGTGATCGTATTGCGGATCCGAGCCGCCGGCTGCCTTGGGCAGCATGACCCCAAGGGTCACCTGGTGGCCGGCGATGATCTGGCTCTTGATCCAGCTCATCATGTCCTGATAGCCGGACAGCCCGCTGTTCGGCCGTTGATAGCCGGTCGTCGACGGGTATTGCGTAAGCGCCAGGCCCGCATTTTCGGCACAGCGTGCGGCCCAGTCGTAATCGTATGGCCCGGTCAGGCCCTGATCCGGGTTTTCGAGCAGCAATTCCGCATTGTAGTTGCCGTTCTTCCCTGGCGGATTTCCCGCCTGCTCGAGACTCGCGCCGTAGCCATAGCTTTCAGGACCGAAATACCCGCCACAGACCATGCGCGCGTTGTACTGGGACATCCACTGTCCGCTGGCCAGGCCCGCCGACATCAGCGACACCTCGCCGCAGTAGCCGTTATTGCTCTCCCATTGATAAATGGGGGCGACGGTCGCGTTCGGAACAATGTAACGGGCGCTCGGCCCGGGCGGCGCCGGTGCGCCGAGCAGCTTTTCCACCGGTGCCTGACCACATCCGGGCGCCGAAGCCCAGGCGGGACTCTGCACGACAGCCAACAGCGTGAGGGCGAGGGGCGGGACAATTGCGAGGAAAGCCTTGCGCATGGATCGATCACCGGAGTCGAAGTGTTCCGCGACAAATTTATACAATATGTATAGCTTAAGGAAAAACCGGTATCAGCTCGGCTGAAAATGGCAGAGTTCGAGGAAATTCCCTGCTAATTCCGCTGAGTCCCCGCACCGCAACGGGCAGCAGCGGTGCTTTACTCAAGCGCCACCTGCAACAACAACCTGCCGCTGCGCCTGAGCATCGTCCGAAGCCGTCCCGGGCACACCAATAGACATGAATCGGTCGAGGGAGGATTTCAGGCCGCCGACTGTATCGAGCAATCGGCGGTGATCGATTGAAGCCAGCAGCGATAGGGCCGCGTCCTGCCCCTGATCGGTGAGGTTCAGCAGGATCTGCCGGCGGTCTTCGGTAGACCGGCGCCGGCGGATCATGCCGATCATATAGACCGTCTTGGTGGCCGCCAGAAGCGCGGCGCTGTCGGCCTGGCTGAGCGGCGAGCGCAGGAAGGCCTCCCGGTCACCACCGCTTGTCTGGCTCTGCGCGTTCACCCTGTCCTCCGCAGGCCTGAGGGCCTATGACCGCGACGCCGGCTGCCCTGGGGCGGACGGTACGGCGGGGGCTGCCGAGACCGCGGCCGGGCCGGCTGCCTCCTGGTCGGGATAGCTTGCTTCCCAGCCGCCGCCCAGCGCCTTGTACAGGGAGACGAGATTGGTCGAAATCTCCGTGGTGTTCTCTGCAAGGTCCTGCTCGGCCGCGAGCAGACTGCGCTGCGCGGTCAACACCTGCAGGAACGATCCGATGCCGCCCTTGTACTGGGCTTGGGCCAGGCTCAAGGCTTTCTGATTGTCGGCGACCGAGGTCTGCAGCTGGTCGCGGCGCTGCTGCTGCGCCGAGTAGGCGGTCAGCGCATTGTCGATCTCGTGCCAGGCCGACAGCACCACGCGCTGGTAGCTGACCGCCGCCTCCTGCTGCTGGTCCTTGCGCAGGCTGAGCGTGGCCTTGAGGCGGCCTCCCTCGAAGATCGGCACCGTCAGCGAGGGCCCGATCCCGAACTGGTGCGAGCCCCAGTTGCCCAGCTGCTCGTACTGCAGCGCCTGCAGACTGGCGCTGCCCGACAGGGTGATGCTGGGATAGAAATCGGCCTTGGCCACGCCGATTTCAGCAGTAGCGTGGTGCAGTTCCGCCTCCGCCTGGCGGATGTCGGGGCGGCGCTGCGCCAGCTCGGACGGCAGGCCCACCGGCACCACCGGCGGTGTGGGCGGAACCGGCGCGGCGGTTTGCAGCTCGGCGCGCAGCGTGCCGGGCGCCTGGCCCAGCAGGAAGCTCAGGCGGTTGATGCTCTCGGCCTCCTGTTGTTCGATCTGCGGCAACAAGGCGTTCTCGGTGGCCACCTGGGCGGAAGCCTGAGCCACGTCCAGCTCGGTCGCCAGGCCGCCGGCCCTTCTTTCCCGGGTGACCCGCTCGATGTCCCTGGCGGCGCCCAGGTTATCCAGCGTAATGCCATGTACGGTCTGAGTGCCGCGCAGCTGGATGTAGTCGCGCGCCACCTCGGCCATGGTCGCCACCAGCAGGTCGCGCCGCGCATCGGCCTGGCTTTCCACCGAGGCGTCGGCGGCTTCCACCGAGCGCCGCACGCGCCCCCACAGGTCCAGCTCCCAGGTCGAGTCGAAACCGGCCTGCCAGATGTTGAACGGAGCGGAGGCCTTGGCACCCGTCGGCACCGACGAGACGCCCGCGCCCGTTCCATTGGCGGCCGAGGCCGCGCTGGCCGGGGTGGCGGGCACGCCGGCCTGGCTCAGCACGCCGTTGGCGCTGGCCTGCTCGCGGGTCAGCGAGGTGTTGCCCTCCAGCGTGGGGAATTGCTCGGCGCCGGCGATGCTGCGCGAGGCGCGGCTCTCCGCCAGCCGCAGCGAGGCGACTTTCAGGTCCAGGTTCGCCGCCGCCACGCGCTCCTCGAGCCGGACCAGCTCGGGATCGTCGAACGAAGTCCACCAGGCGCCGTTGAGCGGAGCGGCCGCGGGAGCGCTGTTCACCGGCGCCTCGGCCGGTGCCTGCGTGGCCTGCCAGGCGGCGGGAACGGCCGCGTCCGGGCGTTGGAAGTCGGGGCCGACGGTGCAGCCGGCGAGCAGTGCCGCGGCGGCGGCGATGGGGAGCCTGGAGAAGCCCTTCTTGATAAAAATGTTCATGACGGTAATCCTCGAATGAGTTTCAAAAAGGTTTCAATGCATCGGGGCGGAAGCGCCGGCGCTGGCCCGGGCCGGCGACAGCAGCAAGGTCAGAGGCACCACGGCGGCAGCCAGTACCGCGAAGTACATGAAGACGTCGGCATAGGCCAGAACCGAGGACTGCGCCTGCAGGACCTGGAAGGCGGCGGCAAGGGCGCTCTGGTGCAGCGTGCTCGCGGCCCGTCCCATTCCTTGCAGCGCCCGTTCGCTGTGCGCCACCAGCACGTTGAACGGCTGGTTCAGCGGCGTCAGCCAGGTGGACAGATGCGCCTGGCGCGCCTGGCTGCGCTCGGTCACCAGCGCGGTGGCGAGCGAAATGCCGATCGAGCCCGATACATTGCGGAACATGGTGAACAGCGCCGCCGCGTCCGCGCTGAAGGACTTCGGCAGGCTGTGGTAGGCCATCAGGCTGATCGGCACGAACAGGAAGCCCAGCCCGGCGGTCTGCAGGGCGCGCATCTCGGCCAGGGTGCGGTAGTCGATCGACTGCACCAGGGTGCTGGTGTAGATCAGCGACAGCGCCATGATCGAAAAGCCCGCGGCGATCGCCCAGCGGATCTGCACCACCCGGATCAGGCGGCCCACCGGAGGAATCAGCAGGATCACCACCACGCCGCCGGGCGCCAGGATCATGCCCGCCCAGGTAGCGGTGTAGCCGATGGTGCGCTGCGCAAACTGCGGCATCAGCACGGCGCTGCCATAGAGGATCAACCCCATCGCCGCGATCAGCGCCGAGCCGACGGCGAAGTTGCGGTCCTTGAACACGCGCAGGTCGACGATCGGCTTCTTCGCCAGCAGCAGCCAGGCGATGGCCCCGGCGATGCCGGCGGCCGCGACCACCGCCATCAGCTGGATGAAGTGCGAGCCGAACCAGCCCTCGTCCTCGCCGCGGTCCATCACCACCTGCATGCAGCCCAGGCCGAGCGTGATCAGCGCCAGGCCGACATAGTCGATCGACTGCTTGCGCCGCGCCGCCCAAGGCGGGTCTTCCACCAGCGCGTTCACCGCGAAGCAGGCAAAGATGCCGACGGGAACGTTGATGAAGAAGATCCAGCGCCAGGAGGCGTTGTCGGTGATGTAGCCGCCGAGCACCGGGCCCAGCACCGGGGCGACCACGGTGGCGATCGCCGTGATGCCGAAGGCCGCGCCGCGCTTGGCCGGCTCGAACGAGTCCAGCACGATGGCCTGCTGGCTCGGCTGCAGCCCGCCGCCGAAGAAGCCCTGCAGCAGCCGGAACACGATCAGGTCCGGCAGGCTCTGCGCCAGTCCGCACAGCAGCGAGCAGACCGTGAACATGGCGATGCAAATGAGGAAATAGCGCTTCCTGCCGATCACCGTGCCCAGCCAGCCGGAGATGGTCAGCACGATGCCGTTGGCCACCAGGTAGGAGGTCAGGGTCCAGGTGGCGTCGTCCGCGCTGACCGAGAGGCTGCCGGCGATGTGCGGCAGCGCCACGTTGACGATGGTGGTGTCGAGGATTTCCATGAACGCGGCGAGCGTCACCACCACCGCGATCAGCCAGGGATTGGCGCGCGGCTTCCAGCCTGCCGCCTCCGGCGCGATGGCGGCGCTCATTGCACGTGCACCGTCGGCTCAACCGACAGGTTCAGCGGCAGCGGCTGCTTCGGGTCCAGGCCGGAATCGATCACGATCTTCACCGGTACCCGCTGCACGATCTTGATGAAGTTGCCGGTTGCGTTCTCCGCCGGAAAGGCGGTGAAGCGGCCGCCGGAGCCGAGCTGGATACTGTCGACGTGGCCCTCAAGCCTGAGCTTGGGGTAGGCGTCGATACGGATCGAGGTTTTCTGGCCCGGGCGCATGCGGGTCAGTTCGGTTTCCTTGAAGTTGGCGGTGACCCAGACCTCGGGGCTGACGATGGCGAAGATCTGCTGGCCCACCTGCAGGTAGTCGCCTTTCTCGACCGAGCGCTTGGTCACCCAGCCGTCCTGCGGAGCGGTGATGTCGCACCAGCCGACGTTGAGCCGGGCCTGGTCGAGGTCGCCCTGCGAGCGTTGCACCTCGCCCTGCAGCTGCTCGACGTGGGCCTGGGCCTCGGCGATGTTCAGGCTGACCGGCTCGGCGATTTTCTCCTGCGCCCGCGCGGCGGCGACCTGACCGGCAGCCGCGCGCTGTTCGGCGGTGGCGAAGTCCACGTCATGCGTCGTGGTCGCTTCCTTGGGGATGTCGCTCTGCCGCTGGAACTCGCTCTGCGCCTTGAACAGGTTGGCGCGTTCCGTGGCGAGCTGTGCCTGTGCCTGGGCGAAGCGGGCCGGGTAGGTCACCTTGGCCAGATCCAGGTCGGTCTGCGCCGCGGCGAGCTGGCCCTGGGCGGATTCCAGCGCGCCCTTGGCGTGGTCGCGCGCCGCCAGGTAGTCCGAGCAATCGATCCTGACCAGCACCTGGCCCTGGTGCACGAACTCGTTGTCCGTCACCTCGAGCGCGGAAACATAGCCGCCGACGTGCGGCGCAACGGTGATGGCGCGGCCGTCGGTGTAGGCGTCGTCGGTCGATACCTTTCCGGCATTGAGCACTGCATACCCGATGCCGCCGGCGGCGGCCAGCGCCCCAGCCGCGATGGCCAGGCCAATTCTGCTCTTGCGCGGCTTCTGCGCCTGAGCGCCCGCCGCCGGGGCGACATCCTGGGGTTCCGAACTGTTCATCGCGAGCTCCTTTTCCGGGAGGGCATCGCGCCGATCGCGAGCACTTCATCCCGGTCTGTATGGCGGCGAACAATAATGTCTGTTGACAGACAAATCAATATACAAACAGTCTATATAGTGAAGTTATACTTATAACATTATGTATTTATTCAATATAAATTATACAACACGGGAATTGTCTGATGGCATACAATGTCATCAACGCGCAAATGCAAGAGACCGCCCCTTGGAAGACACAGGTGCAACCGGCAAGCTGGCGATTCCCCCCGCCCATGTTCAGGACGCCATCCGCCGGCGCCTGCCCGGGCCCAAGTTTCAGCAGCTGGAGGCTGTCCTGCTGCTCAGGTCGACGGCCCAGCAGGTCGAAAATGCGGCCAGCGAGTGGCTCGCCGGCACGGTCGGGTCCACGGCGAGATTCCAGACGCTGATGTTGCTGTGGGCCGGGGGCGGGCGCCCGACGCCGCACCAGGAAATCATCGCCATGCTGCAGGTCAAGCGGGCCACGGTATCGGCCCTGATGTTTTCGCTGGAGCAGGATGGCCTGGTGCAGTCGGTGCCCGACCGGCAGGACCGCCGGCGCCTGCTGGCGAGCTTGACCGGCAAAGGCGAGAAGGTGATCAGTGACGCGATGGACTTGAATGCCACCTACCTGGGACAGGTGATGCACGATTTCTCGCCGGAAGAACTGGACACATTGAAGAGCTTGCTGCGGCGGGTGAGGGAGGATTTCGTCCAGGCGAGCCGCGATGGAAGGCGTGTAGACGCCGCGCCGTAGCGGTCCGGCTGTATTGTCATCCGCCGTCTGCGGTTCGTAAGCAGCCCCAAGTTGTCATACTGGCAGTGCGCGAATTTTTGCTGAAAGCCGCGCCGTGCTGTTCGCCTGTCCCGCACCTGCTGCGGGCGTCTTGATATCAATCAATTGCCCGGTGTTTCCTGACCTGCTTGCCGAACCCAGCATTGTCGGAAATGTGCGAAAGCGCACAGACCAGGGTCTGTCCAATTCTCAAACGTATGTCCGGATTTCAACATCGATGCCGATTGACCCTAGTCACGTGAGTCCCGCAATGTTGTCGTGAACGGTCAAGATATGATTTGAGGAAAGATGGTCTAGTAGTTTCGTTGCAAAACCGCCATGTACCGGATCGCGGCGTCGAGTGGTGTTTGTCGCCAGCATCAATGTTGACGCGTGAGTCGCCATAAATAAGAGCGGATTTGCAGTGCATCAAAATTCTTGCTTTGAAGTGTGCTGTTTGCCGGCGCCGCAGAGTTGGGAGATCGAGGAGATGTCTTGTCCACCGGCCGTAATGAGCTTGAACAGCCGATGTTAACGGCAATGGGCCTGTGACAGATAAAAAAACATAGCAATGCGCGCGCCTGGGCACTCCAGCTTGAATAGTGGGTGGCCCGGGTGAACAGCAGTGGTAAGACCAACACAAAATTGAGGAGGGAGTACATGAAAACCAGATTCCGTAAATCCGCCATCTGCACCGCGATTGCCATGGCCTACGGCTTGGCCGTTCCCGCGGGGGCGCAAACGGCCGCCCCGGGCCAGGCCGCGCCTGCGCCGGCGTCCGCCCCGGCCGACGCGGTGGACGCGGAAGAGGTGATCGTGACCGCCCGGCGCGTCGAGGAACGCGCCCAGGACGTGCCCATCTCGATGAGCATCTTCAACCAGAAACAGCTGGACGACCGCAATGTCGTTTCGGGCGGCGATCTGGCGACGTATACGCCGGGCCTGCAGGCCAACACCGAATTCGGCTCGGACAACACCTCGTTTTCCATTCGCGGTTTCGTGCAGCAGATCGCCACGGCTCCGTCCGTGGCGGTGTATTTCGCCGACGTGGTGGCGCCGCGCGGCGGTTCGGCGGGCGTCAACACCGGCGACGGCGGCGGCCCCGGATTGTTCTTCGACCTGCAGAACGTGCAGGTGCTCAAAGGCCCGCAGGGCACCCTGTTCGGACGCAACACCGACGGCGGCGCCATCCTGCTGGTGCCGCAGCGCCCGACCTCGGAACTGGGCGGCTACCTCGAGGCCGGCTTCGGCGACTTCGACATGTGGCGCGTGCAAGGCGTGCTGAACGTGCCGGTGGCGGACAATTTCCGCATGCGTTTCGGCGTCGATCACGAATCCCGCCGCGGCTACATCCACAACTATTCGGGCATCGGCCCGGAAAACTTCAACGACATCGACTACGTTGCCGCCCGCGGCAGCGCGGTGTGGAACATCACGCCGAATCTGGAAAATTACACCATCGTGACCTTCACCAATTCGGATCACAATGGTTCCGCGCAACACGTCTTTGCCTGCAATCCGGCCAGCGGATTCGGCCCCTCTGCCACGGCAGCCTGCGAAGCCAACATGGCCCAGCAGGGGACCGGGTTCTGGAGCACGATGAACGACGTGCCCAACGCCCATGTGTCGACCGAACAGGCGCAGCTGATCAACACCACCACCTGGTCGGTCAACGACAACCTGACCTTCAAGAACATCGCCAGCCTGGCCAAGCTGACCGCCTTCGAGAACAACGACCTGTTCGGCACCGCCTGGAATCCCGCCTTCTTCCCACCCCAGTATTTCGGCGTCACTCAAAGCGGCGACGCGCCGCTGGTCACCTCCGGCGTCCTCACCGCGCCGGGGCATCACCTGGCCGACATGTCGACGACCACCGAGGAACTGCGTCTGCAGGGCACCCAGTTCGGCGACCGGCTGACCTGGCAGGGCGGCCTGTATGGGGAGATCAACGAACCGATCCAGCCCCAGGGCGTGGCCTCCCAGACCCTGATCTCCTGCCAGGACCCCGCGTCCCTGGAGTGCGGCAGCTCTCCCTTCGGCAGCGTCAACTACCAGGTGGGCCGGCTGCGCTACCACGACCTGGGCATCTACGAGCAGGCGACCTTCAGCCTGACGGAAAAGCTCAAGCTGACGGAAGGCCTGCGCTACACCATGGATCAGGCGCAGGCGCATTACACCGAAGGCGAGTATACGTTCCCGATGCCCAATACCACGCCGTACAACCCCAACAACCCCACCACGCCGAACGGAGCGGGCGCCACATCGCCCGTATTCTCCTGCACCGCCAACCCCGGCGTGCCGGTCGCCACTTTGAGCGCCTGCCCGTTTTCCCAGATCGAGAAAAGCCAGGCCCCGACCTGGACGGTGGGCCTGGACTACAACTTCACGCGTGACTTCATGACCTACGGCAAGTATTCCCGCGGCTACCGTCAGGGTGGTATCAACCCGACGGCGCCGGTCAGCGTGCAGACCTGGGGTCCGGAGAAAGTGGATACCTTCGAGCTGGGCGAAAAGACCAGCTTCGACTCCTTCGTCCGCGGCACCTTCAACGCCGACGTGTATTACAACAACTTCCGCAACCAGCAGCTCGACGAAGGTTTCTTTTGCGCCCCCAACTCGGGTTGCACCATCGCGCCGAGCACCTCCATCGTCAATGCCGGCCGCTCGCGTATCTGGGGCCTGGAAGTGGAATCCGTCCTCTCGCCGTACAAGGGCTTCACCATCAACACCAGCTACAGCTATATCAACAGCAAGCTGAAGACCTTCGCCGCCCCGGCCTTCCCGCCGAACACCGGCCTGGTGCCCACGCCGACCGCGCTGGTGGGCGGCCAGCTGCAGCTGGTGCCGATGAACAAGGTGTCGACCACGGCGACCTACGTGCTGCCGCTGGCACCGCAGCTGGGCCGTATTGCCGCATCGCTGGGCTACACCGTCACCTCCGGGCAGACGGTCAGCACGCCGTCCACCACGCCGTACTACAAGATGCTGGGCAACGGCATCACCAACCTGAACCTGGACTGGACCGCCATCAAGGGCTCCCGCTTCGACGCCGGCCTGTTCGTCACCAACCTGTTCGACCAGAGATATGCGGTTTACGTCCCCGGTCTTTACGACGGTCTGGGTTACGAATCGGAAATCCCGGGCGAGCCGCGCATGTTCGGCGGGCGTGTCCGCATGTCCTTCGGCGGCTGAAGTCCTGCACCGGCAGGCAATAGCGAAGGGGCGGCTGCCATGGGCAGCCGCCCCTTCAACAATTGCGGTGGAAAAAGCAGGATAATGCGGTAGACCGAAACCGCATCGGTTCCGGCGCCTGAGGAAATTCGAGTGACCGAAGCCCTGATCATCGACGCCGTGCGCACCCCCCGCGCCATCGGCAAGCCCGGCAAGGGCGCTTATTTCGGCATGCATCCGCAGCACCTGGCGGCGACCGTGCTCAAGGCCATCCAGCAGCGCAACCACCTGGACTCCGCCGACATCGACGACGTCATCTGGGGCACCAGTTCGCAGAAGGGCCTGCAGGCCGGCGACCTGGGACGCATGGCCGCGCTGGATGCCGGCTTCGACGTGCGCGTCAGCGGCGTCACGCTGGACCGCTTCTGCGGCAGCGGCCTGACCGCCGCCAACCTGGCCGCGGGGCAGATCATGTCCGGCATGGAAGACCTGATCGTCGCCGGCGGCACTGAGATGATGTCCCTGATCACGGTGCAGAGCCAGAGGGAACGGGAACTGGGACTGATCTCGGGCGGCCTGGGCACCAATAATCCGCGTCTGCACCAGCGTCATCCCCAATCCAACCAGGGTGTCTGCGCCGACGCCATTGCCTCGATGGAAGGCATCGGCCGCGAGGCGCTGGATGCCTTCGGGCTGGAAAGCCAGCAGCGCGCCGCGCGCGCCATCCAGTCGGGTTGGTTCGAGCGCTCCATCGTGCCTGTCGTCGACGACGCAGGGCGCACCATCCTGGCCAAGGACGAATATCCCCGGCCGCAGACCACCGCCGCGGAACTGGCGGCCCTCAAGCCCAGCTTCGCCGCCATCGCGGACATGCCCGCCGACAGCAGCGGCATCACCTTCCGCCAGTTGATCAACCTGCGCTATCCGGATTTGAAGATCGCGCACTACCATCATGCCGGCACCTCGTCCGGCATCGTCGACGGCGCCGCGGCCCTGCTGCTGGCCTCTAGCGACTACGCGCGCAAACACGGCCTCGAGCCGCGCGCCCGCGTCGTCGCCACGGCCAATATCGGCGACGATCCCACCCTGATGCTCAACGCCCCGGTGCCGGCGGCCCACAAGGTCCTGGCCCGGGCCGGGCTGAAGAAGGAAGACATCGACCTGTGGGAGGTCAACGAAGCCTTCGCCGTCGTGGTGGAAAAGTTCATCCGCGACCTGGGCCTGGACCGCGAGCGCGTCAACGCCAACGGCGGCGCCATCGCCCTGGGTCACCCCATCGGCGCCACCGGCGCCGTCCTGATCGGCACGGTACTCGACGAACTGGAGCGCCGCGACCTGAAGCGCGCGCTGGTGACCATGTGCGCCGCCGGCGGGATGGCGCCGGCGATTATTATCGAGCGGGTGTAGGTCCTTCGTCATTCCCGCGTAGGCGGGAATCCAGTTCTGGCCCCTTGCACAAGGCGACATGAGAAGCTGGATCCCCGCCTACGCGGGGATGACGACTCAAATTTTGTTGACGACTCTGACTCGCGGCATTAACCAATCGTCGTCAAGGCAGCCGGCGACGACCGCTCGATCATCCCGTAAGTAGTCATCCCATCCCAGCTGTACTTCACCCCGCCCTGCTGCAGATTGAGTCCCCCGATATCCGGATTGCCCACCCGGAAGGTGGACGGTATCGTCACCCCGCCGATCCGCGTGATGCCAAGCTCGGATTCCAGTTCCAGCGAAGCGTCGTCGCCTTCGCCCACGATCCGCCGCAGCCAGGGAATCTTCACCGCCCGGGCCTGGAACATGCGGCCGTCCTGGTAGACGTAGCCGTCGTTGTAAGCCTTGCCATCCTCGCGCGGCGGATACGTGATGAAGCCGAAGGCGCGCCCGTCCGGAAACACCGCCGACTGCCAGCAATGCCCGCGGAAACCCGCGAGCGGCCGCACGCTCTGGCGCTTGATGCGCGATCCGACCGCCTTGAACGCGCGGCTCCTGCCGTCGATGCTCAGCGTCCCCTCGGCGCGGAACAGGTGCTCCAGGCGCCAGCCGATGCCCATATTGCCCGCTTCGATGGCGTCCGCCGGGGACATCTGTTTCACCTTCTCGGGTGTCAGGTCCTGCACCCAGCAGGGCGTGACCATGTGCATCTCGATCTCGAAGCCGACCGCCACCAGGCGGTTTGGGTCGAGCGTGCCGGCGATCTGCTGCTCCACCGTGCCGTCGGCCGCCATGCCTTCGAAACGGGTCCGCCATTTGCGGAACGGCTCGATGCACTCGAAGCGCAGCGGGCCGGCGCCCAGAACCTTCGGCTGCCCGTCGGCGGCGAACGGCGATGGCTTGGGGCCGCGGCCGCGGCTGTTCAGGACCCGGCCGCCGGGAAAGGCGAAATTCACCTGGTACAGCGGATTGTCCCAGGAGAAGCCTTCCGCCTCGATGCCGAAGCGCGGCAGGGAAAAGGCGCCGTTTTCCTCGTACAGCCAGACCGAGGTGCTCTCGCGCATTTCCGGGTCCTGCGGCTTGTCCGCAAAGACCAGCTCGTGCTCCGGCGTCAATCCGCCCGCAAAATCCGCCGCCGCCTTGCTCATCATGTCCTCCGGAAAAATCCTTTAATTGGGCCGAGCCGCCGCGGCCGGCTCGCAAAACCGCTCGGAATAAAACGCGAACCGCCGCTTCAGGCTTGCCGCGTCGAAGCCGAATTCCGCCATGTTGGTGCGCTCGTAACCGGTGTCGCGCGGCGTGTTCTGCCGCCACTCCTGCATGCGCCGCCGCGCCACCGGGCTCAGCTCCTCGCCCAGGAATCGGTACAGCGCCTCGAGAATGGGGAAGGGATCCTGCTGCAAGGGCGCAAACTGGATGTCGAAGAAGCGGTGCCCGTTGCCGGCGTCGCGGAAGGCGATCATCCGCCGCATGCCGAGTTCGCAGAACTCGCTGGTCTCCCGACCGATCGCCTGCAGGTCCACCGTATCGCTATAAGCCTTGTGCAGCTCGTAGTACACATCGGCCACCGAGGGGATCACGCTGGCCACGTCCCGGTGCGTCATGACGAAGCGCGCGTCCGGAAACACCCGGTCGAGCGCCTCGATGAACAGGATGTGCGAGGGATTCTTGAGCCGCCAGCGTTTCGGCGGGCAACGCCACTGCAGCAGCTTGAGCACGCGCTTCACATAGCCATAGGTCGGCACCAGGTCCGCACTATGGTTGAGCCAATCCACATAGCTCGGGACGTGATTGAACGCCTGGAAGATCTGCGACTTGAAGTCATACGCCATGAACAGCTGGCATTCGGTCGGCGAGGTGGCGGTGCTCGGCAGCATCGAGGTCATCCGCGGAAACATGCGCGCGCGCCGCGCCATCGCTTCCTGCGCCTTGACCAGGCGCTCGTCGCTGTCCACCGTCCTGATGTCGGGCGGCGGGCAGGGCGCCATCTGCTCCCAGGTGCGGATCGAACGCACCGCAGGGTCCGCGCCCAGCAGGCAGGCCAGGGCGGACGAACCCGTGCGCGGCAGCCCCAGGCCGATCAGCGGCGCCACGATCTGCTCCGCGTCGATTTCCGGGTGCTCGCGGTACCAGTGCTCGATCTGCAGGCGCTTGGCCAGCAGGTCGGTGATCTGCGCGTCCATCGCCAGCCGGCCCTGCTCGTTGAGCCGCGCCTCCCGGTCGAGCGAATCGACCAGGATCTCCAATCCCTCAAGATAACTGTTGGCGCCGAAATCCTCGAACCCGCCCTGTTCCCGCGCCCGTTCCAGCAGCTGTTTCACCCGACTCATTCCGCTCCAGCCGACATTGCGCAGTCCCGCCTGTAGTGTGCTGTCGAGCGTATGCGATGAAGCTTTCCCCCGGCAACGACTTGGTTTAATGCTGGCCAGACAATGCTATTGCTTCCGGACACCGGCACGGGTGCGGCAGGCACGCCGGCTGTAGCAAGGCAAATCATTGACGATGTCCCGATCGCACAAGTTTGGCTCGATTTGCAAACAGCCGGATGTTGCGCCGGTCCCGCTATTCACCAAGAATGGCTAAAGACCGGAACCAGCAAACCGGTGCGGGCAGCAAGGCCGGACCGGCCCTGCCCGAAAACGAGGAGGACCCCTGACCATGGCCCAGAATCCTGGAGCGGCAAAAAAGATCGAAGCCGAGATGCCCCTGAGCCTGGGCCGGGTCCAGCTCGTGCGCGAGTCCTGGAACGAGCCGATCGAAGTCACCGCCACCGGCGATGCCCACTATCTGGAGCTTGCGCTGTTCTCGCGGCCGCACACCGGCCTGGGCTGCTTCCCGGACATCTGGTGGCCGCAGCGCTTCGAACCGATCGGGCAAATGTTCCTGGTGCCGGCCAAGTTCCGCTTCCATGCCAAGAGCGACTGCCGGCTCCTGCGCTCCATCGTCTGCATTTTCGAGCCCGCCGCGGTCACCGCCTGGTTTGACCGCGATATGCAATGGACCAGCGGGCGCCTGCAAGGCAGCCTGAACATCGTCAATCCCAAGATACGCAGCCTGCTGATGCGGATCGGCGAGGAACTGCGCACGCCGGGATTCGCCGGCGAAATGATGGTGGAGTTGCTGGCCGCCCAGGCCGCCATCGAAGTTTCGCGCCACCTGTCGGGAATCGACGAGGAGCGCACGGCGGGTGGGCTGTCGCCTTCGCGATTGAAGCTGGTGGACGAGCGCCTGTCGGATATCGCCGCGCCGCCGCCTTCGCTCGCCGAGCTGGCCGGCCTGTGCAATATCTCCGTGCGGCACCTGACCCGGGGGTTCCGCATCAGCCGCGGCCAGTCCATCGGCAAGTACGTCGCCGAGCGCGGCATGGAAAACGCCAAGCGGCTGCTGGCATCGGGCATGAACGTGAAATCGGTCGCCCACGCCGCCGGGTTTTCCGCCCCCTCCAATTTCGCCACCGCCTTCCTGCGCGCCACCGGGGAAACCCCGCGCCAGTACAGGCAAAAGGCCGGAATCGCCGGTTATCGGGCCCAGGCCTTCCGGCCCACCTCGCATTGAGCCGCCGCGCAAGGGCCCGTTCTCATAAGCCTGGCCGGAATTCGATCCTGCGCGGGATTGATTGGACCAGTTGTCGATGAGCCGGCGCGCTTGCGCCTGCCGACAAAAACGCGCCGCCGCGGCGGCCTATGCAAGCGGTAACGGAGGACCCATGACACAAGTAATGAAAGGTATCAGGATTCTGGAAGTCGCCCAGTTCACCTTCGTGCCCGCGGCGGGCGCCATCCTGGCGGACTGGGGCGCCGACGTGATCAAGGTCGAGCATCCGCTGCGCGGCGACACTCAGCGCGGCTTCATCAACATGGGCGGGGTCAAGCTGGATCCGAACCGGCATACCCTGGTGGAGCATCCCAACCGCGGCAAACGCAGCGTCGGCATCGATGTCTCCACCGCGCAGGGGCAGGAGCTGCTGTACGAGATCGCCAGGACCGCCGACGTGTTTCTCACCAACTACCTGCCGTCCGTGCGGCAGAAAAACAAGTTCGACATCGAGCACATCCGCGCCGCCAACCCGAACATCATCTACGCCCGCGGCAGCGCCTATGGCGACAAGGGCCCCGAGCGCCATGTCGGCGGCTTCGACGGCACGGCGTTCTGGTCGCGCAGCGGCATCGGCTACTCCATGACCCCCGAGGAAATGGAAGGTCCGCTGTCGCAGGGCATCCCGGCCTTCGGCGATTCCATCGGCGGCATGAACATCGCCGGCGGCATCTCGGCCGCACTGCTGCACCGCTTCCGCACCGGCGAGGTCGTGGAACTGGACGTCTCGCTGCTCAGCAGCGCCTGGTGGGCCGCGGGTGCCATGGTGTCGCAGGGCATGGAAAAAGGCGTCATCATGCGCAATCCCATGCCGGTGTCGGGCGGCTCGCTGAAGAATCCCCTGATGGGCAATTTTCGCACCTCGGACGGTGGCACCATCAACCTGTGCATGGTCAGCCCCACCGGCCTGATCCGCGACACCTTCGAGCACCTGGGCATCCCCGAAGCCGCCGACGATCCGCGCTTCGGCGATGTCTACAAGCTGATCGAGAATTCCCCGGCGGCCAGCGCGCTGATCGTCAAGGCCATCGGCAGCAAGCCCTTCGCCTACTGGCGCCAGCACCTGCGCACCATGAAGGGCCAATGGGCGCCGGTGCAGTCGCTGCTCGACCTGATCAACGACGAGCAGGCGCTGGCCAACGACATGATCATCGAGGTGGACTCGGTCGACGGCGGCCCGCCGCTGAAGCTGGTGCGCGGCCCGGTGCAGTTCGACCATACACCGCTCAAGACCTCGCGCGCGCCGCAGGCCAACGAACATACCGAGTCCTTCCTGCTGGAACTGGGGCTGGAGTGGGAGCGCATCGAAAGCCTCAAGGCCGCCGGCGCGATCGCCTGAGGTCCTGAAGTTTTAAATCCGGATTCCCCAGCACCATACGAGGAGACGCTGATGACGCAGGACAAGACCTATCGCGTGGTGCAATGGGCTACGGGTAATGTCGGCAGCCGCTCCCTGCGCTGCATCATCGAGCACCCGCGCATGCAGCTGGCGGGCCTCTACGTCAGCTCGCCGGAAAAAGCCGGCAAGGACGCCGGGGAGCTGTGCGGCCTGGCGCCGGTCGGGGTCAAGGCCAGCAATTCGCTTGAGGAGATCCTGGCGCTGGACGCCGACTGCGTGGTCTACATGCGCCAGGGCACCAGCTTCGACGAAGTCTGCGCCATCCTCGCCTCGGGCAAGAACATCGTCACCACCCGCGGCGACTTCCATCATCCGTCCTCGATGGATCCGGCGGTGCGCGCCCGGGTGGAGGAGGCCTGCCGCAAAGGCGGCACCTCGATCTACAGCACCGGCTCCAGCCCCGGCTTCATCACCGAGGCCATGACCATACCGCTGCTGTCGCTGTCGCGCCGGCTCGATTGCCTCACCATCGACGAATATGCGGACATGAGCAGCCGCAACTCGCCGGAGATGATCTTCGGCGTGATGGGCTACGGCGTGGCGCCCGGCGTGTTCGACCAGGCCAAGGTCGACTACATCAAGCACGACTTCCTGGCCTCCCTGTCGCAGATCGCCGATGCCATCCGCCTGCCGATCGAGGAGGTAGAGTGCAGCGGCGAAATGTCGGCGGCGCGAAACACCGTGCAGATCGCCGCCGGCACCATCCCCAAGGGGACCGTGGCGGCGCTGCGCATCACCGTCACCGGCCTCCACGGCGGCAAGCCGGTGCTCCGCTTCCGCGCCAACTGGTATTGCAGCCGCGACATCGAGCACAGCGACTGGAATCTGCGCGAATCCGGCTGGCGGGTTTTGGTCCAGGGCGATACGCCGCTGGACGTCGGCATCACCTTCCCCGTGACCCCGGAGTACTACCCCTTGTTCACCCCTGGCCTGACCGGCCACCGCGCCGTCAACGCCATTCCCGCCGTATGCGAAGCCGCGCCGGGCATCCGCACCACAGTCGAGCTGCCGCAGATCATTGCCACGTTCTAGCGCCATGAGCTCCCCTCTCCCGCTTGCGGGAGAGGGGTT
>CAJCJI010000236.1 GCA_903970595.1 Verrucomicrobiota bacterium
GGGGGAGAGGGGAGCAAATCGCGCGCGGGACAGACCATCCATGATCACCATTCCCGCCCCTCCCTACGTCCCCGCCCACAACCTGCTGCGGGGCAAGTCGGTGCTGATCACCGCCGCGGCCGGCGGCGGCATCGGTTTCGCCACCGCGCGCCGCTGCCTGGAAGAAGGCTGCCGTGCCCTGCTTATCTCCGACATCCACCCGCGCCGCCTCGACGAAGCCGTCGCCGCCCTGCATAAGGATCACCCCACGCAGGCTATCCACGGCAAGCTCGCCAACGTCGCGGTGGAAGCCGAGGTACAGGCCCTGGTGCAAGAAGCCGAAGAGAAGCTTGGCGGCGTCGACGTGCTGCTCAACAACGCCGGCCTGGGCGGCAGCAAGCGCGTGGTCGACATGTCCGACGAGGAATGGCACAAGGTACTGGATATTACCCTGACCGGTACCTTCCGCATGACCCGCGCCATGCTCAGGCACATGCAGCCGCGCGGCCGCGGCGCCATCGTCAACAACGCCTCGGTGCTGGGCTGGCGCGGCCAGAAGGAGCAGGCGCACTACGCCGCGGCCAAGGCCGGCGTGATGGCCCTGACCCGCTGCAGCGCCCTGGAGGCGGCCGAGTTCGGCGTGCGCATCAACGCCGTGGCGCCCTCCATCGTGTTCCACGACCACCTGCGCAAGAGCGCGCCCGAGGACCTGCTCAAGGAACTGGCCAGCCGCGAGGCCTTCGGCCGCGGCGCCGAAGCCTGGGAGATCGCCAACATCATGGTATTCCTCGCCTCCGATTATTCCTCCTACCTGGTCGGCGAAGTCATATCCGCCTCCAGCCAGAGAGCCTGAGGACAAGAGCATGACCACCCTCTTTGAAAGCGGCGAAGCCATCCTGGCCGCGGTCGGCAGCAAACTCGGCAGCAGCGACTGGCTGACGGTGACCCAGGAGCGGGTCCAGCTGTTCGCCGACGCCACCGACGACCACCAGTGGATCCACGTCGACCCCGTCCGCGCCAAGGACGGCCCCTTCGGCTCCTGCATCGCCCACGGTTACCTGACCCTGTCCCTGGTCTCGCGCTTCCTGCCGCAGATCGTGGAAGTCAGGATGAAGATGGGCGTCAACTACGGCAGTGACAAAGTGCGTTTCCCCAACGCGGTGAAAGTCGGTGCGCGCATCCGCGGCACCGGCGAGTTGATCGCCGCCGAGAAGACCAAGGATGGCGGCTACCAGGCCACCGTCCGCATCACCATCGAGATCGAAGGCGAAAGCCGTCCCGCTTGCGTTGCCGACACCATCTCCCGGTATTACTTCTAGGCTCCTCCCATGAACGAAGCAGTGATAGTGAGTGTCGCCCGCACCGCCATCGGCAAGGCCTACCGCGGTGCTTTCAACGATACCGAGGCGCCGGTGCTCGGCGGCCATGTGGTGCGCGCCGTGGTCGAGCGCGCCGGGGTGGAGCCGGGCCAGGTGGAGGACGTGCTGATCGGCGCGGCGGCGCAGCAGGGCACGCAGGCCTACAACCTGGCGCGCCTGTGCACCTATACCGCCGGCCTGCCGGATACCGTGCCGGGCATGACCCTGGACCGCCAGTGCTCCTCCGGCCTGATGAGCATTGCCGCCGTGGCTAAGAGCATCATGGTGGGCGAGGTGGAGATCGCGGTCGGCGGCGGCCTGGAGTCGATCTCGCTGGTGCAGAACGCACACAAAAACAACTACCGGGCGGTATCCGAGGCCGCCATCGCCGCCCAGCCCACCGCCTACATCCCGATGATCGAGACCGCCGAGCTGGTGGCCGAGCGCTACGGCATCAGCCGCGCGGCGCAGGACGAGTATTCCCTGCAAAGCCAGCAGCGCACGGCCTTCGCTCAGCGCGAAGGCCGTTTTACTGATGAGATCGTGCCGATTACCGTCACCAGGCAGCTGTTCGACAAGGAAGGCAAGCCAAGTACGCGTGAGCCGGTTACCTTGCTAAAAGACGAAGGCAACCGTCCCGATACCACGTTGGAGAGCCTGAGCGCGCTCAAACCGGTGTGGAAGGACGGCAAGTGGGTGCAGCAGGGCCGCCACATCACCGCCGGCAATGCCTCGCAGCTTTCGGACGGCGCCGCCGCCGCGCTGTTGATGAGCCATGCTGAGGCCCGCCGCCGCGGCTTGCAGCCGCTGGGGATCTATCGCGGCTGTGCCGTCGCCGGCTGCCGGCCGGACGAAATGGGCATCGGCCCGGTGTTTGCCGTGCCCAAGCTGCTGGCCAAGCATGGCCTCAAGGTGTCTGATATCGGCCTGTGGGAATTGAACGAGGCCTTTGCCTGCCAGGTCTTATATTGCCGTGACCAGTTGGGCATTCCGAACGAACGCCTCAACGTCGATGGCGGCGCCATCGCCATCGGCCATCCCTTCGGCATGTCCGGCGCGCGCATGGTCGGGCATGCCCTGCTCGAGGGCCGGCGCCGCGGCGTGCGCTACACCGTGGTCAGCATGTGCATCGGCGGCGGCATGGGCGCGGCCGCCTTGTTCGAGTTGTCGGTGTAGTGTCAACTACAAGAAACGCAAATAAGCGGATCGGCGCAGCCGATCCGCTCGCTGGAGGAGCGGTACATGAGTCAATCGATGCCCGCGCTGGCTAAGGCGCACTCGGACCAGGCGACAGGCAACCAGGGCTGGCCGGCGGCGGTCTTCACCGGCATGGTGCTGGGTGCCGCGGTGTTCGCCTTTTCGCCGCGCCCCGCGCCGCCGTTCGCGGCCACCCAGGTGTACCCGGACCGCCTGCTGATCAACGGCCTGGCCGAAAACGGCAAGCGCCTGCTCGCCGCCGGCGAACAGGGGCACATCCTGGTCGCCGACGACCCCAAGGGTCCCTGGCACGAGGCCTCGGTGGAGCCGCAGCGCGGCGATACCTTCACCCAGCTGCGCTATATCGGCGACGGCGTGGCCCTGGCGGTCGGCCATGACGACTGGATCGTACGCAGCGAAGACAACGGCCAGACCTGGAAGGAAGTCTCCTTCAACAAGGACGAAGACCAGGCCGCGCCGCTGTTCGGCATCGCCGGCCCCTACGACGGCAAGGTCTTCGCCTTCGGCGCCTTCGGCACCCTGATGCAGTCCGCCGATCTGGGCAAGACCTGGGAAACCGTGAAGTCGGATGCGATCGGCGACAAGCACCTCTATGCCATGGTCGCCGGCGACGGCGCCCTGCTGCTGGTCGGCGAGCAGGGGCTGATGCTCAAATCAACCGATGGCGGCGCCAACTGGAAGGCGCTGCCGTCGATCTACAAGGGTTCCTTCTTC
This sequence comes from Verrucomicrobiota bacterium, assembly GCA_903970595.1. Lineage (GTDB taxonomy): Bacteria > Pseudomonadota > Gammaproteobacteria > Nevskiales > Nevskiaceae > Nevskia. The sequence goes on from CAJCJI010000236.1 coordinate 3,270, forward strand.
GGCGCGCTGGCCCTGCCGGACAAGAGCTGGCTGGTCTTCGGCATGCGCGGCCACGTCTTCCTCAGCCGCGACGCCGGGCTGACCTGGAAGCAGAGCCCGACTCCGGCCCCTTTGTCCATGTTCGGCGGCGCGGTCGAGCCCGACGGCAAAATCGTACTGGCGGGTGCGCAGCGCACCGTGCTGATCTCGGATGACGGCGGCGCCAGCTTCAGGCTGTTCGCCCAGGGCGAGCGCCAGACCCTGGCCGCGGTGCTGCCCCTGGCCGGCGGCGAAGTGCTGGTGGGCGGCGAGCCGGGCCTGAGCATCCAGCGGCAGCTGGCCGCGGCCGGGACGCAGCCATGAGCAAGCCAGGCATGAACGGTGCCGCTGCCAGCGGCAGCTTCGTCGGCCGAATGGTCGAGGGCATCTCCAACCTCCTCATCGGCTACCGCCACGTGCTGCTGGCGCTGTTCGCCGCCATGACCCTGTTCTTCGGCTACAGCGCCAGCCGCCTCAAGCTCGACCCCGGCTTCCTCAAGCTGCTGCCGGTCAAGCACGAGTACATGCGCACGATGATGGAGTACATGAAGGACTTCTCCGCCGCGAATACCTTGCTGGTCAACCTGCGCTGGAAAGGGCCGGGGGACATCTACAACAAGGACTTCATGGACGACCTGCGCAAGGCCACCGACGACGTCTTCTTCATCCCCGGCATCAACCGCACCCACGTCACCTCGCTGTTCACCCCCAATACCTGGTACCTGGAAATCACCGAGGACGGCTTCCGCGGCGAGCCGGTGGTCCCGGCCAAGTTCAGCGCCACCGACGAAGAACTAGAGCGGGTGCGCCACAACGTCACCCTGTCCGGCCAGATCGGCATTCTGGTGGCCAACAACCTCAAGGGCGCGCTGATCCGCGCCGACCTGCAGGACGTGGACCCCAGCGCGCCGCCCGACCAGATGCGCGTCGACTACTGGGAAGTGCAGAAGAAACTGGAAGAGATCCGCGGCCGCTTCGAGAGCCCGAACAAGTATGTTTACAGGCTCAAGCAAGACCTTGGACCGTTCAAGGCTGGAGACGTGATTGCCGAAGGTTACGTCGATTACGGCTGGCTGATACGCTTCGAAACCTTCCAGGCCATCCCCAAGGATGCCAACGGCGAAGCTGGCCAAGCCATAGCCGTTCCTGGCAGCCATGGTTGGCATATATCCACCGACGTAAGCGTGGAAACGGTCAAGAACCCGGAATACGACCCCAATATCGAGGTCAACATCATCGGCTTCGCCCGCCTGCTGGGCGACGTCATGAAAGGCCTGGTCGGCGTCGGTGCCTTCTTCGGCCTGGCCTTCCTCATCACCCTGGGCCTGCTGTTCTGGTACACCCGCTCGCCGCGCCTGACCTTCACCGCCCTGGTGGTGGCCCTGCTGCCGGTGCTGTGGCTCCTCGGCATCCTGCCGCTAATCGGCTTCGGCATCGACCCCATGTCGATCCTGGTGCCGTTCCTGATCTTCTCCATCGGCGTCTCCCACGCCGTGCAGATGACCAATGCCTGGCGCCAGGAAGTGGTGGCCGGGGCCAGCGCGGTGGAAGCCTCGCGCAGCGCCTTCCGCAAGCTGTTCGTGCCCGGCGCGGTGGCGCTGCTGACCAACGCCCTGGGCTTCGCCGTGATCATGTTCATCCAGATTCCCATCGTGCACGAGCTGGGCATCACCGCCTGCCTGGGCGTGCTGCTGATGATCATCACCAACAAGATGATTCTGCCGATCATCCTCACCCATATCCGGCTGGAGGATTCCTGCCGCCGCCATACCGACGACGCCAGCGGCGGCGGTGGCGCCTGGATCTGGGGCATCGTCGCCAAGTGCGCCGAGCCGCGCTGCGCCCTGTACGTGTTCCTCACCTGCGGCGTGCTGCTGGTCGGCACCACCTGGCTGTCGCGCGGCATGGTGATCGGCGACTCCGGCTACGGCGCGCCGGAGCTGAGGCCGGATTCCCGCTACAACCGCGACAGCGCGCAGATCGCGGGCAGCTACAACAACAGCATCGACGTGCTGACCATCATCGCCGAGGCCAAGGACTTCGAGGGCGACTCCTGCCTGCATTACCCGGTCACCAACCTGATCGACCGTTTCGAGGCGAACATGCGCGGCGTCGCCGGCGTGCAGTCGGTGCTCAGCGTCGGCGGCATCGGCCGGCTGGTGATCTCCGCCTTCAACGAAGGCAGCCCGCGCTGGGAGGCCCTGCCGCGCAGCGAGGCCGGCCTGTCCGTCGGTTCGCGCGCCTTTGATCCCAACCTGGGCTTCAACAACGAGAGCTGCCGCGCCATCCAGGTGATGATCTTCACCAAGAACCACGACGGCCCCACCATCGCCCACGTCGTCGGCGAAGCCAAAAAGTTCATCGCCGCCAACCCGGTGGACGGCGTCAAGCTGCGCCTGGCCAGCGGCAACGTCGGCGTCATGGCCGCCACCAACGAGGCGGTCGGCGACGCCGAGGTGAAGATGCTGCTGGCCATCTTCGGCGCCCTGATCCTGCTGTGCCTGCTCACCTTCCGCTCGATCACCGCCGTAATCTGCGTCATCGTGCCCCTGACCATGGTCTCGATCTTCTGCAACGCCCTGATGGCCTCGCTCGGCATCGGCCTGAAAGTGGCCACCCTGCCGGTGATCGCCCTGGGCGTGGGCGTAGGCGTGGACTACGGCATCTACCTGTTCGAGCGCATCCAGCACCACATGCGCGACGACGGCATGGACTTCCACGACGCCTTCCACGCCGCCATGCGCCAGCGCGGCACCGCCGCCGTCTTCACCGCCATCACCATGGCCGTCGCCGTCGGCACCTGGACCCTGTCCGCCCTCAAGTTCCAGGCCGACATGGGCCTGCTCCTGTCCTTCATGTTCCTGGTCAACATGCTCGGCGCCATCTGCCTGCTGCCCGCCCTGGGGGCATGGTTCTACTACGGCCAAGGCAAGCCCGCATCCAAGCCGCAAGCCGACGTGGCCACGCGTGCGCTAAATTAGCCCGATCCCAAACCAATAGTCCCCTCTCCCCTTGGGGCGTGTCCCCGCAGCTTTACGGGGAGAGAGGGCCAGGGTGAGGGGTGCGGTCTCTCGCGTAGGGAGAAAGCGCCACAGTAGGGCGGCCCGTGGCCGCCGCCGCGCCCGAAGCTTGACAACAAACTCCCGTAAGCGCAGAACAGAAAGCCAAAACAGGAACACACACCCATGGTGGCCTCAGGACTGATCAACCGCTTCGCCCGCGCCATGATCGGCAACGCCGCCTCCCGCGGCTACCACGTCGAGGTCATCTGCGACGCCCTGCAGATCACGCCGTCCGCCGTGCGCGACCAGGACGCCCGCTTCGACGCCCAGACCTTCTGCCGCATCTCCCGCAACGTCAAGCTGCTGATGGACGACGAGTTCTGCGGCTTCACTCCCGCGCCCTGCCGGGTCGGCGCCTTCCAGCACATGTGCGAAACCGCCCTGGACAGCGCCACGCTGGGCGAGGCCCTGGAGCGCGCCTTCGCCTTCTACGGCGGCCTCACCCGCGACATCGGCTTCGAGCTGCAGGCCCACCAGGACACCGCCAGCCTGCGCATGAGCCTGTCGCACCCGGAGTTGGACCGCTACAACTTCCTTTACGAGTGGTGGTTCATCGTCTGGTCGCACTTCGGCGGCTGGCTGATCGGCGAGGAAGTGCCGGTGGTGGTGGCGGATTTTCCGCATCCGCGGGCCGGTTCCCTGGAGGAGTATGGCGACACCCTCACCGGCAACTGCCGGTTTTCACGGCCTGCCGGGAGCTTGCTGCTGCCGGTGCAATACCTGGAGCGGCGCATCGTGCGCCGGCCGGAGGAACTGGCGGCCTTCCTGCAGCCCAGCGGGTTCGATTTTGCGCGGGATTTCGGGGTGCATCGCAGCTTTCGCTCCTTGTTGCGCACGCGGTTGCGCGAGCACCTGGGGAGGACGCAGTCGCTGTTGTCGATTGAGGAGGCGGCGGCGCAGTACAACATCAGCAGCCAAACTTTGCGGCGGCGGTTGCAGTCGGAGTGCACGAGCTACCGCTTGGTGAAGGAGGAGGTTAGGCGGGAGGCGGTGATGGAGTGGCTGAGTCGCGGTGACGTTGGGATTGGGGAGGTTTCGATTAGGGCGGGGTTTGCGGAGGTGAATGGGGTTTCGAGGGCGATGAAATCTTGGGTGGGGGTTTGTCCGAGGGAGTATAGGTCAGGCGAGGTGGAGCAGGAATGAGCGTTAGAGTACATGGCAAATAAGCTATTCGCTTGGTTCGTAGCGCTTTGGAAAGCTCGGATAGACGATGTTGCATTTGAGCGTCAGGTTGTTGTCAGTCTTACCGATGAACAGATTGTCGCGGCTTACCCAAATGGCGAATCACAGTCAATCTCTTGGTCTGAAGTAATTCGTGTAGCCATCGAAACAAACGATAGTGGTCCCTGGGGTGCAGATCTTTGGTGGCTTTTGGAGGGGCGTGATAAGAGATGCACGTATCCTGGCGGCGCCACAGGCGATCTCGATGCCTTGAGAGCATTTCCAGATAGATTTCCGGGGTTCAATGACAAGGCGGTGACAAAGGCTAATGGCTGCACCTCCAATGCCAGGTTTGTTTGCTGGGAGAAGCAATAACATGGTAGGGCGGGTCGGCGATCCGCCATTCGCCGCGTCAAGCAACAAGCCTAGGCTAGGGTTTAATAAGGCGTATTGAGCCGGATGGGACATTGAACCTTTGGCGAGCGCGCTTGCGCGCGGCCTCTACCCTCCCTGAAGCTGACCCGCATATTTCGCCTTCGGCGACCTACTTCTTTTCAACAGCGAAAAAGAAGTAGGCAAGAAACGCCGCCCCGGAGTCTGCGCCCGCTCATCGCAAAAGAAGAAGCGCGATGATCGGGTGCCCTGCGCTCCGCAGCCGGAG
>CAJCJI010000237.1 GCA_903970595.1 Verrucomicrobiota bacterium
CCTGGCCGGCCCCACGCTCGAGGCCAAAATCACGCGCGGGCCGCTGACCCTGCCGGTATCCGAAGTACCCAACCTGGCGGTGGGCGACTCGATCTGGATCAAGGCGGATCTGCCGGCGACGCAGTCGGCGCATTACCTGCTGGTGTCCGCCTTCCTCAGCGGATCGACCAATCCCCCGCCCGACGCCTGGTTTTCCTCCTGCAAGCTGTGGAAGGGCAAATGCGGCCAGGACGGGCTGACGGTGAAGGTGCCGCCGCGCGCAGCAGGTGCTGGTGTTCCTGGCGCCGGAAAGCGGCGGCGATTTCGGCACGTTGAGGAGCGCCGTGCAGGGCCGACCGGGCGCCTTCGTGCGCGCCTCGCAGGACCTGAACCAGGCCGAGCTCGACCGCTCGCGGCTGGACCGCTATCTGACGGCGATCCGCGAGCTGAACGGCACCGACCCGGGCAAGCTCAAGGAGATCACGCCGCTGCTGGCGCGCAGCCTGGCGATCAAGGTGGAGGAGAAGTGCCTGGACCGCCTGCCGGAACTGCAGGCGCCCTGCCTGATGCAGGGGCAGGAGTCGCTGATCCTCAACGACGGCCACAGCACCTCGATCGTCGAGGCCCTGACCTCGGGCCCCGGCAGCGACCTGCTGCTGGAGGCCAGCGCCACGCCGCAGGCCGGTTACGGCTATTACAGCCCGTATATCGCCTCGGTGGTGGACATCGTGCGCATCCTCGATTCGTTTGGTACCGCTCAGTACCAATATATCCCGGCGCTGGCCTCGCAGCGGGGCGAGCGCTTTTCGCTGACGCTGAACACGCCGCCCTCGTTCCACGACCCGAAGTCGGTGCTGGTGATTGCGCTGCCGGCAGTGGAGGAGGCGCAGCTGCCGCCGCTGCACGCGGTGGACCCCAAGGAGGTCTACTGCGCCAGCCAGACCACGCTGGTACTGCCGGTGGAGGGCGCGCCGCTGGTGTTTTCCACGGACTACGCCCACGACATCACGCTGAGCCTGTCCGGCAACGACGGCAAGAGCATCCTGCTGCCGGCCAGGGCCGATGCGGAGCAGGGCGGCTACGTGGTCGACACAGCCGGCTTGCGCAGCGCCGCGCTGGCGGACACGGTGCACGGCCAGCTGCAGGGCTACTGGGGCTTTGAGCCCTATGCCGGCCCGGGCTTCCAGCTGCGCAATGCGCGCGCCGCCAGCTGGTCGCTGGCGGACGGCGACGAGAGCGCGCTGATTGTCGGCCGGCAGGATACGGTGCACCTGCGGGCGGACAGCGTCAGCTGCGTCGACGGCATCATGCTCAAGGACCCCGCCGGCAAGGAACTGAAGGCGGAGTGGAAGGCGGTCAATCCCAACGAGGTGGAGGTCAAGCTGCCGCTGCAGGAGGCGCAGCCGGGCAACATGACGCTGCTGATCGGCCAGTACGGCGCCGGGCAGCCGCAGACGTTGCCGCTGCAGGCCTTTTCCGACGCGGGGCACCTGGACGGCTTCGAGATCCACGCGGGCGATGTGCAGGGCGTTCTCAAGGGCAGCCGGTTGGACGAGGTGGCGGGCCTGAGCATCGGCGGCATGGCCTTCGTGCCCGGCGAGCTGTCGACCCAGCATGGCACCGACGAACTGCCGATGGTGACGCAGGATGCGCAGGCCGCTGCCGCGCTCAAGCCGGGCGCCACGCCGTCCGCCAAGGTCACGCTCAAGGACGGCCGCAGCTTTCCGCTGAAAGCGACGGTGGCGGCCCCCCGTCCGCGCGTGCAGCTGATCGGCAAGAGCGTGCAGGCCTCGCACACCAGCAGCGTCAGCAACATCCAGCTCGCCAACCAGGACGAGCTGCCGCAGGACGCGAAGCTGACCTTCTCGCTGCGGGCGCAGTCGCCCGCGGCGTTCAGCCGCGACGAGACGATCGAGGTGGCGACCGCGGACGAGGGCTTCACCGCCGCGCTGAGCGTGGCCAACGGCGGCATCCAGCTCGAAGACGCGCGGGTTGCGCTGGTGACGCTCGATCCGGCCAAGGCCTTCGGCCCCTCGGCCGCCGGGCCGCTGCGGTTCCGGGTACTGGTCAATGGCGTCGGCGGCGACTGGCAGGAACTGGCCACGCTGGTGCGCCTGCCGATGCTGAAGGAGCTCAAGTGCCCCGCCTCGGCCGACATGGGCTGCAAGCTGAGCGGCTCCGACTTGTTCCTGGTCGATTCGCTCTCCGGCAATGCGCAGTTCGATCACCCGGTGCAGGTTCCGGACGGGTTTCCCGGATCGGTGCTGGCGGCGCCGCACCCCGGCAACGGGCGGCTCTACGTCAAGCTGCGCGACGATCCGTCGGTGATCAACTCGGCGGCGCTGGAGGTGCAGACGCTGCCGCCTTCGCCGGACGATACCGCGCATACGGTGGCCAACAAGGAAGGCGCCGCGCCGGCGGTACATGAGCCGGCGCCCGCTCCGGCGGTGCCTGGCCCGGCAACATCCAGCCCGCCCGCGCCGCATCCGTCGGAGCAGGGGCCTAGCTCGCAGAGCGAGACGCCGGGAGAGGGGAACTCGTAGATAGCGTCAGCAGAAAGGCTCAGTGCCCGCCGCCGGACTGATCCCGCTCCTTGAGATACGCCGCGCTGAACGTACCATGCTGTTCGGCAATGCCCAGCAGCGTGGGATAGAACTGCACAAAAGTGGTGTCCACCGCACCATGCTCGCGGTGGCAGGAGTAACACTCGGCCTGAACCGGAATCTGCGGCGCCGGCGCTGCGCTGTCGGCGGCGAAGAATGCCCATCCCCCGTCGAAGCGGGCGCTGTCCTTGACGTGGATTTCCAGGCCCATCGCCTCGGTGGTCTGGAACTGCCCATGCTGGTTGATGGAGCCCTTGCTGCGCGCGCCGCGCACCTCGGTCACCAGTACGGTGCGGTCCGGCCAGGTGCCGGTGCGCAGGAACTCGCGGTAGGCCTGCGGCTTGACGAAGACGTTGTCGAACATGTGCATGTCCATGCCGCTGCGCGCGCGATAACTCATGTCCAGGCCGGAGGTGAGGAAGATCCATTCGCGGTAGTCGGGCGGCGGCACCAGGCGGCCGTCGGCGGTGTAGACCGGCGCCTCAGCGGGCGGTGCGGGGGCATCGGCGGCGGAGGCGGAGAGCGCGGCGAGGACGAAGGCGGCGGCGAGTTTCATTTATGACTCCAGGGTGTATGCGGCGGTTCCGGACTTGGACGCGGGCAGGCCGAAGCGCTCGCGGTACTGGCTGGGACTGAGGCCGAAGCGCCGCTCGAAGGCGCGGCGGAATGTGTCGGGGCCGCCGAAGCCCAGGGACCGGGCGATGTCCTCGATGTTGCGGCTGCTGCCACTCAGGCGCTGGCGCGCTTCGCCCATGCGCGCGTCCTCGACGTAGTCGGCCGGGGTGCGGCCGAAGGCGGCGTTGAAGCGGCGGCTGAAATGCCGCGCGCTGAGGCAGGTGCGTTGCGCCAGGGCTTCCACCGAGAGGTCGCGGTCGAGGTGGCCGTCGATCCAGGCCACCAGTTCGGCGAAGCGGTCGGCGGCGCGGGTCTGGGCGCGCAGCGGCTCGGAATACTGCTCCTGGCCGCCCGGCCGCTTCAGGTACACCACCATCTCGCGCGCGACCGCCAGGGCGGCGCGCGGCCCCAGGTCCTCTTCGACCAGGGCCAGGGCCAGGTCGATGCCAGCGCTGATGCCGCCGCCGGTGTAGTACTTGCCATCCTTGAGGAACAGGGCGCTGCCATCCACCCGCAGCGCCGGAAAGCGCTGCGCCAGCACCGGCGCCCAGCGCCAGTGGGTGGTGACGCGGCGCCCGTCGAGCAGGCCGGTCGGAGCGAGGCCGAAGGCGCCGGTGCAGACGCTGACGACGCGCCGGGTCTTCGGGGCGCGCTCCCCGATCCACTTCGCGGCGGTGGCATTGCGGCGCGGTTCGCGCAGGCCTTTGCCGCCGGGCACGATCAGGGTATCCAGCGGCGGCGCCGAACGGCTGTCGCAATGCGGGCGGAATGTCACGCCGGACTCGGCGGTGAAGGCTCCGCGGCGCAGGCCGATCACCACGGTCTGGTAAGTGGGCCGGCGCGGCTGCTCCAGGGCCTGGAGTTCCGCCGCGTTGGCGAATACCTCCAGCGGACCGATCAGGTCCAGTGCATTGACGCCGTCGAAGCCGAGCAGTCCGATGCGCATCGCGGAATTACGCATGTCCGATGTTCATTTGCCGACAGGATAGTCGGGAGCGATCCTGTCTCATAGGACGGCAATCCGACAATATCGGACACGCCCGGCACACGAGGTGCGCCTGGAGGGCGGCGCGGCTCAGGCTTGCGGCGCGGCGGCCAGGGCGCGGGGCTCGACGCGTGTGCTCCACCACACCAGGGCGATGAGCAGCACCTGGATCACCAGACGCAGGGCCAGCAGCACGGGCGGAAACTTGGGGAACAGCTGCGGGTGCTGCCACATGTAGATATTGGCCGGCGATACGCAGACGATCAGCAGCAGCAGGCTCATGCCGGCCCAGGGCCGCGTGGCGGGGTGAATCAGGCCGAAGGCTCCGAGCAGCTCGAACACGCCGCTGACGTAGACCACGGCCAGCGGCCAGGGAATGTAGGGCGGCACGATGCCGGTGAAGAACGCCGTAGCGGCGAAGTGGCCGATGCCGCCCGCGAAGAACCACAGGAAAACGAAGGCCAGGCCGGCGAGCTTGTACTTGGACATGCGGCATTGTACGGCGCGCGGGCGGATCTGGCTCTCATCCCTGTGGAGGAGGCGCGGCGCACCCGCCGGCGCCGACAATGCGGCTCGACTCAAGTACCGCGTCCGCATGAGGCCAGCAGCATTCATCACAGGTTTGTCGGCGGGCCTCCTGGCCGGATCGCCGGCGTTCGCTGCGGCGCCGGGGGGCCTGGCGGCGCAGCTCGACGGACCCAGGTACACCTGCATGGGCGCCGAGCGCGCCGGCAGCGAGGACGGCGTCGCCGCCTACAGTGGTCGCTACCGCGACAGCTGGCCGGGGATGAAAAGCAACCAGGGTTACGATCCCGGACCGTACGCGGACGAAAAGCCGCTGTTTACCATCAGCGCGCAAAACCTGGAGCAGTATGCGGCGCACCTGGGCGAGGGCCAGAAGGCGCTGCTGCGCAAGTATCCGCAGGCCTTCCGCATGGTGATCTACCCCAGCCACCGCGACTTCCGCTACGCCGACCGGGTCTGTGCGACGGTGAAGCGCAATGCACTGAACGCAGCGGTGCGCGAGGACGGCCTGACCACGCTGCAGGCGCTCGGCGGCATCCCCTTCCCGTTTCCGCAGAACGGCCTGGAGGCGGTCTACAACATCGAGCGCGGCGCGGCGGAGTGGACCGATTCGGTGGTCTACGACATCGCCAACGTCTACGCCAACGGCTCTACCGCCTGGGGCCGCACCCGGCTCAAGGTGCTGGTGCCGTCCAATGACCCGAAGCTGGCCGCTCCCTTGCAGAGCCCGCAGCAGTCGGCCGCCGCCTATTTCTACCACGAGCAGATCCTGCCACAGCGCGACAAGGGCGTGATCAGCGTCGGCAATACCACCCTGGACTACCGCGACGGGCAGATCAATGCCTGGGTCTACAACCCGGGCCTGCGCCGCTCCAAGCAGGCGATCGAGGTGGGCTCGGACTACGCCGTTCCGCCAGCCGGCATGCACACGGTGGACGACGAGTCGCTGTTCAGCGGCACGCCGCAGCATTTCGCCTGGAAGCTGCTGGGCAAGCAGGAACTGTATGTGCCCTACGACAACTTCCGCATCAACGACCCCGCGCTGAAATACGCCGACCTGGTCAAGCCCAACACGCTCAACCCGGATCGGCAGCGCTACGAGCTGCACCGGGTCTGGGTGCTGCAGGGCGAGTTGCGGCCCGGCGAGCGGCACGTCTACAGCAAGCGCGTCCTGTACATCGACGAGGACAGCTGGCAGCCGCTGTGGAGCGACACCTACGACCTGCGCGGCCAGCTGTGGCGCAGCAGCTACGCCGACTATTTCTGGTCGCCGGCGTCGCAGGTTTTCGAGCGCGGCGTGATCGTGTATCACGACCTGAGCAACGGCGCCTATGAAGCCGAGTACCTGGTCAACGAATCGAAGGATTGGTGGCGCTTCAACGACCAGTCTTACACGCCGATGATGTTCGGGCCGGGGGCGCTGGCGCAGGGGCATTAGCACGGTGGCATAGCCGGCGCCCGAGGCCCTAAACTGCGCCTGCCCCACCCCACCAGGCCGCGCTGCCCATGCCGATGCGAACGCTGCGATTCTACTCCCTGGCCCGCATTGCCGGCGTCTGCTTGCTGGGCCTGCTGCCGATCGCCTGTCATGGCGGCAGCGGCGCGGTGGCGGAGCAGGCCCCGGCAGCGGTACCCGCGGGGCCGGCGCGCATCGGTCATGTGTTCGTATTGGTGCTGGAAAACGAGGACTACGAGAACTCCTTCGGGGAACATTCGCCGGCGCCCTATCTGGCGAAGACCCTGCCGGCGCAGGGCCTGATGCTGCCGAACTATTACGGCACCGGGCATAACAGCCTGGACAACTACATCTCCATGATCAGCGGCCAGGCGCCGAACCCGGATACGCAGGCGGATTGCCGCGACTTCCTGGAGTTCACCGCGGGCGCGGGGCTCGACGCGGATGGACAGGCGGTCGGCCGCGGCTGCGTCTACCCCGCCAGCGTCGCCACCCTGCCGGACCAGCTGGAGCAGGCGGGGCTGAGCTGGCGCGGCTACATGGAGGACATGGGCAACGATGCCCAGCGCGAGGCAGCCGCCTGCGGCCACCCGGCGCTGGGCGCCAAAGACCCGGCGCGCAAGGGGGAAGCCGGCGATCAGTACGCAACCAAGCACGATCCCTTCGTCTACTTCCACCGCATCGTCGACGATCCCAAGCGCTGCGATGAGCACGTGGTGAACCTGAAACTGCTGAGCGCCGACCTGGCCGCCGCCGAGCGCACGCCGAACTTCGTCTTCATCTCGCCCGGCCTGTGCCATGACGGCCACGATTCGCCCTGCGTCGGCGGCGAGCCGGGCGGGCTGGTGTCGGTGAACGATTTCCTCAAGCAATGGGTACCGCTGATTCTGGGCTCGGCGGCGTACCAGAAGGACGGCCTGCTGATCGTGACGTTCGACGAATCCAGCGGCCCGCAATCCGACGCCAGCGCCTGCTGCGGCGAAGCGACGGGGCCCAATACGCCGCGTCCCGGGATCACCGGCCCGGGGGGCGGGCGCATCGGCGCGGTGCTGCTGTCGCCCTTCATCGCACCCGGATCGGTCTCCAACACGGCTTACAATCACTACGCGATGCTGCGCAGCGTGGAGGATATCTTCGGCCTGTCTTACCTGGGTTATGCCGGGGCGCAGAGCCTCACGGGTTTCGGCAAGGATGTGTATACCCGGCGCTTGCCGGAGTTTCCGCGGCCGCGGCCATAAGATCGCAGCCAGGCCGCGCCATCGGCCGGACTCAGGCGGCCCGTTTGCCGCCGTCGTCGTCGCCGTCGCCGCGGCCGAAGACATCGCTGCGCGTCTTGTCGACCCGCGCCATTTCTCCGTGAAAATCGAAATCGATGGTGCCGGCCGCAGCGGCCGGCGCCGCAGCGCGCTGCGTGTTCTCCTGCTGCTCCAGCAGGGACAGCAGCTCCGGCGATGGCGCAAACGGCGCCTGCGGCTGGAAGCGGAAATCGCCTGGCACGAGCTCGTGTCCCATCGCCCGCACGCGCTCCCAGGCCTCGACGCTGAGCACCGCCTCCAGCGGCAGGGCCACTTCGGCAAAGCCGGCGGCGCGGCGCGCCTCGAACAGGCGCTGCACCAGCCGCAGGCGGATGTCGGCGCGGCCCGGCTGCTGCTCCAGCAACTCGCGCAGGCGGGAAATTTCGGCCTGCTCGGCTTCCGGGGGCGCGGGCGGCAGGCCCGCCACCACTGCGCGCTCGGAGGCAGGGCCAGGTGCCGTGCCGCCGAACTGCGGGGTGAACGAGGCGGCGGAGCCGCCGCCCTTGATCTGTGCCCGCCGCGCGGACATTTCGCGCTTGTGCCTGCCGCCGGCGAACAGCTTGCGCAGGCCCCACAGCACCAGCAGCACGGCGGCTGCGCCGATCAGGTTGTGCGGCTGAAGCCAGGGCGGAGTCTGCTTTGGAACGACCAGTACCGGATCGGCCGGCTTGCGCAGCAGGGTCACCGGAACCTGCCATTCGCCGAGCGGCCGGCGCAGGTATTCCTTGAATTCGGCGACGCGATAGGCCGGCTCGGTGCCGATGGAAGGGGCGTCCGGAATTCCCAGCAGGCGCCCGACGATGGGATGTTGCGGGTTGTGGGGCGGGAAATCGTCGATATTGGCCTCGTAAATCGCCAGCATCACCGCGTCGACACCGCCGGCGCCGGCCTTGGCGAAGTGGGCGGCGATGCTGCTGAGGGTTTCGCCGTTCTTGACCTGGTAGGTGTTGAAATACCGGGGGCGCGGGGCGATCACCATTTGCCCGGCGTCCGGCGCGGCCTTGGGGGCGCCGGGCGCGGTGCCGCCGGCGGCGGCGTCGCCGAAGGCGATCGGGGTTTTCTGGTCTTCTTCCTTGCCGATGGCGATGCTGCGGGTCTCGCCGGGCGCGGCGGCATTGCCGGACGCCGCGGGCGCCTGACCGGGTACGGCGGCGACGATCGCGCCGACCGTGGGCGCCGGCGCTGCTCCCGCCGCCGGTGTCTCCAGCGGCGAGGACCGGTTGAGGTCGGGGATGTCGAACAACACGGTCAATTCGCGCCCGACCACCACCGAACCCACGCCGACTTCCAGGTGCAGGCGCATCGCCGGCACCGCCATGCGCTCGGTGGTGCTCAGCACGATGGCGGGCTGGCTGGGGTCGTAGCCCGCATGTACCGCGGCGGCGGCGCGTTCCTCGGCGTCGGCCAGGCCGGTGGCGGGGGTCAGCCGGTAGTAAATGCGGGAGTTCTCGTCGCCCTGCAGGCTGATCGGGACCGACACCGACAGGGGCGCGCCGACCGCGGCGTGGAATTGCAGGTTGCCGTCGATCGACAGGGCGCCGGCCCGTCCGCAGCAGACGAGCAAGGCCAGCATCCACAGTCTAGAAAAGCGCATGTGAGCTTCTATCAGCAAACGGCGAAAGGCGCAGAAAGGGGCCGCAAGACGGGTGCATGATGGCCGATAAACGGCGGCGGCTCCATAGTAAAGATAGATGAAGGGCAAGTTCCAGGCCGCGCCGGCCGGGATTCTATCCGCAGGCCGGCCGCGGTAAGCTCCGGTCTTGGACATTGGCTACTACGGCTGGGAAAGCATGACACCACGGACGGCCATGAGGGCATGCCAGGGCCTGCTGCTCTGGCTCTGCGCCGGCATCGGCGCAATCGCCTGGACGGCGGCCGGCGCGGATGGCGCCAGCGGCTTGCTCGACACCACCTGGACGCTGACGCGCCTGGGCGATACGCCGCTGCCGCCGGGGCCGGAGCAGCGCAGGCCGCATCTGAGCCTGCAGCGCAAGGATGGCCGCGTGTCCGCCTGGCTGGGCTGCAATGCCGCGAGCGGCAGCTATACCCTCGACGGCGCGCAGCTCGCGTTCGGCCCGATGCGCTCCACCCGCATGGCCTGCCGCGACGGCATGAGCGTGGAGCATGGCCTGGCCGAGGCGCTGGGCAATACCGCCCGCTGGAGCATGAGCGGCGGGGAGCTTGAACTGTACGACGCCGCCGGCGTGCCGCTGGCGCGCTTTGCACCCGGCCCTCCGCCCTAGCGGCATCGCCTGCGACCACCGCCATGTCTTTCCTCTACCGCTATCTGTTGATCCTCCTGGCCTGCCTCGGGCTGCTGCTCGGCATCCAGATCCCCAGCTTCGTCGACCAGTTTAACAAGCGGCTGGACGCGCATTTTCAGGAAGTGCAGGCCAACCTGAAGGGCTACCGCGAGATCGCCGACCGCGATTTCGGCGGATCGATGGAGGCGCTGATCCGGCGTCACCAGGACAGCAGCGACCCGGTATTCCGCGACGAAGCCGGGCCGATCCAGAGCATCTACCAGCGCTACCAGCGCTTCGAGGAGCAGCGCAGCGGCCTACAGACCAGCCTGCCGCAACAGGTGTGGTATCTCATCCAGCACGGCGACCGCGAGCTGATCCGCGAGACCTATGACAACTACACCTATGCGCTGGCCCTGGACAGCACCGCGATCTATTCCGGCTTTGCCCTGGTGGGCATCGTGCTGCTGCTGACGGAATTCACCAGCGGGCTGATCGGCCTGGTCACCGGGCTGGGATCTCCCAGGCGCAGCACGCGGTTCTAGACCGCTCCGGCGCCGCGCCGGTTTGTATTCCACACGGAACTGGTCCGAAAATAGGCGCGGAAATCAGGCGGCGGCGCAGGCATGACACGTCAAGACATCGGCATCGACAACTTCACCCTGGCCCTGGTGGGCACGGTCACCGTCGCCACGCTGCTGCCGGCGCGCGGCGCGGCGGCGGCGTTTTTCGACGGCGCCACTATCTTTGCCATCGCCCTGCTGTTTTTCCTGCACGGGGCGAAGCTGTCACGCCAGGCGATCGTCGCCGGCGCGAGCCACTGGCGGCTGCACCTGACGGTGTTCTCCGCCACCTTCATCCTGTTTCCGCTGCTGGGCATAGCGCTGAAGCCGCTGCTGTCGCCGCTGGTCACGCCGGAGCTGTACCTGGGCGTGCTGTTCGTCTGCGCGCTGCCGGCAACGGTGCAGTCGGCCATCGCCTTCACCTCGATCGCGCGCGGCAACGTGCCGGCGGCGATCTGCAGCGCCTCGGCCTCCAGCTTCATCGGGATTTTCCTGACCCCGCTGCTGGCCGGCGTGCTGATGGGCGCGCAGATGCGCCCGGACGGCGGCAGCACGGCCGACGCCATCATCAAGATCCTGGTGCAGCTGCTGCTGCCCTTCATCGCCGGCCAGCTGGCGCGCGGCTGGATCGGCGCCTGGGTGGACCGCAACAAGGGCGTGCTCAAGTTCGTCGACCAGGGCTCGATCCTGCTGGTGGTCTATGCCGCGTTCAGCGCCGCCGTGCTGCAGGGCCTGTGGCACCAGGTGCCGCTGCGTGCCCTGGCCGGCGTGCTGTTGATCAACGCGGTGCTGCTGACCCTGGTGCTGCTTTCCACCCGCAGCGCGGCACGCCTGCTGGGCTTCGACCGCGCCGACGAGATCACCACGGTCTTCTGCGGCTCCAAGAAGAGCCTGGCCAGCGGTGTGCCGATGGCCAAGGTGCTGTTCGCCGGCCACGCCGTCGGGGTGATCGTGCTGCCGCTGATGCTGTTTCACCAGATGCAGCTCATGGTCTGCGCCGTGCTGGCGCAGAAATACGCGGCGCGGCGCGAGGATTTGAGTGTGGCGGACGGGAACGCAGTGGCAAGCAAGCGTGCGTGAGCACTTTTTGCGTAGCTAAATAAGACTTCCCTCTCCCGCGTGCGGGAGAGGGGTTGGGGAGAGGGGCTTTCCCCGGGGCTTCAAAGCCCCTCTCCCGGCCCTGCGGGCAACCCTCTCCCGCAAGCGGGAGAGGGGATCGGACTACAGCATCACCGAGATTTTCTGAAAGTCCATTGCCGAGCTGAAGTTCGAGAGTGCCCGCGATCGTTCGGCCGGCGTGACCGGTCTGCTGAAGGACAGGGCGTCGAGCTTGACCTTGAAGCCGGGACGTCCGCCGACCATGCCGGGCACGCCGCGGATGACGGCGCGCAGCGGGCCCTCGGCGGAGTCGGCAACGGAGTCGGCAATGTACTCGGCGGTGTATTGATCGATGATGCGCACTTCAAAGCCCGCGCTGTTGCGCACGCGCTGCGCGTCGACGCGGGTGAAAACCGCGGGCTCTTCGGCGAC
The DNA here is from genome assembly GCA_903970595.1 of Verrucomicrobiota bacterium. Taxonomy (GTDB): domain Bacteria; phylum Pseudomonadota; class Gammaproteobacteria; order Nevskiales; family Nevskiaceae; genus Nevskia. Next base: position 11,795 of record CAJCJI010000237.1, read on the forward strand.
GGGTACCTCGCCTGCTTCCTCCACTTCGGCTTCCTTGCCCGCGTTGGGGTCAAGCGCCCGGTCGAGGATGTCTTGGGGAGGGAAGTTCCATTCCTTCAGGTCCAGCCCTTCGGATTTCATCGAATTGCGCAGCCGCGCCAGCGGAATCATGCCACCGCAGGTGGAGACGATGGTGGTGCCGCGGCGGGTGACCAGCACGTCCAGGCGCTGCAGCAGCATGCCGCGATCGCGCATGCGGTTGCCGGAGGGCTGGCGCGCGGCGGCCCAGGCCGCCACCGGCTGCCACACGGTGTTGGGCACGGCGATGGCGCCTTCGCCTTCGAAGTGGGCGACGACGAACTCGCGGAAGCGCTTGGTCTGCGCCCCGCCCTGCGCGGCTTGCAAAATTGATTTGGCGACGAACAAGGCCATCGAGGCCGGCCCTCTGGTGATTCCCGCCTGTTGCCGCGGTGCTTTTCGCGAGTGCGCCGCAAGGGCACGCGGCAGGCCTGAGCCGCAGTATAGGCCTGGGCAGCCGGCAGCGCTTGCCGCGGCCGCGCGGATGATGCGGCTTTCGAGCGCGCAGCGGCCGCGATAAACTTCCGCCGGAGTGGCCAGGGCAGACTCTCCAATGGACGTCAACGACTACCTGCTGGACCGCGGCGAAAGCGACTGGGCGGCGCTGCTGGCCGACTGGAACTGGATACTCCCGACACAGTTCACCTTGTGGCTGGTGAATTGCTTCGGCGACCTGTTCCTGGTGCTGCCGGGCGACGGCGGCATCTGCATGCTCGACGTCGGCGCCGGCACGCTGCGCGGCATCGCGGCCGACCGGGAGGATTTCGACGCCAAGCTGCGGCAGGACAACAACGCCAACGAATGGCTGATGATCCCGCTGGTGGACGATTGCGTCGCCGCCGGCCTGACGCTGCCGGCGGGCCACTGCTACGGCTTCAGGCAGCCGCCGGCGCTGGGCGGGGCCTACGAGCTGGCCAATACCGAGGTGGTGGACCTGTATGCCCACTACAGCGCGCTGGGCCAGCTGCATGCGCAGATCTGGGAGAGGCTGCCCGGCGCAGGGCAACCGGACGCGCCGGCGGCGGAGCCGGAGGAAGCCTAGGGCGTTTCATCCCGGCCCGAGACGATCTTCCGGAATATGAATAGTGATTCATATTTCCTTTTGCGATTTTCGACCGATCAGTGGCATGCTGTAGCCGCCAAACGGTAAATACGGATTCGCTTCTGCGACAGCACATGATCGGCTTCCCGGCAAAACAACAGCTCCGCAATGCGATGCTGGAACTGCAGCAATGCGGCTTCCAGGCGCTTGGCAATCACGCGGCCCAAGGCTCAGGGGTCTGTGCCGCGGCGCTTTCTGCAGACGGCTCGACCTGGGTGGATATCAAGGTCCCCCAGGCGGACCTAGGCAGCAGACTGCGCCGGCTTCTCGGAACCGGTGTACTGCGCGGCGCCCTGTGCACCGCGCAGTACACCACGCAATTCAGCAACGGCAGCTTTCTGGTCACCACCACGGCCACCAGCGCCAGTGATCTTCCGGCCCTTCCGGGCTCACGGCTGGAACGGCTGCCGCCGGCAACCTCCATCGCCCTTGCGGCGCTGCGCCATATGCAGCGCATCGAAGCGGCACTGCTCGCCGAGCACCCGCTCAAGCCCTTGATCCACACCTGCGCCGATGAGGTCGAAGCGGCGCGCCGCTCGCGGACCAGCGGCGCCGCGCGCCCCCTCACCGTGCCGGGCCTGTGCGCCCTCGGCGTTCCTGCGCATCTGGCGCAGCTGATCGCCGGGGATTGTGTGGAAGCGGCCGAAACGCTGCGGTTGATTTAGTAGTTCCCTGGCTCAATCAGCGTCGTCGTCCCCGCGAAGGCGGGGACCCAGTTTGCTTTTCTTCGCGCAAAATCCAAAAACTGGATTCCCGCCTTCGCGGGAATGACGGGGAAAATTATTCAATAACTTCCAACTCACTGGACTATCAAGTTCTTTACCTGGACCAGGCGCGCTCGATCCGGCCGGGTCTATTGCAATCCCCCGGCACCTGCCCCTGCTGCTGCGCCCGACATGTAGTCCACCGTGAGGTTGGCCAGGGTGCGCACGGCCAGCTTGAGCCCGGTCTCGTCCACCTTGAAGCGCGGCGAATGGTTGGGCGCGTATTCGTCCTGCGAGGCGCCGGGCTTGCGTACGCCGATAAAGACATACAGCCCCGGAATTTTTTGCTGGAAGAAGGAGAAATCCTCGGCGCCCATCAGCGGCGCCGTCTCCAGCAGGCCGTCGCCGCCGACCCGCTTGAGCGTGGGCAGCATGCGCGCGGTCAGCTTGGGGTCGTTGTAGGTCACCGGGTAGGCGCTCTCGCTGCCGATGTCGACGTCGACGGTGGCGCCCGAGGCGGCGGCGATATTGGTGGCCGTGCGCTGCACGTCGTCGTGCAGCTGCTGGCGCATAGTCTCGTCCAGCGCGCGCAGCGTGCCTTTCAGGGTGGCCGTGTCGGGAATGATGTTGTTGCGCACGCCGGCGTCGAACTTGCCGACCGTCACCACCACCGGCGCCTTGGTCAGGTCCATCTGGCGGCTGGTGATGGTTTGCAGGCCCATCACGATCTGCGCGGCGATGACGATCGGGTCGATGCCGTTCCAGGGCATGGCGCCGTGGGTCTGCTTGCCGTGCACCACCACGGTGAAGTCGTCCGCGCTGGCCCAGATGGCCCCGGCGCGGTAGGCCAGCTGGCCGGTCTCGAACTTGGTCAGGACATGCAGGCCGAAGATCACTTCCGGCTTGGGATCGGCGGTCAGCACGCCTTCCTTCACCATCAGTTCGGCGCCGCCCTGCTCGCCCTTGGGCGTGCCTTCCTCGGCGGGCTGGAAGATCAGCTTCACGGTGCCGGGCAGCTGGTCTTTCAGCTGCGCGAATATGTGCGCCACGCCGAGCAGGACGCCCATGTGGGCGTCGTGGCCGCAGGCGTGCATCACGCCGACGTCCTTGCCGTCGTAGGTGCTGCGCACGGTGGATTTGAAGGGCAGATCCACTTCCTCGGCCACCGGCAGGGCGTCCATGTCCGAGCGCAGCGCCACCACCGGACCGGGCTTGCCGCCGCGCAGCACGGCGACCACGCCGGTATGGGCGATGCCGGACTGCACCTCGTAGCCCAGGGCCTTGAGCTGCTTGACCAGGAACTTTTCGGTTTCGAACTCGCGGTTGGACAGCTCCGGATGCTGGTGCAGGTAACGGCGGTTGGCGATCACCTCCGGCTCGACCACGTCGGCGAGCTGGTCGATGCGCGCGTGCAGGTCGGCGCTGCCGGGCGGTTCGGCCGCGGGGACCTGCGCCGCGACGGGTGCCAGCAGCACGCCGCAGGCGGCCGACAACAGGCTGATCTTCCAGGATTGCGGATGCATGGGCGGCTCCCTATTCTTAAAAGTTGATGGCGGCGGCGGCTGCGCCGCATTCGGCCGTGAATACCCGGCCGGCACTCCCCGCATCCTACCAGCGCGGCGCGGCGGGCGGCGCGGCGCATTGCAGTCCGGGCGCGCATAGGCTATTTAACGCGGCAGGACGCCGACATGCAGAAGAGAGTGAATCGATGAACGCATCGCCAGACCAGACGGAGAACGGCGCCCAAGCGCGGGTCCTGTTCCGCTCCAACTGTGAAATCGCGGTGCATGTGGCCAGCCTGGAAAAGGCCGAACACTTCTACGCCGACATTCTCGGCTTCAAACTGCTGGGCAAGACCGCGCGGCAGCTGGAGTTCGATACCGGCAGCCTGCGGCTTTACGTCAATCTGGACCCCCGGCCGCTCAGCTGTTTCGTGCCCTCGTTCGACGTGGCGGACCGCGAGGCGGCACGCGAATACCTGGCCGGCGCCGGCTGCAAGGCGGTGCCCATCAACTCGCAACCGGGACTGTACTACCTGCGCGACCCGTTCGGCATGCTGTTCGACATTGTCGAGCGCAAGCCGGGCCAGGGGCCCCAGGCCATAGCGGGCTAATCCTCCACCAGGTGCAGATGCAGGTAGGCAATCTCCTGCATGCCCGGACCGTTGCTGAAGATCCGCCAGTTGCGGAGGTGGCGCTCCTCGGCCACTTTGCGCATCAGCGCCAGACAGCCCATCAGGTAGGGCTCGTCGTCCGGGGTGACGTCCAGCAGATTGCGCATGTCCCGGGTCGGGAAGAACACCAGGTCGAGGCGCGCCTCCGGCCGCGGATTCCTGATGCCGATGCACTGCGGGCTGCGCGCCACCATATCGGGCATCGCGCCGGGGGCCAGGTGCAGGCCGGCCGAGGCGAGCAAGGCCAGCAGTTCAGGATTGGCCATGCAGTCCTCGGTGGAAAAGCAGTCCCGCGCGCTGAGCAGGGGACGGGCCTGGGTCTGCACGAAGCTCACCGCGCCGCAGGCAAAGCCGACGCCGAACAGCAGCAGACATCCAAAAATCTTCAAAGCTCTCATGGACTTGCGCGAATTACGAGGGGGAGGAAGCGGGCGCCGCCGGAAGGCGGCGGCAACGCCGTCGAGCGCGCGCCAAAAATGTGGCCGCGCCTCCACAGCTTAACGCGCCGCACCCGGCGCCGCCGCTATCCGGTCGGCGCGGGCGGCACGAAGCTTGCTCATTCCAAGGGTACGAGGCATAGCCATAGCCGCCACAGGCGCCTTTCATGAAAGCGGTTCTATTCGGCCGGTTCAAACAGGGTCTGACCAGCGGCTCCTATTCGCAAGCCACCATGATCGTGACCTCGTCGCGCCTGACCTTCGACGTGGGCATGATCTTTAGAAGCCGCTTCGAGTTCACTCCCGAAGAGGTGCGGCGCTTCCACAAGACCGATGACGGGCTGCGCATCTACCACGGCAAGACCGGATGCATCTCCCCTGTGATCTTCAGGGTCACGTTTTTCCGGAGCCAGAACCTGGCACTGCGCACCATCAAGCGAGCCGGGTTCGTGCCGCGCGGGCGCATCAGCTTCAATGCGGCAAGCCAGGACGCGATCGCCGAGTGAATCGCGCCGTGCCCGCACGGCTGCCGCGCTCCGCTCCCCGCTGTGCCGCCCGAGCAGATGTGTATGATCTGGGCCAGGGACGCTCGGGGTGGAGGCCCGCATGAGCTATACATCCCGTATCGGCGTGCGCAATTACCTGTTCCGCGACCTGCGCGAGTTGCTGGCCAAGGCCAGCCCGCTGCGCTCGGGCGACCAGCTGGCCGGCATCGCCGCAGCCAGCCGCGAGGAGCGCGCCGCCGCCAAGCTGGCGCTGGCCGAGTTGCCGCTCACCGAGTTTCTCGAACAGCCGCTGATTCCTTACGAAGCCGACGAGGTGACGCGGCTGATCTGGGACAGCCATGACGCTGCCGCGTTCGCCCCGGTACGGGCCTTGAGCGTCGGCGGCCTGCGCGACTGGCTGCTGTCGGACGCGGTCGACGGCGCGGCGCTGGCCTGCCTGGCGCCCGGCCTCACGCCCGAGATGGCGGCGGCGGTGAGCAAGCTGATGCGTAACCAGGACCTGATCCTGGCCGCGCGCAAGTGCCGCGTGGTCACCCGCTTCCGCAACACCCTGGGGCTGCAGGGGCGCCTGGCGGTGCGGCTGCAGCCCAACCACCCCACCGACGATCCGCGCGGCATCGCCGCCAGCGCGCTCGATGGCCTGCTTTACGGCGCCGGCGACGCGGTGATCGGCATCAATCCCGCCACCGACGACCCGGCACGGCTGCTGACCCTGTGGTGCCTGCTGGACGAACTGATCGCGCGTTTCGACATTCCCACGCAGTCCTGTGTGCTGGCCCATGTGACGCGGCAGATCGAGGCCATGGCGCGCGGCGCGCCGGTGGACCTGGTGTTCCAGTCGATCGGCGGCAGCGAGGCGCTGAACCGCAGCTTCGGCATCGACCTGGCCCTGCTGCGCGAGGCGCAACAGGCGGCGCTGTCGCTCAAGCGCGGGACCATCGGAAACAACGTGATGTACTTCGAAACCGGCCAGGGCAGCGGCCTGTCCGCCAATGCCCATCATGGCGTCGACCAGCAGACCCTGGAAGCGCGTGCCTACGCCGTGGCCCGCGCCTACGCACCGCTGCTGGTGAACACGGTAGTGGGCTTCATCGGCCCTGAGTACCTCTACGACGGCAAGCAGATCATGCGCGCGGCTCTGGAGGACCACTTCTGCGGCAAGCTGTTGGGCCTGCCGATGGGCGTGGACGTGTGCTACACCAACCACGCCGAGGCCGACCAGGACGACATGGACAATCTCCTGCTGCTGCTCGGCGCCGCCGGGGTCAACTACATCATGGGCGTACCCGGCGCCGACGACATCATGCTCAACTACCAGAGCACCAGCTTTCACGATGCCCTGTACCTGCGCGAGGCGCTGGGTCTCAAGCACGCGCCGGAGTTCGAGGACTGGCTGCAGCGCATGGGCATCGTCGATGGCGCCGGACGCCTGCGCGACAGCCGCGGCAGCGCGGCCCTGCCCGCGCTTACCGCGTTTGCCGAGGCGGCATCGTGAAGGCCGGTCC
>CAJCJI010000238.1 GCA_903970595.1 Verrucomicrobiota bacterium
GCTCGCGGGACCTGAATTCGCGTCCGGGCGGCACGGACTGCGTTCCGCCGAAAACGATCAGAAGGTGAAGCGGGCACCGATCGTCGGCGCAAGGTTGGTGTTGTAGTAATAAGGGACGCCGGGGCCATGGGGAATGGCGATCGCCAGGCCGCCGGTGACTTCGGACCACGCAATTCCGGCGAAGGCGTCGAAGCGCCTGGTGAAGTGATGGTCCGCGTAGAGCGAAACCTCGTTGAGGGTGCCCTCGCAGGAACTGCGGAAACCGGCCGCGGGCGAGCAGGTCGACGGAATGCGGAAGTCGTTCTGCAACTCATGGTAGTAGGACAAGGTGATGTCGGTCTTGCTGTCGTAAGCGTATTTCACGCCGGTCCAGAACACCTGCACCTTCTTGGCGGAATCAAGGTTGTTGTCTTCGACGCCGCTCAGCAGATAACCGCCCTGGGCGGTGGCGCCGACGCCCAAGGGGCTCGCCGGATTGGTCATATGGATGTGTTCGTAACCGGCGAAGAACTTGAACTGGTTCCAGGCATATTTGGCGGCGATCATGACGGCCGTGTTGTCGGTCACGATGCCGTATTCGGTGTTGCTCGTGCCGATCAGGTTGGCGCCGTTGATGGGGTTTGTATTGACGCTGTCGAGGGTCGACTGATGGGGCGACGAAGGACTCTCGGGCCCCAGCAAGGGATTGAGTACGCTGATCGCCTGGTTGATGTGCTGGAACACGAGGTCGGCGGAGAGCTTGCCATAGTTTTCGCCAAGGTCGAATCCATCGGCGGAGTTATGCGGCGCTTCCGGCGTGCAGTTGGCGGCGGTCCAGGTTGCGGAAGCGGAGTAGCAGCCGCCCTGGCCGTCGGAGAATTTATACATCGCGCCGAAATGGACCGGGCCGTAGCTGAGGCGATATTTCAAGGCCTCGTCCCAGCGGGTGTCCTGGGTGTCGCCGCCGCCGGCCATCAGGCCGTTATAGCCGATGAAGGAAAACGCATAGGCGCCGCCGGCCGGATCGTAAGCGAGCATGGCGTCGGTGCCGAGCGCGCGCTGACGGCCTAGGGTCAGCGTGCCGAAATGCGTGGACGATACGCCGCCATAGAATTCGTCGTTCAATGGCTGACCCGCGCGCGCGCCGTCCCCGGCATACGAATAGCTGCCCCTGGGGAGTCCGGCGTTGGTGGTATTGGTGGCCGCCATGTTGGCGAGCTGGCCGGACTGCGGGTTAATACCGGTCGAAGCGTTGAATACGACGTACCAGTCGTCCAGAAACTCTTCCCTGGCCTTGATGCCCAGCCCCGTCTGCGACAGGTTGTTCGGCGCAATGAGGAATCGGGAGTGATCGCCGTTGCGGTTGACCAGCGACTCGCCTTCGTAGTTATAGCCGTTTTCCGGCAAGCCGTGGCTGACCCAACCGACGCCAACGTCATACGTGCCGTACAGGGTGATGCCGTACCAGGTCAGTGTGCAGTCAGTGTCGCGGAATTCGCCAAGGCTGGCGCAGGCGGCAGGGGCAGCCGGAGCGGTGGCCGGAACGTCGGCCGCGCGCGCCGCGCCGTTCAAGCCGATTGTGGCGGCAAGCGCAGCCAATACGCACCACCCGGTGAACCTCGGTTGCTCTGACATGACTCCCTCGTTGTTTGATTGATGGATCACAGCTCAGTCTCCAGCCCCTACCCGCCGCTCGTTATGTTTTCTTATATATAACGAAACTCAAAACAGCTTCGGCCTTCCCAATCGAAAACCTGGGCGAAGACCTCGGCCGGATGCGGATCGCTGTCGTTCTATTTTGTCATATATAACGCTCGACGAACATTCAAAAGCCGTCTCGCTGCCCGCGCCATCCAGTTGCGGTAGTCTGCGCGGCATGAACCCATTCCAAGCGGCGCAAGGTGCCGGCATGAAGCTCCTCGGACAGGTCAGAATTCGATTGCTGCTGGGTGACGAAATCGCAATGGGGCCCGGCAAGGCGGATCTGCTGGATGCCATTCTGCGCACCGGCTCGATCTCGGCCGCGGCGAAGAGCATGCAGATGTCCTACCGGCGGGCCTGGATCCTGGTCGATACCATGAACGCCTGCTTTGACTCGCCGCTGGTGGACTCTTGCAGGGGCGGCGCCGGCGGCGGCGGCGCAACTGTGACCACGCTCGGTCTGGAAATCCTGTCGCAATACCGGACACTGCAAGACGAGGTGCGTACCGTCGTGGACCGGCACCTGGGCGCATTCCCGTCGCGCGCGCGGCGAGTAAAAGCGGGACGAACGTCTGCCAAGTGATTCCTTCTAAAATTGCGCGAGAATACCCTCGCCGCCTGGCGCTACCATAGACGCCTATCCCTCGCCGATCACCCATTGCTTACAGACCACGATCATGCCCGCGAAGAAAATCGCCGCCTTGCTGCTCTTAGTCACGTCTCCTCTTGCTGCCGCCGATGACGAACTGTCGCGGCTGCGTGCCGAGAACCAGGCACTGAGGGCCCGCAACCAAACGCTGGAACAGGCCTGTCCGATTGCAGCCGCGGCGAGTCCGCCGACGGCCGCGGCCAGCCGCGCGGTTGACCTATCGAGCCCCGCCCACCCCGTTGCAGCACATGAATCGGCGCCGGCTGCGGCACCGGTCAGCGCTGCCGCCGCGGCGCCCGGCGCTCCATCCGCCCCCGAGACTCCAGCGCCTGCGGCCGCTCCTGCCGCCGGCGTTCCTCCGCCCGCTGCAGTGGCAGCCGCCGCTCCGGCGGCTGCCGGGCAGGCCAAACCCTATTCGGATACCGGTTGCGACCGCGGAATTTTCTCCGGTCCCCCACCCGGCAAATGGCAGGATCCGAAAGCCTGGAAAAAGCTCGCAGCCCGCATGAGCATGGCCGATGTGGAATCAGCAGTCGGCGCCGATCATTACGACCAGGACAAGGGTAAAACCGTGCAATGGCAGTATGGTCGCTGCGGCTCGACCTGGGAGGGAAGCGTGACCTTCGTCGACGGCCTGGTGGATTCGATTTCGCCCCCTTGATATTCGGGCTTAAGCCTACGCGCGAGCAAAAGCCCTGGCACGTTATCCAATAAAAAAGGCCAACCTCGAACGAGGTTGGCCTGATGTTGCTCCACTCGCCCTGGTGCGGGCGAAGCCTTATTGGAACGGATAGTAACGGAACGACAGGAATCCCATGCCGTCCCGGGTCGTGCCAACGTGGCCGCTGGCATCGGCAAACGTATGGTTTACCAGATAGGATCCTTCTGCCCCGATCTGGAAGCTGCCGAGCGCGCCCTTGTAAGCCTTCCACCAGCCACCGAATGCGACCATGCGCTCGTTGCCGATGATTCCGGTACAAGCCAGGTTGGTGGTGATGGGAGATGTGACCGGCGGAGTGCCGCTGGTTGGCTCGTGACCAATGGGGTTTTCGTCACAGCCGGCATTCTTGCCGGCGCCGCCACCGTCACCATAGGCCGCCTTCTGGTTTTCCATGCCGGCATAGACATAGGTATCCAGACGATAGGTGGGGTGGCCGACCAGGCCAAACAGCATCTGCTGTTCCTGCGTAGCCGAAAGCGCGCCGTTGGTGGGGTTCAGCACCGCGTCGTTGAGCTGTCCAGAGCCGTAGCGGCCGTTGCCGCGGCCAACCAGACCGCTCGCCTGAAAGTCGACCAACTTGGGCACGACGGGAATCAGGGCGCTTGCCCCAACGCTCGCCGCGATGGTGGTGTGATTCTGCTGGCTGGTTTCCAAAGTGCCGTTGCCGCGATCATGCATAAAGCGGGTCAGGCTGTAGACCTCGTAGTGACCGAAACCCGGCTCGGTCTCAAACTTGACCACTACATCCGGAGCGATGTCGTCGCTGTAGCTGGTGGCGGGATTCAGCAAGCCGCTGCCGCTGCCGGGGGAATTGACGGTGGTGCCGGATCCGGCGGAGCCGAGGATGCCCGCGGTCTGCGGCGCTTCCAGGGAGATGCCGACGGCAGCCATTTGGCCGAAGTTCTTCACCAGTCGCAACTGCGCCTGGCGGGCCCAGTTGAAGCCGACAACGTATTGCGCGTCGATGGTGAGCGGGCTGGCTTGTTTGCGGATTGCCATGCCTGAAGTGAACGGTACGGCCAGACTCCAGGTCTGTCCGGCCAGCAGTGACCAATCGTCATGCTGCCAATCGCCATAAAAGTGACGCATGCGCAAAGTGTAGCTATTGCTTTCGTTGGAGTTGGAAGTTGTTCCCGCGCTCAGGAAATCCGTCTCCATGTAGTACTCGAGCTTGTCCGGGCCTGAGGCATACTGGGCCAGAAAGCCAAAACGGCTCTGGCGCGCGCTTTCACGGAACTCCGGCTCGTAGTATTCCTGCGGATTGCCGGCGGTCGCGGCAATGGAGGTTCCGGAACCCGTGTAGGAGCCGGGGAGGGAGTAATTGCTGCTATATCCCGGGAAGGGAATTTTGTAAAAGCTCGACCCGACGTCGGCATCTTCGTTATGTTTACGATAGATCGTTTCGAGCGCGGTGAAGCCGCCAAAAGTGATCTTGACCGGCCCAGCATTGAAACTCGGGTCCCGATTGTCCATTTGCAGCTGCGGATCGGCATGCGCGGCGAGGCCCGCACCGGCTCCCACGTAAACAGCCAGCATGCTGTAACGAAGCAATTTATTCACTTGCATCTCCCATCCCAGTGGTGTTGACGACCAGATTAAAATTTCAGAGCCGCCGACGGGATCGCCGGCATTTCCATTCGATGCGCTTCGTCCCGAACCTGCGCTCAGGCGCCCGCTAAGGGCTTGAATCCTTATGATGTTCTGCGCAAAGCGTTATAAGTTTAGGAAGGAGTAATGAAGCTTTTGTGACAAAACGGGCTTGAATTCGTAGACCATGCCCCATTTTGGGGCACAACGCACCATCGACTCAGTGCGCCTGGGCCCGCATCTCGCTGCGTGTGGCGCCGCGATGGGCGCGGTGCGGCGGGAAATGGCAGGTGAAGGTGCTGCCGACGCCCAATTCGCTATCCACCGCGAGTTTGCCCTCGTGGTGTTCCAGGGCATGCTTGACGATGGACAAGCCCAGGCCCGTGCCGCCGCTGGCGCGGGAACGCCCAACGTCGACCCGGTAAAAGCGTTCGGTGACGCGCGGAATGTCCTTTTCGGCGATGCCGATGCCGGTATCGGCCACCGAGAAATGGGCGCCCTTGTCGTCGCCCCACCAGCGCACCCGGATGATGCCGCCGGGCGGGGTGTATTGGATGGCGTTACCAATGAGATTGGTGAAGATGCTCTGCACTTCGGTGTCGCGGCCGAACAGGCGCAGGTCAGCCTGCACTTCGAATTCGAAGCGATGCGCGTTTTTCGACATGGCCTTGGCTTCTTCCAGGCTCTGCGCGAGCATGCGCGGCACATCCAGCAGGTCCTGGCGGCTAAGCACCACGTCGGACTCCAGCCGCGCCAGCTTGAGCATGTCGGCGATGAGCATTTCCATGCGCGCGGCCTGGCTGCGCATCTCGGCCAGCGGCATATGCCAGCCGTTCAGGGCACCCTCGCCCCGGGATTCGGCTTCCATCACGTCCAGATAGCCGCGCAGAACGGTAAGCGGCGTGCGCAGTTCGTGCGAGGCGTTCGCCACGAAGTCGCGGCGCGCAGTCTCCATGCGCTTGAGTTCCGAGATATCGCGCACGATCATCAGGCGTTGGCCGTTGCCATAAGGGATGATGCGGAACGCCAGCGTGACCTGGGGGTTGAGCGCGGACTGCGCTTCCACGTCGTGTGAATAGTCGCCTTTACCGAAATACTCGGTGAAGGACGGCGCCCGCACCAGGTTGGGCACGCGCAAGCCCAGGTCCTGCGGCAGGCGCAGGCCGAGCAGAGCCTGCGCGGCGGCGTTGAACCAGACGATCTCGCCGTTCGGACCGAGCACCACGGCGCCGTCCGGCAAGGCTTCGGTGGAGGCCTGGAATTCGGCCAGGATGGCGGCGAGCTTTTTCTTGCGCTTGCGGTTGCGCTTTTGCAGGGTGAGCAGGCCGTCGAAGATCTCGCCCCAGGTGCCGCCGGTGATCGGCAGGGCCACTTGCTTGGGGCTGCCCAGCCAGGCGCGCAGCGAGGCCATATAGTGCAGGTGCAGAAACAGCCGCAGCACCAACATCACGGACACGCCGACCCAGATCGCGCCGAAACGGCTGCCGATCAAGGCGCCGATGGCGGCCCAGAGGGTAGCCCTGATCAGTTCCCGGACCAGGGCGGAGCGGGACATGGACCTACACCTTTTCCGAGAAGCGGTAGCCGGTGCCCCTTACCGTCTGGATCATGGCGTCGTAGCCATGCGGTGCCAGGGCCTTGCGCAGGCGGCGGATATGGACGTCGACGGTGCGTTCTTCCACGTAGACATTCTGCCCCCAGACGCGGTCCAGCACCTGCTCGCGGGTATAGACCCGCTCCGGATGGCTGACGAAGAAATGCAGCAGCCGGTATTCGGTCGGCCCCAGACGCACCGGCTCGCCCTTGGCGGTGACGCGCTGGCTGGCGGCGTCCACCTGCAGGCCGGCCACGGCGAGCTGTTCCTCCTCCCCGCCTGGCAGCGTGCGCCGCAGCACCGCCTGGATGCGGGCGGTCAGTTCGGGAAAGGAAAAGGGTTTGGAAATATAGTCGTCGCAGCCGACGTTGAGGCCGCGCACGGTGTCTTCCTCCTCCACCCGCGCCGTCACCATGATGATCGGAATGTCCTTGGTCATGGGCGCGGACTTCAGCTCGCGGGTGAATTCGATTCCGGTCACGCCCGGCATCATCCAATCCATCAGGATCAGGTCGGGCCGCGACTCGGCAATGCGCAGCCGGGCCTCCGGAACGTCCCCCGCCAGGCTGATGCGGAATTCCGAGCGCTCCAGGGCAAAGCGCAGCATGTCGCGGATCGGTGCCTCGTCTTCCACCACCAAGATTTTCTTGTTTTGCATTCCCATAGCCGATTAAACGCCACAAAACAGGCTATAAGCAAGACGTTACAACTGTTTGACAAAGCAGCGAATGAATTTTTAAGCGCAAGCCGCGGATTTGCGCGGCGCGGAAAATGTGACAGAAGGCTTACAGGCGCCGCAGCACCACGCTGCCGGCCGAATAGCCCGCGCCGAAGGCGCACAACACCCCCACCTGGCCAGGCTCGAGGTCCTGGTGATACTTGTGGAATGCGATGACCGATCCGGCGGAACTGGTGTTGGCATATTCGTCGAGGATCACCGGGGCTTCGTCGATGCCCGGCTCATGCCCAAGTACACGCTTTGCAATCAGATGGTTCATGCCCAGGTTGGCCTGGTGCAACCAGAAGCGGCGCACGCTGGCGGGCACGATGCCCAGCTCGCCCAGGTGCCCGACCAGCAGCTCGGACACCAACGGCACCACTTCCTTGAACACCTTGCGTCCTTCCTGGCGGAACAAGATCTCGTCCCAGCGGCGGCCCGGCTGCTCGGAGACGTTGAGGAAGCCGAAATCGTTGCGGATGTTGTTGGAGAACTGGGTGACCAGGCGCGTGCCGAGCACCTCGAAGCGCTTTGCGGCGGTGGCGGTTTCCAGCGGCTCGATCAGCAGCGCGGTGGCGGCGTCGCCGAAGATGAAATGGCAATCGCGATTGCGGAAGTTGAGATGGCCGGTGCAGACCTCGGGGCTGACCACTAGCACCGCCCGCGCCGAGCCGCGCGCCACGGCGTCGACCGCCGCCTGCACGCCGAACGCGGCCGAGGCGCAGGCGACGTTCATGTCGAAACCGAAGCCGCCGCAGCCCAGGTAGTGCTGCAGCTCCACCGCCATGGCCGGATAGGCCCGCTGCATGTTGGAACAGGCCACCACCACCGCATCCACCTCGCCGGCTTCGCGGCCGGCGCTCGCCAGCGCCTGGCGCGCGGCGGCCAGGCCCATCTCCACCAGCAGGCAGGGCTCGTCGTCGCCGCGCTTGCGGATTTGCGGGCGCATCACGGCTGGATCGAGCACGCCGGCCTTGTTGACGCAGTAACGCGCTTTGATGCCGGAAGCCTTGACGATGAACTCGCTGCTCGACGGCTGCAGCGGCGTCACCGTGCCGGCGGCAATGGCTGTCGCGTTCTCCGCGTTGAAGTTTTCGACGTAGCGGTTGAAGCTTGCGACGAGTTCATCGTTGGAAATGGACTCAGCCGGCGTGAACAGCCCACTTCCGCTGATACAGACTCGTTTCATTGTTCGGTCCATGAAATTTGCGGGTCAGTTTAGCGCGACGGCGCAAAATCGTCTTTGCGGATCGAATGCGCAAGCAGCGGCGACATCAGCTGGCACTCAAGCGCGATCTCTCATCTCGCCCAGCCTGCCCCCGCAATAGCCCCTTGGATGCAGCGCTGTACACCGGGTTCGCCGCGGAAGGTCAGGTGACCGCCCGGATACCATTCGATCGGTCGCCCCCAATGCCTGGCCAGGCGCAGCGGCTGGTCCGGCGGCACCACGCGGTCGGCGGTGCCGGCGAAAAGATGCAGCCGCTCGGCTGGCAGCTGCGGCGCGCGGGCCAGCGGCGAAACCACCTGCAGCACCCTGCGCAGGCGTTGATGATCGAAACCGCGCGCATTGAAGTAGGCGCGGTGCGGAGCCGGCAGATGACCCCATAGCATGGGCACGAAATCGGCCACGGCGATGCCGGCGACGACGAAATCCAGCCCCGGCTCATGTGCCGCCAGCAGGCTGGCGTTGTAGCCGCCAAGGCTGTAGCCGAGCACGCCGATGCGCGCGCCGGGATCCTGCGCGCGGATCCAGGCGATGCAGCGGCGCAGGTCCCACAGCGCCTGGGTTTCGGCATGCAGCAGGCTGAGCAGATCGCCATCGAGAAAGCCGTCGCCGCTCTGCCAGCCGGCGCGGCGCGGACCGTGCAGCGGCAGTATCGGACCGAGCAGGTTGAGGCCCAGCTTGTGGTGCAACGCCTTCGGATCGAACAGGCCGAAGTCGGCGAGGGGAAATCCCATGCGGTAGCCGTGGATGCACAGCAGCCAGGGCCGGCCGGGCTCGTCGTGACGCATCATCCAGGCGGCGCAGTCGCGATTGCGCTGCAGGCTGAGCCAGCGGTCGGCGCCGGGCAGCAGCGGATCCGGCATGAAAGCGCTGGGAAAGCGCAGCCGCTGGTGGTCGAAGCCGGCCGCCCGGGCGGCGGTCTGCCGCACCTGTTCCGGCGGCGGCGGCGCTTTGTGGAAGCTGGCGGGATCGGCGAGCCAACCGCGGTCCCCGAGCATGACCTCGAGCTTACCGGCCTCATCGCACATGCGCTCGGCCAGGTCGCCGGTCGGCGATTTGGCCATGGTGACAAAATATCCGAGCAGCGCTTCGTCCAGGGCAGCCTTGGCGTAGACCTTCGCTTCCATCGGCGCCGGCGGCGCCGCCTCGACGCGGTCGGCATAGCGCAGGGCGGTGCGTCCGGCCACCAGGAACGAAGCCGCCGACAGCGCCAGGGCTATCAGCGCGGCGCCGGCGCTGCCGGTCCAGGCGGCCGGCAGGCATAGCAAGGCACCGGCAAAAGCACCCATGGCCATGACCTGGGTCTGCTTGCCCATCTCGTGCCACAACAGCATCGATACACCGCTGCCGAGCAAGGTAACACCCGGAAGGATCGCCCAGATCAGCCAGCCCGCCCGGTGCGCGGCCAGCAGCCACCACAGGCCGGCGGCAATCGGCACCAGGCTCAGCCAGTCATAACGGCGCAGCACGCTCGGGTTCATTGGTCTGGATTCGGTCAGCATTGATTGATTGGCCGCGGGCCGGCATGCCTCGCTCGGCAGGGCCTGCTTCAGGCACTCTTGAGATTGGCGTACACGATGAAAAAAAGCGTTGGCAGCAAGGCCGCGAGCACCGCTTGCGCCGGCCAGTTCCAGCGGCGATGCTTGATCAGGCCGTAGCTGGCGGCGCCGGCGGACAGGGCCAGCGCGAGAAAACACGCCGAGACGATCAGCAGGCTGGGAAATCCCTGGCGCATGCCGGGTTCGGAACTCCGGTAAATGCCGAACACCAGGCAGACGTAGCTGACCGACACCGTCATCGCCGTGCCCAGCGCCGCCAGGGCCACATCCACATAAAGCAGGTATTTCACTTCTTGCGACCCGCTCCCGGCAGCAGGCGGATCAGCGGAAACAGCTCCTTCGCCACCTTGGGCTGGGCCAGGCCAGTGCGCAGCAGGATTCCGGTAAAGGCCCGCAGGATGCGGTCGCGGCTTTCGAACACGCTGCCCACCATCGGGATGCGGCGATCGTTCATCACCGTGACGGCCTCTTCCGGCGCCTCGCCGAACTTGAAGCGCATGGTCATGCGCACTTCCAGCGGCTCCTGCGCGAGGCGGCGGCGTTCCCGGGCTTTAGCTAATATGCCAGGGGACTTTTTCCCTGCCTTCAAGCTGCCCTCTTCATGACCATTCCGGATGCCCTGGTGTGCTTCGCACACGGTAAAGAAAGCGGCCCCTGGGGGACCAAGATCACGCACCTCGCCGATACGGCAAAACGCCGCGGCTGCGAAGTCATCAGCCCGGATTATAGCCATACGCATGATCCGCATGCCCGCGTGGCACAGCTGCTGGAACTGGCGCCGCGGGCGCGGCGCGCTCTGGTGCTGGTAGGTTCCAGCATGGGCGGCTACGTTTCCGCCATGGCCTGCGCCGCGCTGCGGCCGCAGGCCCTGCTGCTGATGGCGCCGGCGCTGTACTTCCCGGGCTTCGACGAAGAGCCCGCGGGCATCCCGCCGCTGAGCGCCGTAGTGCACGGCTGGAACGACGACATCGTGCCGGTGGAGCGCGCCATCCGTTTTGCGCGCACGCACGGCGCGGCGCTGCACCTGCTCAACAGCGGCCATACTCTGAACGACCAATTGCCAGCCCTGGAACTGTTGTTCGACGACCTGCTGCGGCGCACCGTCGAGTCCCCGGCTTGATCGACCGGGCCGCCCGCGCCGCCCTGGAAGCGGCCTATCGCAGTACTGACTACAGCGTGCGGCTGCCGCTGGGCGATCTGTTCCTCAAAGTGGATAAATACCGCAAGGCCGATGACCAGCGTTTGCGGGACGAAGCGGGGGTGGAGAGCCACTGGGCGATGGTCACGCCCTGCAATCCCGAGTCGCGGCGGCTTTCTTCCGAGGAGAACCGGCGCCGGCTGGATGAATTCAAGGAAAGCTTGCGGCCGCTTGGAATGCACTACGTGGTCAGCGTCAATCGCGATCCGCAGGGTCAATGGCCGGAGGAAGCCGGGTTCCTGCTGTGCGATCCGCGGCCCGGCGTGGCGGAAGAACTCGGCCGGCACTTTCAGCAAAACGCCATCCTGGTCGGCCGCCTTGGCGAAGCTCCACAGCTGCAGTGGCTCAATGACTGATTTATGTCGCTGGCGTGGCCGGACGGTAGGCCAGCACGAACTCCGGCGGCTGGCGCCGCGGCTTGCCGGTTTTCAGGTCGATGCAGACCCAGTGGGTGCGGCCGCGCAAGACCGTCTTGCCGTCGCCGGCACGGATGATCTGGTAGCCGCGCCACATCGACAGGCGCCCGTCGTTTTCGTGGATGAAGGTGGCCAGCAACAAGTCGTCGCCGGCGAAGGTCGGGGCAAGGTAATCCAGCTCGTGCCGGCGCGCCACGCAGCCGCAACCGAGGCGCTCATAATCCTCGAAGCCCAGGCCCAGGGTCTGTGAATGCAGCCAGGCCACGCGTTCCAGCCAGCTCAGGTACACGACGTTGTTGGTATGCCCGAACCGGTCGATGTCGCCGGCCTGCACCGTGACCCGTTCGATAAACGGTTCGTGGACATCCCAGGAGTAGTCGCTCGGGTTCATTTTCAATTTACCACCGGATCGAAACTGCGACTCGAGGCCTGCGACCAGTAGGTCTCGTACACCGCGTGCGCCGCAGGATTGACCAGTAGCTCGCCCGGCTTGACGAACTTGTACAGATCGGACAACTGGCGGATTTCGCTGCCGGAAATGCGCCGCACGATGTGCTGCGGCCGCAAGTCGCCGGGATGCTGCAGTCCGGCGGCGCCGATCAGCTCTCCCAGCGCGTGCAGGGTGTTGCGGTGGAAATTAAAGACGCGCTGCGACTTGTCCGGCACCACCAGGGCGCGCTGGCGCCGTGGGTCCTGGGTCGCCACGCCGGTGGGACAATGGTCGGTGTGGCAGGACTGGGACTGCACGCAACCCAGCGCAAACATGAATCCGCGCGCGGCATTGCACCAGTCGGCGCCCATGGCCAGGGTGCGCGCCAGGTCGAAGGCCGAGATGACCTTGCCGCTGGCGCCCAGCCGAATCCGATCGCGCAGGTTCAGGCCCACCAGGGTGTTGTGCACCAGCAGCAGCGCTTCCTGCAGCGGCGTGCCGATATGGTCGGTGAACTCCAGGGGCGCGGCGCCGGTGCCGCCCTCGCCGCCGTCGACCACGATGAAGTCCGGCAGGATGCCGGTTTCCAGCATCGCCTTGCAGATGCCGAAGAATTCCCAGGGATGCCCCAGGGCAAACTTGAAGCCCGCCGGCTTGCCCCCCGACAACTCGCGCATGCGGGCGATGAAGTGCAGCATTTCCAGCGGCGTGGAAAAGGCCGAGTGGCGCGCCGGCGAGACGCAGTCCACGCCCAGCGGCACGCCGCGCGCCTCGGCGATCTCCGGCGTCACCTTGGCCGCCGGCAGCACACCACCATGGCCCGGCTTGGCACCCTGCGACAGCTTCAGCTCGACCATCTTGACCTGCGGCGAGGCGGCCTGGGCTGCGAACTTGTCCGGATCGAAATGGCCGTCGTCGGTGCGGCAGCCGAAATAGCCGCTGCCCAGTTCCCAGACCAGATCGCCGCCGTTCTCGCGGTGGTAGCGGCTGATCGAACCCTCGCCGGTATCGTGCGCAAAGCCGCCCAGCTTGGCGCCGGTGTTGAGGGCGCGGATGGCATTGGCCGAGAGGGCGCCGAAACTCATGGCGGAGATGTTCAGAACCGAAGATTCGTAGGGCTGTTTGCAATCCTTGCCGCCGATGCGCACCCGGAAATCGGAGCTGGCGGGTTTGACCGGGCGCATGGAGTGGTTGACCCATTCGTAGCCGGAGCCATACACGTCCAACTCGGTGCCGAAGGGCCGCTTGTCCTCGACGTTTTTGGCGCGCTGGTAGACCAGCGAACGCTGCGCACGGGAAAACGGGAAGGCGTCAGAATCCGATTCCAGCAGGTATTGGCGGATCTCCGGGCGGATCAGCTCGAAGAAGGCGCGAAAGTGCGCCAGGATGGGATAGTTGCGGCGCAGCGAATGCCGCGTCTGCAGCGAGTCGTAAATCCCGACCAGGCTCAGGGCGGCGGCGACTGCGGCCGGGATCAGCCAATAGGGGTTGACGATGGCGGCGGCGGCCGTGACCACGGTGATGGCGAGCATCGCGGCAAACGCGTAGAGGCGCGACGGCAGCAGGCTTGATCCACTCATAAATCTCGATCCTTGGACGGCGGAGATGGGCGCGGGCAAGCCTTATACCGCGATCATGATGACGGCTCCAAGTCCGCCGGCTTCGGCTTGGGGCGCATCCAGGGGCACTTTGAGCACGGCATCGAATGGAGTACACTACTAATCCGTACTAAATTGGTCTTAATTAGCGGCGCCTTGGTTTAGGCCTGAGAGGCTGCTCCGGAACCCATGTTCAAGCTCGGCAAGCTCACCGATTACGGCACCGTGGTGATGACGGCCCTGGCCGCCAGACCGGAGGCCCTGCGCAACGCGCACGAGCTGGCTGCGGAGACCCATGTGGCGGCGCCGACCGTTTCCAAGCTGTTGAAGCAGCTCGCTAAAAGCGGCCTGGTGGAGTCGATCCGCGGCGCCCACGGCGGCTACCGGCTGGCCCGCAGCCCAGAGCGGATCACCGTCGCCGACGTGGTCAGCGCGCTGGAAGGCCCGATCGCGCTGACCCAGTGCTCGGTCCATCTCGGCGGCTGCAGCATCGAATCGCATTGCGGGGTACGCGGCAACTGGCGGCTGATCAACAACGCGATCCGCCTGGCACTGGAATCAGTGACGCTGGCGCAGATGGCCGAGCCCATGCGCGGCCGCCGCGACCCTGCCGTGGACAGCCCGATGAGCTTCCTGCGCAAGCTTGGGCAGTCGGCGCCCCAGTTGCAGGAATAAGGCGCGCATTTTTTGGATTGGTAATGATGGCAACTCAACCCCAGGATATCCAGGAGCTGATGCGGCGGCGCGAATACAGCGCCGGCTTCGTCACCTCCATCGAGTCGGACACCATCGCGCCCGGCCTGTCGGAAGACGTGATCCGCCTGATCTCGGCGCGCAAGCAGGAGCCGGAGTGGCTGCTGGAATTCCGCCTCAAGGCCTACCGCCGCTGGCTGAAGATGGAGCAGCCCAAGTGGGCGCAGGTCCACTACCCGCCCATTGACTACCAGGCGATCTCCTACTACTCCCAGCCCAAGTCGCACAAGGACGGGCCGAAGTCGCTGGACGAGGTCGATCCCAAGCTGCTGGAGACCTACAAGAAGCTCGGCATCCCGCTCAAGGAGCAGGAGATGCTGGCCGGCGTGGCGATGGACGTGGTGTTCGACAGCGTCTCCGTCGCCACCACCTTCAAGAAGAAGCTGGGCGAGGCCGGGGTGATCTTCTGCCCGATCTCCGAGGCAGTGCACGAGCATCCGGACCTGGTACGCAAGTACCTGGGCAGCGTGGTGCCGTTCGGCGACAACTTTTACGCCGCGCTGAATTCGGCGGTGTTCACCGACGGCTCCTTCGTCTTCATTCCCAAGGGCGTGCGCTGCCCGATGGAGCTGTCCACCTACTTCCGCATCAACGAACGCAACACCGGGCAGTTCGAGCGCACCCTGATCATCGCCGAGGAAGGCGCCTACGTCAGCTACCTCGAAGGCTGCACCGCGCCGCAGCGCGACGAAAACCAGCTGCACGCGGCGGTGGTGGAACTGGTGACGCTGGACGATGCGCAGATCAAGTATTCCACGGTGCAGAACTGGTATCCGGGCGACGAAGAAGGCCGCGGCGGCATCTACAACTTCGTCACCAAGCGCGGCGATTGCCGCGGCCGGCGCAGCAAGATTTCCTGGACCCAGGTGGAAACCGGCTCGGCCATCACCTGGAAATACCCCAGCTGCATCCTGCGCGGCGACGACTCGGTGGGCGAGTTCTATTCGGTGGCCCTGACCCATCACCGGCAGCAGGCCGACACCGGCACCAAGATGATCCACGTCGGCAAGAACACGCGCTCGACCATCGTCTCCAAAGGCATCTCGGCCGGTCACGGCCAGCAGTCCTACCGCGGCCTCGTGCGGGTGCTGGAAAGCGCGGAGAACGCGCGCAACCACACGCAGTGCGATTCGCTGCTGATCGGCGACCGCTGCGGCGCGCATACCTTTCCCTACACCGAGGTGCGCAATCCCAGCGCCCGGCTGGAGCATGAGGCCACCACCTCGAAGATCGCCGAAGACCAGCTGTATTACTGCCGCACCCGCGGCATCGCCGAGGAGGAAGCCGTGTCGATGATCGTCAACGGCTTCTGCAAGGACGTGTTCAAGGAGCTGCCGATGGAGTTCGCCGTGGAAGCCGGCAAGCTGCTGGCGGTGAGCCTGGAAGGGGCGGTGGGTTGATGAACACCGCACCATTCATTGGGCGAATCGTACGGCGGCCCGTGGCCGCCGCGGCCTTGGCGCAAGAATCACGGCTGGCACGGCCCACCCTACACAATCGAGTCAGCAATGCTTGAAGTAAAAGGTCTGCACGCCACCGTGGACGGCAAGGAAATCCTCAAGGGCCTGGACCTCGTCGTCCGCGCCGGCGAAGTGCACGCCATCATGGGCCCGAACGGCTCCGGCAAATCCACCCTGTCGCATGTCATCGCCGGCCGCGAGGGTTACACGGCCAGCGCCGGTACGGTGCTGTTCGACGGCAGGGACCTGCTGGAACTGGAGCCCGAAGTGCGCGCCTGCGAAGGCATCTTTCTCGGTTTCCAGTACCCGGTGGAGATTCCCGGGGTGAGCAACCTCACCCTGCTCAAGGCGGCGCTGAACGCGCGCCGCAAGCACCGCGGCCTGCCGGAGATCGAGGCGACGGATTTCCTGGCCTGGGTGCGCGACCGCGCCCGCCTGGTGAAAATCGATCCCAAGATGCTGTCGCGCGGGGTCAACGAGGGCTTTTCCGGCGGCGAAAAGAAGCGCAACGAGATCCTGCAGATGCTGATCCTCGAACCGCGCCTGATGATCCTCGACGAAACCGACTCGGGCCTGGACATCGACGCGCTGAAGATCGTCGCCGACGGCATCAACACCCTGCGTTCGCCCGAGCGGGCCACGATCCTGGTGACCCACTATCAGCGCCTGCTGGACTACGTGCGGCCGGATCATGTGCATGTCCTGGCCGGCGGCCGCATCGTCCGCAGCGGCGGCCCCGAACTGGCACTCGAGTTGGAACAAAAGGGCTACGCCTGGCTGGAGGCGGCCTGATGACGCTGGCCGCCTACGCCGAAAGTTTTGAACAGTTCGCGGCCGGACTGCCGCCCGGGCAGCGCGCCGCGCGGCGCGAACAGCTCGGGCGTTTCCTGGATGCCGGCTTCCCTACCCCGCGCCTCGAGGCCTGGCACTACACCGACCTGAGCGCGCTCGGGGCTCGGCGCTTTTCGCCGGTGGACCCGGGCGGGACGGCGCCGGCAGTGGAATGGCTCGCCGAAACCGACCGGCTGCTGTACCTCAACGGCCGTCTGGACCGCGCGCAGAGCACCCTGCCCGAACTGCACGCGGACGATTCAAGTGCCGCGGCGGCGGACGACAGCGTCGCCGCCCTGAACGCGGCTTTTTCCAGCGGCGGCTTGCATTTGCGCCTGGACCGCAACCAGCGCCTGCCCCGCCCCCTGCACGTCGTGGCGTTCGGCGACACCGCCGCGGCCAGCCCCGGCATGGTCCACCAGCGCCACCGCATCGAACTTGCGGAAAACGCTGAAGCCACGGTTGTTTTCCAGTTCCTGGGGCGCAGCGCCGGGCGGCTGACGACGCAGGTGGTGGAAGTCAGCTTGGCAGCGGGCGCGAAGCTTACCCTGTACCGCCTGCAGAACGAACACGACGGCGCCACCCTGCTGACCCGCATCGACACCCGCCTGGGCCGCGACAGCCGCCTGCACGCGGTAACCATCGACGGCGGCGGCGGCCTGGTGCGCCACGATTTCAATATGCTGCTGGCGGAAGCCGGCGCCGAGGTGGAATTGTCCGGCTTGTACCGGCCGGCGCCTGACGCCCATATCGACAACCAGACACGCATCGTCCACGCCGCGCCGCACTGCCGCAGCCGCGAGCGCTTCAAGGGCATCGTCGACGCCAAGGCCCGGGCGATTTTCGTCGGCAAGGTGATCGTGCAGCCCGGCGCGCAGAAGACCGACTCCGAACAGCATGTGGCCAACCTGCTGCTGTCCCGCCGGGCGGAGGTCAATGCCAAGCCGGAACTGGAAATCTATGCCGACGACGTCAAATGCGCGCACGGCGCCACCGTCGGCCAGCTGGACGACAGCGCGCTGGAATACCTGCGCAGCCGCGGTATTGCCGGCGCCGAGGCGCGCGCGCTGCTGCTGCGCGCCTTTGGCGCGGCGATCCTGAACCGCATCGCCATCCCCGAGCTGCGGCGCAGCCTGGCCCTGCAGCTGGGCTTGGCCGACGAAGAGGAATTCGAGGACGCCGCGGCGGAGACCCTGGCATGACCGCGGCCGCCGGGCGTCCCGCCGTTGCAAAACCTTTCGACCTGGCGCGCATCCGTGCCGAATTCCCGATCCTGGCCGAGCCGGTGCGGGGTGGACGCCTGGCCTACCTGGACAACGGCGCGACCACGCAGAAACCCGAAGCGGTGCTGCGGGCGATGGATTTTTATTATCGCCACCAGAACGCCAATGTGCACCGCGCCACCCACGACCTGGCCGAGCGCGCCACCCTGGCCTACGAGGGCGCGCGCGACCGCATCGCCCGCTACCTCGGCGCCGCCCGCGAAGAGATCGTGTTTACCCGCGGCACCACCGAAGCGATCAACCTGGTCGCCTACAGCTACCTGCTGCCGCGGCTCCGGCAAGGCGACGAGATCCTGCTGACTGGCATGGAGCACCACTCCAACATCGTGCCCTGGCAGCTGATCGCCGCGCAGGCCGGCGCCAAGGTGGTGGCGGCTCCGCTGAACGATGCCGGCGAACTGGATGTGGCTGCCTGGCGCGCTCTGATCAATGCCCGCACCCGCCTGGCCGCCGTGGTCCACGTCTCCAATACCCTTGGCACCCTCAACCCGGTCGGGACCCTGATCGGGCACGCGCATGCCCACGGCATCCCGGTGCTGGTGGACGGCGCCCAGGCCATCGCCCACCTGGCGGTGGACGTGAAGGCCCTGGACGTGGATTTCTACGCCTGCTCCGCCCACAAGGCCTACGGCCCGACCGGATTCGGCACGCTCTACGCCAAGCGCGAGCACCTGGAGGCGATGCGGCCCTGGCACGGCGGCGGCGACATGATCCGCACCGTCTCGTTCGAGGGCAGCACCTGGAACGACGTGCCCTACAAGTTCGAGGCCGGCACACCGGACATGGCCGGTGCCATCGGCTTCGCCGCCGCGCTAGACTACATCGAAGCGCAGGGACTGCCGGCCATCGCCGCCCACGAGCATGCATTGCTGGAGGAAGGCACGGCTCGTCTGGCGGAAGTGCCCGGTCTTCGGCTGATCGGCACCGCGGCACAAAAAGGGGGGATTCTGTCCTTTGTCATGGACTGCGCCCACCCGCAGGACATCGGCACCGTGCTGGACCAGGCAGGCGTGGCGGTGCGCACCGGCCACCACTGCACCATGCCGCTGATGCAGCGTTTCGGCATTCCGGCGACGGTGCGGGCGTCCCTGGGGATGTACAACGGCTCGGACGATCTGCGGCAACTTGCGCAGGCCCTGCACAAGGTGCGGAGCTTGTTTCGATAGGGGTGTTGGCAAAGTGAGGAGATGTTCACGTTCGTCGCCGCAAATGTGCCGTTCGTCGGCTGAAGTTGGATTGCCCAGGCTGCTCCGGCAACAAGATACGGTTTAGGTTTAACCTTTGAAAACAGATGGTTCAGGGCGTTTGGCAAAGTTGTCCGGGAAGTCCCGTCGACCACCGCCGCCGAATGCATGCATGGGGATACAAAAGGCCAGGATAATGGCAGGCGCGGCGGGGCGAAGGCCCGGGGACTAGGGCTCGGCCGGAGTCGCGTTGCACTTGGCGTGTACAAAAGGGAGCGATACTTTGATGCGATGGCAGCGGGGCTTTACTCTTCCCGAGCTGATGACGGTGATCGCCGTCGCCGCCATTCTCATGGTGGTCGCTGTTCCCAACCTGCTCTCGTTCGTCAGAAGCGATACTCTGAGCACCACTGCCAACAACCTGGTGTTCGCGCTGAATTACGCGCGAAACGAAGCCGTCAAGCGGGATACCGTGGTTTCGCTTTGCCCCTCCGCGGACGGCGCAAGCTGCCAAACCGGCAGCACCAGCTGGGCCAGCGGATGGATCGCGTTTCTTGGCACGACCAGTCCACCCGCGACGGTTCTGCAAGCCTGGCCCGGTCTGCCCGGCGGATTCACCATGGTGACCAAGGTTTTCACCGTCACCAGCAGCGTGGGGCCCATCACTTTCCAACCTAGCGGATTGACTTATGCGAATACCGGCGGCTTGCAAAGCTCGGTGTCCTCCGCGGTCGAGTTCATCCTGTGCGATCCGCGCGGCGCCAAGTATGGAGTCGACATGGAGTTGCTGCCGACGGGGCGTACCGAGACCTCGACGACACCCGGATATTCAGTCTACACAGGCGGTACCGGCACCGGTACGCCCTTGACCACTTGCTCATGACATGCACATGAAAGCCCTTGGCCGCATGGCGCGCGGATTCACCCTGCTCGAAGTGCTGGTGGCCCTGATCATCCTTTCGATCGGGCTGCTGGGTGTCGGCGCGTTGACCTTGAACTCGATGAAGGCCAACGACAGCTCCGCGATGAACACTCAGGCGGCGATCCTGGCCAACAGCATCGTCGATAACATGCGAGCCAACAAGGCCATAGCGACCACGGCGCCCTCCGCGTACGCAATCGCGATCGGAGCCCCAGCCCCCACCCCGGGCAGCACCTGCGCTGCTGCGAACTGCTCGGCCGCCGGCCTGGCACAGGAAGACCTGTGCACCTGGAAAACCGCTCTTGCCAATACCAGCACACTCCCCTCGGGTGATGGCGGCATTTCCGTGGTCATTGGAGGGGCCGGCCCAGGCGGCGACCTGACGACTGTCACCGTTACGGTCGTCTGGGACGACTCCAGGGGCATCAGTGCGTTTACTTCCAGTTCCAGCTCGGGCTCCGGCACCGCCGCCTCGGCCAGCCCTGGTTGCGGTACCGGAAGCGGCACTACGGTCACGACGCTGACGAACGGCTGCCCGAGCACCATCCCCAACTGCGGCTCGCTGAAACTCGAGACCATACTGTGATGCGCGACTTCGCCAAGCCTCAGCGGGGTTTCTCGCTGGTCGAGTTGATGGTGGCGGTCACGCTGGGCTTGCTGCTGATCGGTGCCGTGATTTCCGTATTCCAGGGCTCGCGGCAGAGTTACCACAAGACCAACGGCACTTCGGCGCTGACCGACAGCGCACGGTTTTCCACCGATTTCATGAACCGGGCCCTGCGCAGCACCGGCTACATCGGCTGCGCTTCCGCCCCCAATGTGACGACAACCGGTGCCACCACTCCGAACGTGCTGTTCGATTTCGGCAACGTCGTCGATGGTTATGACGCCGTCGGCACCGGAACAGGCGGGACCATCACCCTCGCCAGCCCTCCCGTGACGGGTGATTCGACTACAAGTGACTGGTCGCCGGCGTTGCCCAGCAATTTCAGTGTCACCATGACGAATCCCTATACTGGCGTGGTCACGACCCAAGCCAACGGCCTGCAAGGCTTGGCCGTAAAAAACAGTGACATTCTGGCGGTTCACACCACCCTGCAAAATGCCGCCGGCGGCACGCAGTTCCCATCGCCCGTAACCGCTTACGGTTCAGGGAACATCACCATCGCCAGTGTGGCTGGTCTTCAGGTCGGCCAGCTCGTCGCGGAGTCGGATTGCTCCAAGTCCGTCGTCTTCCAGATATTCAGCATCAATGCCAGCAGCAACACCATTTCTTACGGTCAGGTGAATCCGAGCAGCAGCAGCACAGGCACAACCATGGGTAACTCAACAGGAACCCTGCCGGACACCTTCGACTACTCGCAGGTGTTCCTGCCGACCACCAGCATTTTCTACATCGGCGTGGGTGCTGACGGCGATGGCGCCTTGTTTCGGGGCGACCTGACCCTCACCTCGGCAGGTGCTTACACCCTGCTGGCCAATGAAATCGTGCCCGACGTCGAAAACATGCAGATCCTGTATGGCGCCGATCCCAATACCACGCACGCCACCACGCAATACACAACGGCGGCGAACCTGGGCTCCACCACCGCGCCCGTTTGCATTCTCAACTTCAACGGCACGGCCAGCTTCAACTGCGTGAACAGCATCCAGGTGTCGTTCCTGGTCGCCAGCCCGCTGCAAACCGTGCAATTGCCGGCGGCGGCGGCAACGATCACTATGCCGAATGGGACGGTCATCACGCCGCCCCGCGACACCCGCCAAAGAACCGTGTATCAAGTGACCGTGGCCTTGCGCAACATCCTGCCATGATTAACCCGAAAACCAGTATCAAAGCTCCGCACGACGCCATGAAAGCCCCCACCATGCCAAGCCCCAGGCTGATCCTGGCCCGCCAGGCCGGCGCCGCTCTGCTCGTCGCCCTGATCATGCTGATCCTCATCACCCTGATCGGCATTTCGGCGGCACGCATGCAGACCATGGAAGCGCGCATGTCCAGCAATCTGCAGAATCGCAATCTGGCCATGCAATCGGCTGAATCAGCCTTGCGTACCGCGGAAGATAGCATCGCGCAAAATAGCAATCCCGTCTACGGAAACACTGCCGGCCAATACATTTATTCGCCCGCTTCGGGCAACCCTCCCTGGTATCTCGGCGGCACCATTGGCAGCACCTTCTGGACCACCTCGAGCAACTTGGCGACCGGACCTGTCGAGGCCACCGACAGCTCGCAAGCTTCTGTGTACATCATCGAGCAGCTGCCTTCCGTTTCCGTCGCCGGGGGTTCAGCCAGCCTCAATCAATTTGGTAATAGCACGCGTTCCATTGTGTACCGGATCACCGCCAAAGCGACGGGCGGCGACACCACCGCGCCCATCACCCTGCAAAGCATCTACCACTGAAATCAGCCGGAACAACGCCAATGACCATCTCCCGCACCCGGTCTTCCCGCGCTGCAAGCCGGCGCCTCGTCGCGTTCACGTTCGCCTTCCTCCTGGCCGGGGCCGCAGAAGCTTCCGGCCCTCCGGTCATCACCATTTCGCAGACCCCGCTGACCACGCCGATTGCCGCACACCCGCAGGTGCTGTTTGCCATCGGCAACTCGGAATCCACCGACGGCGACGTCAGCGGCGCGATCCTGACCGGCGCCGGCGGCCTGAGCGACGCCAGCAGCAACAATCTTGAATCGGCGCTTTCGGCCAGCAGTTCCCAACCCTGTTATGTCATCCCCAGCGGCTTCACCCCGCCGCTGGTCGGCAGCGGCGGCAGCAACAGCAACGGCACCACCTGTCCGAGCGGCTCGGCCCCCATCACTGTTGTTTCCGGCGGAGTCGAGTACGACAACTCCGCCAGCCGGCTCAACGTGGCCAAGGGCGGCATCGCCCAGATCCTGCAAACCTACATGTCGGTGGCCGACTTCGGACTGGAGCAATACGCGCTGAGCAGCATCACCGAGTACCCGACCTGGGTGTACTACATGAGCCCCAACGGCGGCTTCACGTTCAGCACCTTGACCACGCAGCCCACGGCGCCGGCCGGCGAGGAGGTGGTGAACAATCCTTGTTACAACTACAAGAGCCTGAGCAGTTCCAACACGGTTTACACCAGCTGCAACACCATTTCCACCAACAGTCTGTTCAGTTCCGACAACGTCAATACCTCGCCGTGGATGTTTGTCGCGAACAGCAGCGACGATCCTTCGATCAACGACGTCTTGTATGCAACCCTGAGTGTTCCCGTTTGCGTCGTTTACGGCTCGCTGTCGCCCTCCAGCAACCCGTACACCTATTTCACACTCGCCAATTATGAGGCGAACGGCGTCACCGAAACCTATGCCTCGGACCTGCCTTCGGGAACCTGCGCAAGGGAAACAGGACCGACCAATGCCGGATTCGTACCCTTCAGCACGCAAACCCTGTATTCCCAGCGTGGTTTCGGCTATATCTCGTCGCAATCCGACTCCACCGGCACAGTAACCGTTCCCATCACCACGGCCGGATCGGTGCCCACGGCCGCCACGGTCACCACCGCGCTCAGCGCATTTGGCATGACGCTGGGGTCGACGACCGTCACCGCGGGTTATGCGCTGGCGCCGGAAACCAATTCCGCCAGCACCGGGGAAATCAAGGCCGGCGGCGAGCAGTCGCCGCTGGCGGG
>CAJCJI010000239.1 GCA_903970595.1 Verrucomicrobiota bacterium
CCAGCAGGGACAGCGGCTGGGTCACCGGTCCCCCCGCCCAGACGACGGTGCGGATGCCGAGCAGATGCTGTGCCGGCTTGGGCAGGAACAGTTCGCCATCCGGCAAGCGCCGCGGCCGCTCGGCCAGGGCGGCGGCGGAAAGGGGCACGGCGGGCTGCTCGTCGCGATGCACCTCGCCCTCATGGGCGGCGCTCCCCGCGGCCATCAGCAGACCCAGGAGGCCCGTGCCAAACAGCAGGGAACGCGGGGTCAAGGCTGCTTCTGCCCTGCCCGCGCGGCGGCGCTCAAGGCGTCGACACCCGCGGTCACCACGCGCTCGCCCGGCCGCAGCCCGGCTCCGATCAGTACCGTGTCGTCCTCGGCGTCTCCGGCCAGGACCACCTGCCGCGCCACGAAGCGCCGGGCATCCTGGTGCAGCCATACCCAGGCATGCCCATCGCGCGCGAACACCGCGCTGGCGGGTACGGCGTATACGGCCGGGCCGCTGCGCTCGCGCGGCGCTTCCAACAGCAAGGGCTGGTTGACGTGCAGATCGGCATCCTCGGCCGCCAGGTCATACAGCGCGCGATGCGCGCGCAGCGCGCTGTCGTAGCTGGCGCCGAGGAAGTGCAGCGGCAAGGCCCGCCCGTCGGCGGTCAGCGCCTGCTCGACGCCATCGGCGTCGATATCGTCGTCGGCATACTCGGCCTCTACAGCGAGCACCCCCGGCGCCTTGATTTCGAACAGGGTCTGCCCCGCCGCCGCGATCTTGCCGGCAATAGCGGGACTGCGCAGTATGGTGCCGGCCCGGGGCGCGATCACCGGCAGGGGATTCTCCAGGGCACCGGTCAGTTCGCCGTTGCGGGCCTGGGCACTGCGGTAGTTGGTGACGATATCGACGGTGGGCGTGGACAGCTTCACGTCGAGGTGCTGGTTCTCGTCGATGCCGTAGCGGTTGATCTGGATGCGGCCCTGCTTGAGGTCGCGTTGCGCCACGGTCAGGTCCATATTCATGTCGCTGCGGTCGGGCTGGGTCAGCACCGGGCGCAACCAGGCCAGGATCTGTCCGGCCTTGACCGCCTGCCCGGCGACGGGCAACTGCTTATCCGCCGCGACGATCAGTCCATCCTGTGTCGCGGCGATGCTCAGGTCGCGGCGCGGGTCGGCCACCACCACGGCGGGCAGGCGCACCCACGCGGAAGCCGCGGCAGCCGGCAGCGTGCGGATGCCGGCCTGGTGCTGAGCGGCCTTGTCCAACCACACCTCGGACAAGCCCGCCGCCGCCTCCTCGTGGGCGGACGCGGCAGCACAAACCAGGGCGGCAAGCAGGGCGGCGGCAGCGCCGGCCCTGTGCATGGCCATCAGGTTCTCAATGCGTACCGCCGGTGGTGGCCGGCGCAGCAGGCTTCGCCGCAGCGGCCTTGGCGGCATCCGGATCGAGCAGCGCCACCACGGCGTAATAACCCTTCACCTGGGCGGCTCGCAGCGGCGTATAGCCGGAAGTCGAGGCGATACTGCGATCGGCGCCGTGCTCCAGCAGCAGCCTGACCTGCAGCTCGTGGCCCGAAATGCTGGCGAAGTACAGCGGCGTGATGCCGCGGTCGTTACGCTCGTTGATTTTCGCGCCGTGATCGAGCAGGGCCTGCATCACCGCCGACGTGCTGCCGAACCAGGCGGCAAAATGCAGCGGGGTCCAGCCGGCGTGGTCGCGCACGTTGGGATCGGCGCCATGGTCCAGCAGCAGCTTCACTTCATCCAGCGAGTTGTAGCTCAAGGCGGCGATCAGCGCATTCTGGCCCAGCGTATCGAAGGAATTCAGCGGCACGCCGGCGGCCAGGCCCGCCTTCACATTGTCGATCTCGCCAACGCGCGCTTCGTGCACGAACAGGTCGATGCGGTCCTGCAGGGACAGACCGTCGGTGACGGGAGCGGCAGCCGGCGCGGCAGCCGTTGCGTCGGGCTTGGCCGCCGGACCGGTGCAGGCGGAAAACAAGGGCAGGCAGGCCAGGGCGGCGGAACTCAGGATACGTTTCATGATGGGGTGAACTCCCGTTAATGAATCTGCTGCTCAGGTGCGGCGCCGGTTCAGCGCGCGCTCTTGGCGCTCGCTGAACCGGCGGCGCCGGGGCCGGTGACCTTGGCGCTGGCGGAAAGCCTGGCGGTGAGGTTCTCCAGCTTGATCTGCGCGGTCTTCTGCCGCAGCGCCTGCTTGGCGTTGTCGTCCAGGGCGTCGTAGGGCTCGGGGTTCTTCACCGGCCGCGGACCGTCCTCGACCTTGATGACGTGCCAGCCGAAGCGGGTGCGCAGCGGGGTCTTGCTGTACTCGCCCTTGTTCAACGCCACCACCGCATCGCAAAAATTGTGCTCGACGAAAATATCGGGCCGGAACCAGCCCAGGTCGCCGCCGTTGTTCTGGCCGCCGGGATCCTGCGTGTAGTGCTTGGCCAGTTCGGCGAAGTCCTCGCCCTTGTTGAGCTTGTCGATCACCTGTTGCGCTGTTTCGAAGCCGGGCACCAGGATCTGCCGCACCTTGTATTCGACGATCTTGCCGTTGGCGCGATTCCACTCGTAGGCGGACTTGAGGCTTTCTTCGGTGACCGGATTCTTGGAGAAATAGTCTTCCAGGTAGGCTCGCGACAGGATGCTGCGCTCCTGGAAGGCGATCTGGTCGGCCACTTCCAGCTTCTTGTCGAGGCCTTCCTTGCGCGCCTGCTGCGCCAGCAACTCCTCGGTGATCAGCTCGGACCGTGCGGCGGCCTTGGCTTCAGGCCCCGGCGGCGTCTTCTCCGGCGTGAAGTTGGCGCTCATCAGGGTGACATGGTTCTGGCTGATCGGCTGGCCGTTGACGATGACGTCGGCGGCCAGGCCGGAATTGGACTTGACGGAGGTGTCGTCGCCATAAGCGAAGTCAACAACGGACTGGGCCGCGATCAGGGCGGCAAGCGCCAGCGTCAGTTTGAATAAGGACATCGGGTACTCCCATTGAGACTGCGTTGCATGCTGCGAGAAATTCCAGGTACCGCTGACGGGAAAAGCGCCGCCCGC
>CAJCJI010000240.1 GCA_903970595.1 Verrucomicrobiota bacterium
GAGCCAGCTTGCCGCGCTCGGACTGGAGCCGCTGCGCCACCTGCCCGGCGTGGGCCGCAACCTGCAGGATCACCTGCAGCTGCGCTCGGTGTACCGGACACAAGGCATCCGCTCCCTCAATCATCTGGCCAACAGCCGCTTCGGCCCGATGCTGATGGCCCTGGAATACGCCTGGCGCCGGGGCGGCCCCTTGAGCATGGCGCCGAGCCAGCTCGGCGTGTTCGCCAAATCCAGTGAGGCGCAGGCCACGCCCAACCTGCAATATCACGTCCAGCCCCTGTCGCTGGACAAGTTCGGCGATCCGCTGCACCGCTTCCCGGCGTTCACCGCGAGCGTCTGCAACCTGCGGCCGACCTCGCGCGGCTCGGTCGAAATCGTTTCGCGCCAGGCCGCGGACGCTCCCAGCATCGCGCCGCGCTACCTCTCGACCGAGGAGGATCGCAAGATCGCGGTCGAAGCCCTGCGGCTGACCCGGCGCATCGTATCGATGGCGGCGCTGGCGCCGTATCGGCCCGAGGAGTACCTGCCCGGCCCCAGGTACCAGACTGACGAGGAACTGGCGATCGCGGCCTGCTTGGTCGGCACCACCATCTTTCACCCCGTCGGCACCTGCAAGATGGGACTGGCGGATGACTCCGAAGCCGTGGTCGACGCGCAGCTGCGGGTCCTCGGCGTAGCCGGATTGCGCGTGGTCGATGCCTCGATCATGCCTACGATCACCTCAGGCAATACCAATGCGCCCACCGTGATGATTGCCGAGAAGGGCGCGGAGATGATCCGCGCGGATCGCCTCAGGCCTTCGGACCTGCCGGCTTCGGTCGGCACCCAGGACGGCGGCGGGTCAGCGCAAGCCCGGATCGAGCGGGAACCTGCCTGAGCGGCTTTTCTTGAATTCACCGTTTATCCGCTCTTGCAGCGACAAATCCCCTGCTCGCACACAGCGCGAACTGGCCGCGGGCAGCACCAGGCGGCCCGCTCGATTGCAATCTTTCGCTAAGCCACGCGCGGCATGCTTCAGCCCGGGTCGGGGACAGCATCCCGACCCGGCTCATGCCAAGGCCTTACGGTGCCTTGACCAGTTCGACCCGGCGGTTCTTGGCCCGCCCCTCGTCGGTGTCGTTCGAGGCAATCGGCTTGTCCGGGCCATAGCCGGCGGATTTCAAGCGGGCCGCGTCGACGCCGGCCGCGGCGATTGCCGCGGCTACCGAGGCGGCGCGATCCTGCGACAGCTTCATGTTGTAATCGTGAGCGCCGATGTTGTCGGTGTGCCCGTCGATCGACACTTTGAGATCGGGATTGCGCTTCAGGAGCTCGACCACCTGGGCGATCACCGGTGCCGCGTCCGGCTTCAGCGTCGCCTTGGCGAAATCGAAATTCACGTAGAGGGCGATATGACCCTCCTTGTCCAGCTTGTCCTTCATCACATCCGCCGTGGGCGGCTGGATGCTCAGCTGGAACGGCTTCTCCTCGACCGTCACCACCGAATGATCGTTGATCTTTAACCAGACCGTCTGGCCGTGATCGTCGACGCGGGCAGTGATCCCGCCCGGCGCGTCGTAGAGGAACTCGGCATTCAGGTCCTTCAGGGCCTGCCGATAATTCTCCACGATTTCCTCAGTGGTGATCACCTGCTCCGGGTCCTTGGCTGGACCCCGGTATTCGACTCCGTAGACTGCGCCGCGAATGCGAACGCTCTGCGCGGCGGGAAGCCCGAACTCCACCTCGTCGAAATGTTTCTTGGTGGGCGTACCGGCGATGAAGCCGGGCATATGGCCGATCAGCCGGTAGTCATTGCCGCTGGGCGGCAGGAGGCTGCGCTTGAACGGCTCCACACTCAATACCCTGACGGAATAATATCCGTCATTGCCGCTGTTGATGCGGATCCAGTATTCCTTGCCGTCCTTGCTCAGATGGCCGATCACCTGGCTCGGGTTGCCTGGCGCGTCGCGTGCGATCTCGGCGCCTTCCTGCCGAAGCTGCTCCTTGAAGTTCTCCATCACCTCGAGCGGGGTGACAGGGTCCTTGCCCGCATTCTCCGTATAGTCCTGATCGCAGATGGCGCCGTAGGCGGTGATGTCCTTGGAGCCGTCGCCGTCCTTGACGGTGAAGACCTGCGGGTCCCAGTGCCTCCATTGCGGGGGCTTCTTCGCCGCGAAATCAGGCATCACGCCGGTGAAAGGACAATTCTTGAAGGGAGCGTCAGCGGCCTGGGCCGCATACGGGGCGAGCATGGCGACGACGGCACATGAAAGCATCCCACGGATATTCATCCGATCTCCTCCAGAATTTATAATGTTCATCGACAGCTTAGCCTAAAGACAGCCCGAGTAATCCGACCTAAATCAGGTCTTCCAATTTGACGGAGCTGTCGGTATACACCCCAATACCGGACACTCGCCATTGGCGCCTTTGTGTCGGGAGCGGCCGGATGAACGACTGGGGGTGCCAGCAGCGCTCGCCATCGATTTCATACGCCGGCGCTTCGGTAGCCGACGCTTCCGGAGCAGGCTTTCGTCAAAGACCGGTTTTGGTCAGACCGGCGGTTGCCCCCTAGGATACAAGCGCGGATGGCGGCACCTCGATTTCGCCGCTTGCGATGTATGCCGTGGCACCACCCACGCTGACCGAGGTCACGACGCCTTCGCTCATCCGCGCCTGCGCTTCGATTTCGCTTCGGCGCCCCATCGAGACGCCTTGCTGGATGGAGAGGCGATAGCCTGTCCCGCCGAAGCCATGCTTCGATGCCATGGCGCCGACGAGGGCGGCACAGGCGCTGCCCGTCGCGGGATCTTCTTCGATGCCCAGCGCGGGTGCGCACATGCGGGCATAGAGCATGCCGCCGTCCCGCAGATCTCCGGCGAAGAAAAACAGGTTGGGGGACCAGGCTCGCGAGAGCGTTGCCGTCCAGGCCGCACGATTGACCGCCGCCCGATCGACGGCCTCGTTCGACTTCAGTTGGACAAAGCAGAAGGGAAGGCCGACGCCCGCAAAAAAGGATTGAATCACCTCCTCAGGCGCGATGGAAAGGACGGCCGCGATGTCGGCCGGAGCCGGTGCGCCGGCCGGTGCGTCGATCTTCCGCGATAAGGTCAAGGTGCCATGATATCCCCCGTTTCGCCGGGCGACATCGACCAGTACGGGACCGATATTCTCCTCCAGGCTCAGCCGGATGGGGTCAGCGGCCTGGACAGGCTGTTTCATCACCAGCGCACAGGCGGTCCCGATCGTGGGATGTCCGGCGAAGTCGAGCTCTGCCTGCGGCGTGAAGATGCGCACGCGATAGGTGTTTGCGAGATCGTCCTGCGGCAGGACGAAGGTGGTTTCAGGAAAGTTGAACTCGCGGGCGATCTTCTGCATGCCCTCGGTCGAAATGCCGGTGGCGTCGGGCAGAATCGCGAGCTGGTTGCCGCCGAACGGCTCTGAACTGAACACGTCGACGAGGTGAAAGGGATATTTCATGAGATCATCCTCCTTGCGCCGGCTCAAGCCTTCACGACGAAGTCGATCTCAACGCAGGCTCCCAGCGGCAGGGCGGCAACTTCGATCGTCGTACGGGCGGGAAAGGGCTGACTGAAATGCCTGGCGTAAACGCCATTCAGCGCCATGAAGTCGCTCATGCTCGTGAGAAACACCCCGGCGCGCACGACATCATCGAAACTCTTGCCGGCCGCCTTGAGAAGCGCCGAGAGATTCTGGAAGACGCGCTCCGTCTCGGCCGCAATGCCTCCCGCCACCAGCTTGCCCGTCGCCGGGTCCTGGCCGACCTGACCGCTGAAAAAGATGAAACCGCCGGCTTCGACGGCCTGGGAAAACGGGCCGACCGGCGGAGCGAGTTCCGGCGAGGTAATGGCGGTCTTGCTCATGGATAACTCCCGTGGATAGTCGGATCGATGATCAGAACTGTGGAGCCGGAGGTGGCGCCAATCTGCCGAACTTGAATCGCCTGAGGCATCAGGGTTTCAACAAAAGTGAAGTCCCTGTACTTTTTAACGGAGAACCGATAATTCTACAAGTTCATTATTATCATTATAATGATTCTGTAAACGCACGATACCGCCATTCCTTGCCGCGCGGTTTTAGAAGTGCTTCAGGAGGCTCCCATGTTCGATGATTTACGCGCCCTCGTAGAGTTCGCCCAGGCCGGGTCCATAGCCGGTGCAGCCGATCGTCTATTCCGGACGCCCTCTGCGATTACCCGGCAAGTGCAAAGGCTGGAGGCTGCACTGGGTGCCGAGTTACTCGACCGCTCGGTCAAGCCGCCGCGCCTGAACTCGCTGGGCTCCAGGGTGCTCGAACAAGCGCGGGATCTGCTACAGCGGACCGAGACGCTGAAATCTCTTACGTCGAGCGACGCCGAACCTCACGGCCTCTTGCGCATCGGGCTCGCGCATGCCCTGGCCGAGGGGACGCTTATCGAACCTATTCAGGCGCTGACCGAGAAATACCCCAAGGTCCGACTGCGGCTGTCGACCGAACTGACAGGTGAATTAATTAACCGGCTGCTCGCGGGTGAACTCGACGTTGCTGCCGTGTTGTTGCCCGAAGGTAAAACCGCGCCTGCACCTCTTCTGACGAATATCATCGCTAGCGACCGCATGGAGATCGTTCAAGGCGCCGCAGGCAAGCTTGACGGTGATTGGAAAAGTCTGGCCCGGGCACCCTGGGTGCTCAATCCGCCCGGGTGCTTTCTTCGGGCGGGCCTCGTCGATCGAATGGAGCGTGCCGGCTTCACCCCAATGATTGCGGCCGAAATCCACAACATGCATATGCAGCTGGCGTTCGTTCAGTCCGGTTATGGTCTCGGGTTGCTACCCGCTCGCTTTATTGCCAGGAATCATTCCATCGATACGGTGAAAGTATTGCGTCCCCCGTCGTTTGACCTGCACCGATCCGTCGCGATCGTCCGGGTTGGGCAACTCGGCGCCTTGGGGAAGGCCGTCGAACTGTTGGCACACGGGCTTCGGCAATTGTTTGAGTCAGCCGACACCACCAAGCCCGTGACGAGGCACCGAAGAGCCGTGCCCGCGAATCGGCGGGCGGCGCGACCGCGCAAGTAGTCCTTCGACACCACAACGCCGGTCGGCGCTGAGCCGCAAGGACCGGATGCCTGGCGCTTTGCCAGGACTCGTGTTTTTTCGATCAGCAAACAGTGGAGAATGGAGCCCCGCCCGATAGGATACGGGGCTCGCTCAAGCATCTCTTGCTGGAGGCTTGGAACATGAATGAAGTGACCCGCCAAATCCCCGGATACAACTACGGCGAGCCCGCTGTCGCGCGCTCACCCGTGACCCTGGAGCAGCTGCAAAACCTCAAGGTTTCGGCCGGCTTCACCGCCGAGGATGAGCACTACCTGCACCTGGCGGGGCCGGTTCTCGCCGAACAGGTGGAGCGCATCGTCAAGCACTGGCGGGCCAACATCATCGCCGGCATCCCGCACCTCGCCCGCCACTCGCGCAACCTCGACGGCAGTCCGAATCCCGATTACCTGGCGCGCAGCAACCGGCGGTTCGAGCAATGGATCCTCGACACCTGCCTGCGCCCTTATGACCAGGAGTGGCTGGACTATCAGCAGGAAATCGCACTCCGGCACACCAGCATCAGGAAAAACCAGACCGACGGCGTTCGCTCGACCGCTTATGTCCCCTACGGCGACATCGTCGCTTTCGTCGCCGTCATGAATGAGACGATGAAGGACTACCTGGCCGCCAAGGGCCATGGCAGCGACGAGGTCATCCGCATGCACCGCGCCTGGTGCAAGTCGCTGCACCTGCAGATGGCCCTATGGGCGAAAGCCTATATGGACACCGGTGAGGCAAGCCGGGACTTCTGATGGCGCCTTGCCGGGCGGACATCGCTGTCTCCGCTTGAGCTAAAATGCCTGCATGAGCGAGCCCATCGTCCGCGAAAAACTGCAACTGCCGCCCGGGCACGAACGCCTGCTGCTGCATTCCTGCTGCGCGCCCTGCTCCGGCGAGGTGATGGAGGCGATCCAGGCCTCGGGCATCGCCTACGCCATCTTCTTCTACAATCCCAACATCCACCCGGTGAAGGAATACGAACTGCGCAAGCAGGAGAACATCCGCTTCGCCGAGAAGCACGGCGTGCCCTTCATCGACGCCGACTACGACACCGACAACTGGTTTGCGCGCGCCAAGGGCCTGGAGAACGAGCCGGAGCGCGGCGCCCGCTGCACCATGTGCTTCGACATGCGCTTCGAGCGCACCGCGCTGTACGCCCACGAGCATGGCTACTCGCTGATCAGCAGCTCGCTGGGCATTTCCCGCTGGAAGAACATGGAGCAGATCAACGGCTGCGGTCACCGCGCCGCCGCGCGTTATCCGGAAATGGCCTATTGGGATTACAACTGGCGCAAGAAAGGCGGCTCCGCGCGCATGGTGGAAATCGCCAAGCGCGAGAACTTCTACCAGCAGGAATACTGCGGCTGCGTCTATTCCCTGCGCGACACCAACCGCCACCGCCTGGCCCAGGGCCGCGAGCGCATCCGGCT
This sequence comes from Verrucomicrobiota bacterium, assembly GCA_903970595.1. GTDB lineage: Bacteria > Pseudomonadota > Gammaproteobacteria > Nevskiales > Nevskiaceae > Nevskia. Next base: position 6,509 of record CAJCJI010000240.1, read on the forward strand.
CGGCGTGCAGTTCTACGGCGAGCCGCAGGAGCTGCTTTCGGACCTACCTCCTGCGGACTAGTTGCAGCAACATCAAACTACTCCGCTCGCAGGTAATTGCTGGAAGTTGCCCGTCAACTCTAAAAATTTAGCGACGGAAAGCGGTCGTTCGCCGTCCTCCGACGTTCCTCAGTACGGCTTGGCCGTCTTGTCGATAACGAACGGCGACGGCGGCGCATAGACACCATTCACCGTGTTTCCACCGTGGTGGATCGACGGGAACATCGGCTGCATACTTTGCGGGAACCCGAACGCGGGCTTGCTCAGCGCGTCGAGGTGCGCGAGTTCGGCCGCGGTCAGCACCAGCTCCAGCGACTTCAGGTTGTCCTCCAGCTGGCTGAGCCGGCGGGCGCCGATGATGGTCGAGCTGACGCCGGGCTGCATCCGCACCCAGGCCAGCGCCACCCGCGCGACCGTGCTGTCGTGGGCCTTGGCGATGATGCCGAGTTCGTCGACGAGCGCGTAGGCCTTCTCGTTGAGAAACGTCCCCGCGAACGCGCGGCTGGCCTTGTCCGCGGCCGAGGTGCGCGTGTACTTGCCGGACAGCACGCCGCTCTTGAGCGGCGACCAGGGCGTGATGCCGAGCCCCAGTTCCTGCGCCATCGGCACCAGCTCCTGCTCGACCGAGCGCTCCAGCAGCGAGTACTCGATCTGCAGGCCGATGAAGGACGACCAGCCGCGGAACTGCGCCATGACGTTCGCCTGCGCCACCTTCCACGCCGGCGTGTCCGAGACGCCGATATAGCGGACCTTGCCCGAACGTACCAGGTCTTCCAGCGCCGCCATGGTTTCGTCGATCGGTGTGTGGACGTCCCAGTTGTGCAGCCAGTACAGGTCGATGTAGTCGGTCTGCAGGCGGCGCAGGGAGTGCTCGCAGGCGTTGATCACCGACTTGCGGCCGGAGCCGCCGCCGTTCGGGTCGCCCGGATACAGGTTGCCGCTGAACTTGGTGGCGATCACCAGGCGGTCGCGCTTGGCCGGGTCGCGGCCGATGTGGTCGCCGATGATCTTCTCCGAGTGGCTCATGGTGTAGAAGTTCGCCGTGTCGATGAAGTTGCCGCCGGCAGCGATGAAGCGGTCCATGATCTGCTGCGATTCCTCGACGGAGGAGCCCCAGCCGAGATCCTCGCCGAAGGTCATCGCGCCGAGGCACAAGGGGCTGACGCGCAGGCCGGAGCGGCCTAGGGTCACGTAATGATCGAGAGACATGTGGGTTCTCCGTGGTATATTGGTTTACACTGTTGTTTGTTTAAACATAAATATAGTTAATATTAAACTAATTGGGGTGTCAAGCCGCATGGCGAAAACCGACATCATGAAGCTGTGGTCGCTCAACTACCGGCTCGTCGCATCGATGCTCGGCGAAGTCGCGCCCGCGCTGCGCGCGCTGGGGATCGAGGTCAAGGAACTGTTTCTTCTCGCCGAACTCGACGCGCATCCGCACCCTGCCGCGCTTGCCGAGGCTTTGCTGATTCCCAAGCCGAGCGTCACCGTCTACGTGAAGCGGCTCGAAGCCGCCGAACTGATCAGGCGCGAGATCGACAACGCCGACCTGCGCCGCCACAAGCTCTCGCTGACGCCGGAAGGGCGCAAGCTCATGAGCGCGGGACTGGCCTTGCTCGCGGAAGCGTTTGGCCGGCGCCTGGTCCGCCTTAGCGCTGCGCAGCAGGCGGAATTGAAGTCGCTGCTGGAAAAGCTGGGCTAGGACAAACGGCGGCGTCCCTACGCCAATTTCGTTGCCGTGGCGATGACCGCGGCCATCGGAATCCGCACGCCGGTATCCGATGCATATTGCGCGGTATCCCCGATCACGCATCGACGGATGGCATCGAGAGTCCCGGGCGTTTGCGCCCGCAGCAGTCCGCCGGTTCTCGCGGTGCCGCGCAGGAACGCGTCGAACAGCGCCGCGCCCGAATCCAGCGTCCATGTCATATCCACCGTCTTCACCTCGGCATGCGTGAATCCTGCGGCCCGCAGCGCGGCCATGCTGTGCGCCGGATCGCTGAACTGGAAGAAGGCCGGCCCTTCGGGAATCGGCACCGTCTTGTCCGCAAAGGCGTCTATCGCCCGCAGGATGATGCCGAATCCGATAGACCGCCGCGGTTCTGCCCAGACCGTGAAGCCGAACCGCCCCGGCGCCCTCAATACCCGGTGGGCCTGCGCGATGGCCCGCTGCGGCTGCCCCAGGTGGAGCAGGCCGAAATTCATGCTCACCGTATCGAACGCGGCATCGGCTTCGTCCAGGGCCTCGGCGTCACCCGGTTTGAATAGGACCCCGCCTGCATCCGCGCTCGCGGCTTGCTGAGCCAGCGCCACCATCGCTTCGGAAAAATCGATCCCCACCACGGGGCCGTAGCCTATTCTTGCAGCATGCAAGGCGAGGTAGCCCGGCCCGGTGGCAAGGTCGAGCAGCGCCTTGCCTGCCGGCGAGGCATCCAGCGCATCGAGCAGCGCCGCGCCGGCCTGCGCCGTGAGCGGACCGAAATACCGGTGGTAGGGATCGGTGGATTGTTCCCATCCCTGTTTTTCAAACGCATGGAACGCAGCGGCGTCCATATCTGTTCGGCAATCCGCTCTCTAAAATTCCTGCGTTGAAGAATACGCCCTGAAGCAGCCGTTCGTAAGCACTGGAAAGTCATCCGTTCAACCCCGCCCGCGCCTCGCGCGCGGTCGCCACCATCACCCGCAGCGCGGCTTCGGTCTCCGGCCAGGCGCGGGTCTTGAGGCCGCAATCCGGATTCACCCACAGGCGCTCGGCCGGCACCACCGCCAGCGCGCGCGCGAGCAGGGTCTTCATTTCCTCGGCGGCCGGTACGCGCGGCGAATGGATGTCGTAGAGGCCGGGGCCGATGTCGTTGGGATACTTGAACTCGGCAAAGGCATCCAGCAGCTTCATGCGCGCGCGCGAAGTCTCGATGGTGATCACGTCCGCATCCATCGCGGCGATCGACGGCAGGATGTCGTTGAACTCCGAGTAGCACATGTGGGTGTGGATCTGCGTCTCCGGCCGCACGCCGGAAGCGGTGATGCGGAAGGCCCGCACCGCCCAGTCCAGGTAGGCCGGCCATTCGGCCCTCTTGAGGGGCAGGCCTTCGCGGATGGCCGGCTCGTCGATCTGGATCAGCTTGATGCCCGCCGCCTCGAGGTCGCAGACCTCGTCGCGCAGGGCCAGCGCCAGCTGCAGGGCCACGTCCTTGCGCGGCAGATCGTCGCGCACGAAACTCCAGAACAGCATGGTGATGGGCCCGCTGAGCATGCCCTTCATCAGCTTGTCCGTCAGGCTCTGCGCGTAGCGCGACCATTCCACCGTCATGGCCTTGGGCCGCGAGACATCGCCGTAGATCACCGGCGGCTTGACGCAGCGCGAACCATAGCTCTGCACCCAGCCGTTCTGGGTGAAGGCATAGCCGTCCATCTGTTCGCCGAAGTACTCGACCATGTCGTTGCGCTCGGCTTCGCCGTGCACCAGGACGTCGATGCCCAACTCTTCCTGCTTGCGCACGGCCAGCTGGATTTCTGCCTGCATGGCCTGGATGTAGTCCGCATCGGCGAGCTTGCCGGCCTTGTGGGCGGCGCGGGCGGCGCGAATCTCCGCCGTCTGCGGGAAGGAGCCGATGGTGGTGGTCGGAAGCAAGGGCAGCTTGAGCGCTGCCTGCTGCTGCCCGATGCGCTGCGCGAACGGTGCGCCCCGATCGGCGTCCG
>CAJCJI010000241.1 GCA_903970595.1 Verrucomicrobiota bacterium
TTGATTACGCGGGGCCTTGCCGAAATCATGCGCCTGGGTGAAAGCCTCGGTGCCCGACCCGAAACGCTGATGGGGCTGTCCGGCCTGGGCGACCTGGTTCTAACCTGCACCGACAATCAGTCGCGCAACCGCCGCTACGGCCTGCTGCTGGGCCAGGGCCGCAAGCCCGCCGAGGCCTACGACGAAATCGAGGGCGTGGTGGAGGGCGTGCGCGCCGCACCGGAAGTGCTGCGCCTGGCGCAGCTGCACAACGTCGAGCTGCCGCTGCTGGAGACGGCCGGCGCGGTGATCGCCGGGCAGGTGACCGCGGTGGAAGCGCTCAAGCGCCTGGCCGACCGGCCGCTGCGTGCGGAAGCGGGGTAAAGCAGTGGTTCGTTGTCAGTTGCTAGTTGTCAGCAAAAGCTTAGGCTACTGACAACTGAGAACTAGCAACTGACAACTGCTGTGGACGACATCATCCTCTGGTTCATCCCGGTCTTCGTCGCCTCCCTAGGCGCCGAGTTGCTATGGGACTTGAAAGGCGGCCGCGGGGCCTACGAGACGAAGGACACCCTGGCCTGCCTGGCGATGGGACTGGGCAACGTGATCATCGCCGCGCCGATGAAGTTTTTCTGGCTGTGGCTGTTCACCCTGGTGTACCGGCACCGCCTGTTCGACCTGCCGATGAGCGCCTGGTGGAGCTGGGCGCTGCTGCTGGTCGGCGATGATTTCTGCTACTACTGGTTCCACCGCTGCCACCACCGCATCCGCCTGCTCTGGTGCACCCACGTCAACCACCATTCCAGCCAGCGCTTCAACTTCGCCGTGGCCCTGCGCCAGCCCTGGACCGAGGCGATCACCGGCTACTGGTTCTGGCTGCCGCTGCCCCTGCTCGGCTTCCACCCCGCGGCGGTGCTGATCCAGATGTCGATCAGCTTGATCTATCAATTCTTCATCCACACCGAGGCCGTGCGCAGCCTGGGCGCGCTGGAATGGCTGCTGGACACGCCGGCCCACCACCGCGTGCACCACGGCTCCAACCCGCGCTACCTGGACCGCAACTACGGCGGCATCTTCATCGTCTGGGACCGGCTGTTCGGCAGCTTCGAGCCGGAAGGCGAGCCGGTACGCTATGGGCTGACCAAGAACATCAGCACGTTCAATCCGCTGAAAATCGCGTTTCACGAGTGGGGCGCGATGTTCCGGGATCTGGCGAAGGCGCGCAGCCTGAGGGCAGCATGGCGGGTCGTGGCGCTGCCGCCGGGGACGGCATCAGCGCGCTGAAATCGGGCCAATGCCAACACAATTTGGCATCAAGGTGTTGACGCCCGCATTGGCCTTGCAGAGGATCAGATCATGAAGAGTCCACAAAGCACCTACCCGCTGCGGCTACCGCGCTCGGTCAAGGCGGAGGTGGAACGGCGGGCCAAGGCGGATGGGATCAGCGTCAATCAATTCGTCGCGACGGCGGTAGCAGAAAAGCTTTCCGCCATGAATACCGCGGCGTTCTTCGCCGAGCGCCGCGAGCGGGCGGATTTCACTGCCTTTGATCGCCTGATGCGCCGCAAGGGCGGCGAGTTGCCGCTCCCGGATGACGTCATCGCTTAACCCGGCTGCGCGCTCCCCGCATAGCCCAACTGCCGCCAGGCCTCGTACACCGCCACCGCCGCGGCGTTGGACAGGTTCAGGCTGCGGATGCCGGGACGCTGCGGCAGGAACAGGCGCTGGTCCGGCGGCAGCGCGTCGAGCAGGGCGTCGGGCAGGCCGCGCGTTTCCGGCCCGAACAGCAGCAGGTCGTCCTCCCGGTATTGCACGGCATCGTAGCGGGTGCGGCCGCGGGTGCTGAAGGCGAGCCAGCGGGAGGCCGGCAGTTCCGCGCGCAGCGCTTCGAGACTGTCATGCACCCGCAGCCGGGCGTATTCGTGATAATCCAGCCCGGCCCGGCGCAGTTGCGCGTGGTCCAGGCTGAAACCCAGCGGACGCACCAGGTGCAGCTGCGCACCGCTGTTGGCGCAGAGGCGAATGATGTTGCCCGTATTGGGCGGAATCTCAGGCTGGTACAGGACGATGCCGGGCATACTTCATCCGTTTTACGAAGAAGTTGACAGAACTATAACGCGCCGCCTAGTCTGATCGGACCGCGCATTTCAAATGGGGGCGGCTTGCCATGTCCGTTAAGTTCCGTATTTCCAGCTTTGCCGCCGCCGCCATGCTGGTGCTGGCGTCCACCTCGGCCGCCGCGCTGGACGATTCCGACGCGAAATTCAGCACCGAAAACGACACCACACCCTCGTCCGGCGCCATCGCCATGGACGTGCTGGTGCTGCGTCCGCTGAGCCTGGCGGGCACCCTGCTCGGCGGGGTGGTGTTCCTGGCCGGCCTGCCGTTCGAAGCGGCATCCGGCAATGTTCCCGGCGCCGCGCACCGCCTGGTGGGAGAGCCGGCGGCTTACACCTTCACCCGCCCGATCGGACAAACCGGCGGCCGCTCCAACTAGCTGGAGCGGCTCCCTGCCGAGCAGGCAATTGGCGAGCCGCCGCAGCTCGCCCCGGCATCGGCCGCCACCTCAGTTCGGCGTGGCGCTCACTTGGTTGGACGGCGCGCTGCTTATGGCGGCGCTGTGGTCATAGGCCTCGACCACGAAATAATAGGTCGTACCGCTGCTCAGGCCGGTGATGGTCGTTGACGTGCCGATCACCGCGGCGCTCTTGGTCGTCGCGCCGCCGGGGCTGGTGCTGTAGTAGACGTAGTAATCGGAAGCGCCAGGTGAGGCCGTCCAGTTCAGCATCACCTGGCCGTCGCCAGCCGTCGCATAGAGGGAGGGCGCTGGCGGAAAAAAAGTGACCTTAATCTCGGCCGACGGCGGACCGATGCCGATGGAATTGACGCCCGCGATCTTGAAATAATATGTGTCGCCGACATTGAAATAGCCGGTCTGGTATCTGGTGCCGGTGATGCCTGTATAGAAAGGATTTCCAGACTCACCGCCGGAAGTCGTACCAGCGTAGATATTATAGCTGGCGGCCTCATTTGCTGCCGAAGCCGTCCAATTAAAGAAGGCACTTAAGCAGCCGGAAGGGCAGAACGAAGCCGAGCTGCCTTCGAAATTGGTCGGCGCGGCAGGCAAGGCAAGAACTGGCATCGCGCTAACTTCATTGGAACGGGCGCTGGTGATGCCGCTGGCCTGGTTGTAAGCCTTGACCACGAAATAGTACGTGGTGCCGTTGCTCAGGCCGCTAATCGTGGTCGAGGTGCTGGTCACGGCCGCGCTTTGGGTGGTCTCGCCGCCGGAAGTCGTTCCATAGAACACGTAGTACTCGGAAGCACCGGACGAGGCCGACCAATTCAGCGTTACCTGTTCATTGCCCTCGGTCGCCGCAAGATTGGCCGGCGCCGGGACCACCGCAGGTGTGGCAGGGGCTTCGTTGGATGCCGCGCTGGTGATGCCGCTGCCGTGGTTGTAGGCCTTGACGACGAAATAGTAGGTGGTGCCGTCGCTCAGGCCGGCGATAGTGATGGAGGTACCGGTTATGGCCGCGCTTTTGGTGGTCTCGCCCCCGGAAGTCGTGCCATAGAACACGTAGTAATCGGAATCGTTGTACGAGGCCGCCCAACTCAGCGCCACCTGATTGTTGCCGGCCATGGCCGTGAGATTGGTCGGCGCCGGTACGACAGCCGGCGTGGCCGTGGCTTCATTGGATGCCGCGCTGGTCAGGGCGCTGGGGTGGTTGTAGGCCTTGACCACGAAGTAATACGGCATTCCATTGCTCAGGCCGGCGATGGTGGTGAAAGTGCTCGTCACGGCAACACTTTTCGTTGTTTCCCCGCCGGGGGACGTGCCGTAGAACACGTAGTAGTCCGTAGCGCCCGCCGAGGCGGTCCAGCTCAGAACCACCTGGTTGTTTTCGGCCGTCGCCACGAGATTTGTTGGCGGCGGCGGCGGCGCTACGGCGGTTCCGCTGAGCGCGATTGTGTTGGTGCTGGCTGGCACGTTGGACGGGATGTTCAAGGTCGCACTTTCTGCGCCCGCTCCGCCGAGGAAACCATTAGGTTTGAACACGATCTGCAGCGTGCAGTTGCCGCCCGGAGGCACCGGCGAGCCGCAGTTGTTGGCCGATACCGAGAAATCCGCGGGGTTGTTGGTGTCGCCGGCAGGGCTGATGCTTAGGCTGCGCACGATCAGGTTGTTGCTGCCGGTATTGGTCAGCGTCAGGGTCTGCCCCGCGCTGGTACTGCCGATGGCTTGCGGAGCGAAGTTCAGGGAGACCGGCGCAAGGCTGACGCTGGTCAAGTTGGCGATCAGCGAGTAGACGTAGGTGCTGCCTTGACCGCTGGCGGCGCCATTCGCACCCACCACGATGGTTTCGCCGTCCACGTTTACCGCATTGCCGAATTCGTCTTTGGCCACCATTCCAGGATCGCTCAGGCTAGCCAACTGCCCCCACAGCCCCGTGCCGCCCTGGTTACGGCTGAAGACGTAGGCCGCGCCCCGACCGTCGGCGAAGCCACCCGCCCCGACCACCGCGGTATTGCCATTCACGGCGACAGATTCGCCGAAATTGTCGTTCGCGCTTGCTCCAGGATCGCTCAGGCTGGCGGCAAGTCCCCACAACCCCGTACCGCCCTGGTTGCGGCCGTAGATATACGCCGCGCCCTGGCTGCTGCTGACGCCATCGGCTCCCACCAACAAGGTGTCGCCGTCCACGGCGACGCTGTGGCCGAAGGCGTCGTTAGCCTTGGCTCCTGGATCGCTCAGGCTGGCGGCCAGGGCCCATACACCCGAACCATCTCCCGCGCCGCTCGACGGAGTGCGGCTGTAGACGTAAGCCGCGCCTTTGCCGCCGCTGGTGCCGTACGCGCCCACCGCTACCGTATCGCCGTTCACCGACACGGCGTTACCAAAGTCGTCGCTGCTGGCCGCTGCCGGATCGCCCAGACTGTCGGCCAAGCCCCAGGTGCCGGCGCCGCCCTGGTTGCGGCTGTAGATATAAGCGGCGCCCTGGCTGGCGCTGCTGCCATAGGCGCCCACCACGGCGGTGTCGCCATTGACGGCTACGGCAGCGCCGAACGCGTCGCCGCTGCTTGTTGCCGGATCGCTCAGGCTGGCGGCCAGTGCCCAGACACCTGAGCCGTCGCCTGCGCCGCTCGATGGGGTGCGGCTGTAGACATAGGCCGCACCCTGGCTGCTGCTGACGCCATCCGCCCCCACCAACACGGTATCGCCATTCACGGCCACGGAACAGCCGAAGTCGTCGCTGGCCTTGGCTGCCGGATCGCTCAGGCTGCCGGCCAGACCCCACAAGCCCGCGCCGCCCTGGTTGCGGCTGTAGATGTAGGCGGCGCCCTGATTGCCGTTAAATCCATCCGCCCCCACTACCACAGTGTCGCCGTCCACGGCCACGGCGCTGCCTAAAGAGTCGTTCTCCTTGGCTCCGGGATCGGTGATGCTCGCGGCCTGGGTGTAGCTGCCGCCGCCGATGTCGTAGATGTAGGCCGCGCCCTGATAGCTGGCACCAGAATTAAATGCCCCTACCACCAAGGTGTCTCCGCCTATAGCGACGGCTCCCGCATAGGCGTCATCAGACGCCGGGTTCGGATCATTCAAGGTGGCAACCAGTCCCCACTGATCCGCCCCGCCTTGATTGCGATTGTAAACGTAGACCGTGCCCTCCTCACCGATCATCATGGTGCCACTATTCAACGCGAGGTACCCGTACCCGTTTACTCTCAAGGTAGCTACAAGTCCCCAGAGTCCCGCTCCCCCCTGATTGCGGCCGTAGATGAAAGCTGCACCTTGGTAACCGCCAGTGCCCTCGGCTTCCACCACCATCGTGTCGCCGCTCAGTGCGACGAAGTCGCCGAAGTCCACGTAAGCCGATGTCGGCGGAGCGGTCAATTTGGCGGCCAGTCCCCACAAACCCGAGCCACCCTGGTTACGGCTATAGATGTAAGTTGCGCCCAGAGAATCGCTCGCGCCTGACGCCCCTACCACCACGTTGTCGCCGTCCACGGCGACGGAATTACCGAAGTGGTCGTTAGTTGTCGATGGGTCGCTCAGGCTGGCGGCCAGTCCCCATAGATCCGCACCACCCTGGTTGCGGGCATAGACGTAAGCCGCGCCTTGGGGCTGGGAACTGCCGTCGTAGTGTTGCGCCCCAACAACAACCGTGTCGCCATCCACGGCGACGGAGCTGCCAAACTCGTCCAAGGGCGATGCCAACGGATCCTTCAGGCTGGCCACCATTCCCCACAGGCCAGCACCACCTTGGTTGCGACTGTAGATATAGGCCGCACCCTGCTCTTTCCCAGTGTCTCCCGCCCCCACCACTACGGTGTCGCCATTCACGGCGACAGAGCTGCCGAAGTAGTCGCCATAGGTAGCCACGGGATCGCTCAGGCTAGCAGCGAGTCCCCACATGCCGGCGCCACCTTGGTTACGGTTGAAGATGTAGGCCGCACCCTGGTCGTTGACGCCGGATGCTCCCACGACCAAAGTGTCGCCGTTCACAGCAAGAGCGACGCCGAATCCGGCGCCAACTACAGGTCCCGGATCGCTCAAGCTGGTAGTCAGCGTGACCACCAGGGGCGCCGCCGTCATGGTCGGATCGACCGTCACCGGATACTGCGCGCCGCGATCGTCCACCGCGATTTCGATGATGCCCGCGCCCGACAGACGCAGCCGCGCGGGCAGGACGCGCTGGGCAGCGTCGGTGACTTTCAGGCCGGCGTAGCGATAGGAATGCTTGCCGGAGCGGTCCTCGATGCGGATGGCATCGGCGCCCTCGGCCACGGTGCGGGCGCCGGACACAGCAATGCGGATCAGCGGCGCCTTGCCGCCGGCGGCCGGGGCTTCCAGCATCCAGCCCTGCTCGAAGCCTTTGGCGTCGTTGACATACCACTCGGTGTAGCCGGGGTGGCGGTATTCGACTCGCGCGGCGCTGGCAACCGGCGTTGCCGCCTGCGCTGCGGTACCGTTGACGCTGCGGGTGCGCAGTTCGAACGGCGCGGCGGGTGGCGGCGCCTTGGCAGCTTGGCCGGGCCTGTGCCGCATGCGCGGCGATGCGGGCGTCAGCATCACGCCGCGCGGGGTGAATTCGGCGCTGAGGTTCTGGGCGGGATTGCCGGCACGCAGCGTGCCGCTGCGGTCGGCCTGCACCGCATAGGCCCTGGCCTGCACGTCGGCCATGATGCGCGTCCAGGCTTCGGCGCTGATGCCCTTGGGCGTTGCGCCCGGCGGCACTGCCTGCGACGGTGCATGACTGGAATTCGCGGTCTGCGCTTGTGCCGGAAGCGGCAGGACCGAGGCGGAGTCAGCTTGCGGCGAAGCCGGGACGGCGGCGGCCGACAGAACCAGCAGAAACAAGGCGAACCGGCGGATTGAGGCCGCACCCAAAGCTTGGATCGACATGGCTGACTCCCGGTACGCGTGCCCGCTCCCATGCGGGTGACAACATTGTGCTTATTGCAGAGGCGGTATCGGCCTGCCCAAGGTCAACGCTGCCGCCCGGTCTTTCCGCAGGGCTTGGGATGGCCGGCTTCAATCGATTGCCGAAGCCGTTGGAATATTTGCAGCCGAACTCTCTTCTTCGACTCTAGTGTCGATGTGTTGCGGATTGATGGCGCCCCGCGGCTGGATTTTTTAAGGCCTGCCGGCGGCTGTTCGTTCGCTGCTTGCCATGCGTGCAAGCAGCGAACGCTAGCTGTGCCGAAAAAAGTACCGCCTCAGCGCAGCTGCTTGCCGTCCGCATCCAGCACGTGCACTTCGCCCAGCTTGAGGGCACGCACCGGGGCTTCGATCTTGCTCAGGTCGCCCACCACCACCCAGGTCAGTTCCTGCGGCTTGACCAGCTTGGCCGCCGCGGCCTGCAACTGCGGCGCGGTGAGCGCTTCGACCCGCGGCACCAGAGCGTTCCAGTAATCGTCCGGCAGGCCGTATTCGATCAGGTGGCCGAAGGCGGCGCCGACTCCGCCCATGCTCTCAAAGTCGCCCGGCAGCGAACGCACCTGGCCCTGCTTGGCGGATTCGATCTCGGCCGCGCTCAAGGGGCGCGGGCCCAGCACATCCACCAGCTCCTTGTAGATCTCGCGCATGGAATCGGCGGTGTGCGCCTGCTCGACGTTGGCATGGGCGAGGTAAACCTGCGGGTCGCGCGCTTCCAGCAGGCTGGAGCCGGCGCCGTAACTCCAGTGCCTGGTTTCGCGCAGGTTGGTGTTGAGCCGTGAATCGAAGGAGCCGCCGAGCGCGGTATTGACCGTGTGCATCGCCTCCTCGTCCGGGTCCGCCGCCGGCGGCGCCAGGTTGGCCGCCATGATCAGCGACTGCGCGGCGCCGGGCTTGTCGATCAGGAAAATGCGCTGCCCGTCACGGCGCGGCGGCGGCACCGTGCCCTTCACCGGCAACGGCTCGGCCGGCGCCTTCCAGCCGCCGAACTTCGCCTCCAGCAGGGGCTTGATCTGCGCCAGGGTGGTGTCGCCGACCACCAGCAGGGTGGCGTTGTCGGGGCGCAGCCAGCGGCGCTGGAAGGCGATCAGGTCGTCGCGGCCGATGGCCTTGACGTCGCTCTCCAGGCCCAGGCCGGCGTAGGCGTAGGGATGGCCTTCGCCGAACAGCTGGCGCGACAGCACGCGCCGCGCCATGCCGCCGGGCTCTGACTTTTCCTCCACGATCGCCGCCAGCAGCCTTTGCTTGACGCGGGCCAGTTCGGCGTCCGGAAAGGTCGGCGCGGTCACCAGGCTGGCGTACAGGTCGAGCGAGTCGGACAGCTTGGGCGTGATCGCGGACAGGCCGATCAGGGAGATGTCGCGGCTGTTGGAGGTGCCGATGCTGGCGCCGAGCTCGGCCTGGCGCCGCGCGATGTCCAAGGAGCCGAGCTTGCCGGCGCCCTCTTCAAGCATGTCCAGCGCCAGCGAGGCGGTGCCGGACTTGCCGCCGGCATCGGCGGCGCGGCCGGCATTGAAGACCAGGCCGAAGCTGACCGCCGGCACGCCGTGGCGCTCGGCCAGCGCGATCTTGAGGCCGTTGGACAGGCGGTCGTGCTGCAAGGGCGGCAGCTTCAGGGCCGGCGTTTCGCTCAGCGCCGGCAGGGTGCTGCGCTCGGCGCCGGAGGCAGCGGCCTGCAATTCCTCCTGCGGATGCACTTCAAGGGTGAAGCTGCCCTGGGTCAGCCAGCGCTGGGCGGCTGCGCGCACCTGCGCCGGGGTCGCATCGCGCTGGTAACCCAGCTCGATCAGGTAGTGCGCCGGATCGTCGTGGAAGGTCTGGTTGGCGGCCAGCAGGCCAGCCTTGCCGCCCGAGCCGCCGACCTTGTCCAGCGCGTGCACCATGCCGGCATAGGTGCCGGTGATGATGCGCTGCAGTTCCTCGGCGCTGGGGCCGTCGCGCAGGATGCGCTGCAGCTCCTCGTGCACCGCCCGCTCCACCGCGCCCAGGTCGCCGCCGGGCTTGACCGTGGCGACGATCTGCAGCTGGCTGCCGATCTCGTTGCTCCCGACCCCGGCCCCGACCTCGGCGGCGATCTGGTCGCGGTACACCAGGCGTTCGTACAGCCGGCTGTCCTTGCCGCCGCCGAGCACCTCGGCCAGCGTGTCCAGCAGTACGTTGTCGCGCTCGCCGTCGCCGGGCACGTTCCACACCATATAGACGCGCGGCAGCGGCACGCGGTCGACAATGCTCATGCGCTTGTCGCCCTGCATCGGCGCCGGCCAGCTCTGCACATGCGCCACCGGCGGGCCGGGGGGCAGGTTGCCGAAGTAATGCTCGACCCTGGCCTTGACCGCGGCGGTGTCGACATCGCCGGCGATGGCCAGCACGGCGTTGTTGGGACCGTAGTAGCTGGCGAACCACTTTTTCACGTCGGCCAGGGTGGCGGCGTCCAGGTCGGCCTCGCTGCCGATGGTGGTCCAGGAATACGGGTGCCCGGGCGGATAGGTCTGCTCGGCGATGATGTCGTCCACCGCGCCATAGGGCTGGTTCTCGTCCTGGCGCTTTTCGTTTTCCACCACGCCGCGCTGCTGGTCGAGCTTGCCCTGGGTGATGGACTGCGCCATGTAGCCCATGCGGTCGGACTCCAGCCACAGCGCGCGGTCCAGCGCCGAGGTCGGCACGGTTTCGAAGTAATTGGTGCGGTCGACGTTGGTGGTGCCGTTCATGTCGGTGGCGCCCGCCGGGTCCAGCGCCTGGAAGTAGTCCTTGTCGAAATGCTGCGAACCTTCGAACATCAGGTGCTCGAACAGGTGGGCGAAGCCGTGGCGGCCGGCCGGCTCGTTCTTGGAGCCGACGTGGTACCAGACGTTCAGCGCCACCACCGGGGTCTTGTGATCCTCGTGCACCAGCACGGTGAGCCCGTTGGACAGGACGAAACGCTGGTAGGGAACCGGGATATCGGGCAGCGCCGACGGACTGGCGGCGGGCGGCGCGGAACCGGCGGGCGGCGTTGTATCCGCGGGGGTGGCCTCGCCGGAAACGGCCTCGCCCGCAACGCGGGGGCTATCGAACGGTGTGCTGAGGGTGAAATGCGTGGAACAGGCGGTCAGGCAAAAAGCGGCGGCGAATGGGACAATGAGGCGCATGGATACTCCGTTCTCGTTATCGCCAGTTTAATGGCAGGCCCCTAAACGTGCTGAAGCCTTCTTCCGACCGTGTTCCGCCCGACGGCGGGCCGGGCTGGACCGTCGATGCCCTGCGGCACCGGCTCGAAGGCGCCACGTTCCTGGCCTCGCCCAACCACGACGAGCGTCCGGACCCGGCCGATATCTCCTTGCTGGTGATCCACGCCATCTCGCTGCCGCCCGACGAGTTCGGCGGCCCCTGGATCGACGACCTGTTCCTCAATCGCCTCGATCCGCAGGCGCACCCGTACTTTGCGACGATCCATACGCGCCGCGTTTCGGCGCACCTGTGCATCTTCCGCGACGGCGCGATCCGGCAGTACGTGCCATTCGACCGCCGCGCCTGGCACGCCGGCGAGTCGGTGTTCGAGGGCCGCAGCCGCTGCAACGATTTCTCCATCGGCATCGAGCTGGAAGGCTGCGACAGCCAGCCGTTCACCGCTGCGCAGTACCAGGCCCTGATCGCGGCGACGCGCGCCCTGCTGCCGCGCTACCCCGCCATCACGCTGCGGCGTATTGCCGGACACAGCGATATCGCGCCGCTGCGCAAAACCGATCCCGGCCCGCATTTCGACTGGGCGCGCTTCCGTATGGGATTGAAGGGCCTGTGAAGCTGCTCGCCATGCTGCTCGCGCTCGGCGCCGAGCGCTTGTTCTCGCCGTATCGCGATTCCGCCCAGCGGCATGGGGTCTGGACCTTCCTGCACCGCCTGTTGCCGGTGGCGGGACTATGGCGTTCGCCGCTGCTGCCCTTGCTGTTTGCCGGCCTGCCGGCGCTGGCGGTACTGCTCATCCTGCGCAGCATCGACAGCGAACTGTTGCGCCTGCCGTACCAGGCGCTGCTGCTGTTCCTGTGCCTGGGACCGCGCGACCTGGCGGACGATGTGCAGAAGCTGCGCGCTGCGCGCGCCGCCGGCGACAGCGAGACGGTGATGCGCCTCAGCGGCGTGCTGCAGATGGGCCCGGAGCCCGACGCCGATCACCGCAGCCTGCTGGGCGCCCTGTTCATCCAGTCGCACGAGCGCCTGTTCGGCATGCTGTGGTGGTTCGTCGCGGCCGGCCCGGCCGGCGCGGTGCTGTACCGGCTGGCGAGCCGCCTGCCGGCGATGATCGAGGATCGCGGCAGCCCGGCCTTCCGCTATGCCAGCCTGCTGCATTCCGCGCTGGCCTGGCTGCCGGTGCGCCTCACCAGCGTGCTGTACGGCCTGGCGGGCAGTATGGACGATGCGCTGAGTCACTGGAACCAGCTGCGGCGCAGCGCGCATCCGGATTGGCAGCGCCAGACCTGGAACGTGCTCGCCACCGTCGCCAGCGCAGCGCTGGACTGGGAGGACAGCGGCGGCCCGGTGGTGGCGTCCTCGCTCGATGCGGCGCTGGCCGAGGTGCTGCGCATGCAGCAGCGCGCGCTGCTGATCCTGCTGGCGCTGGCAGCGCTGTTCACCGCCGGTATCTGGATCGCGTGATCCGCTTTGTCCCCCGGCTCGGGCTGGCCTGCACCGCCCTGCTTGCGGTCCTTGCGAGCCTGAGCGCACGCGGCGCGCCGATCCCGCCGCCACAGCGCGTGGTGACGCTGGCGCCGCACCTGACCGAGTTGGTTTGCGCCGCCGGCGGCTGCGCCAGGCTGGTCGGCGTGTCGGCCTACAGCGACTATCCGCCGCAGGTCGCGGGCCTGCCGCGGATCAGCGATGCCGCCACGGTCAACCTGGAGGCGGTGCTGGCGCTCAAGCCGGACCTGGTGCTGGCCTGGGACGGGGGCACCGCGCCAGAGACGATCGCGCGGCTGCGCGGACTGGGCCTGCGCGTGGAGCCGCTGCGGGTGCAGGGGCTGGAGGATGTGGCCGCGGCGCTGGAGCAGACCGGGGCCTGGCTCGGCACGGCTGCGGCGGCGCAACAGGCCGCAGATGCCTACCGCTCGCGCCTGGCCCGGTTGCGCGAGCGCTGGCGGGGCGCGGCACCGATCCGCGCGGTCTACCAGATCGAGACCGCGCCGGCCTACACTATCAACCGCGACAGCCCGATCAGCCAGGCCATGGCCTTGTGCGGCGGGGTCAATGTATTCGGCGCGCTGCCGCGGCTGGCCGAGCCGGTGAGCGCCGAGGCCATGCTTGCCGCGGCGCCCGAGGCGGTGATTTACGGCGGCGAGGAAAACACCCGGGCGATGCGCGATTACTGGGCGCGACTGCCGGCGGCGCCGGCGGCACGCTACGGCAATCTCTACGCGGTCGACGCCAACCTGCTCGGCCGCGCCGCGCCGCGCCTGCTGGACGGCGTGGAGCAGCTGTGCGGCGCGCTGGACGCGGCACGGCAGCGGC
>CAJCJI010000242.1 GCA_903970595.1 Verrucomicrobiota bacterium
TCTTCATCATGCTGTTCATCCTGCTGCGCGGCGCGCTGCCGCGGCCACGCTACGACCAGGTGATGGCGGGCGGCTGGAAGTTCTGCCTGCCGCTGTCGCTGATCAATATGCTGGTCACCGGCGCCGTAGTTCTGGCGAAGGGAGCCTGAATCCATGAAAAACTTTTTCGCCAGTTTTTGGGCGGTCCTGGTCGGCATCTACAGCAATCTGCGCAGCATGGTGATGGTGTTCAGCCACGTCACCCGCAAGCGCGACACGATCCAGTACCCCGAAGAGAAGCCCTACCTGCCGCCGCGCTACCGCGGGCGCATCGTGCTGACCCGCGATCCGGACGGCGAGGAGCGCTGCGTCGCCTGCAACCTGTGCGCCGCCGCCTGCCCGGTCGGCTGCATCTCGCTGCAGAAAGCCGAAACCGAGGATGGCCGCTGGTACCCGGAATTCTTCCGCATCAATTTCTCGCGCTGCATCTTCTGCGGATTCTGCGAAGAAGCCTGCCCGACCAACGCGATCCAGCTGACGCCGGACTTCGAGCTGGGCGAATACCGCCGCCAGGACCTGGTGTACGAGAAGGAACACCTGCAGATCAGCGGCACCGGCAAGTACCCGGACTACAACTTCTACCGTGTCGCCGGCCTGAGCATTGCCGGCAAGCCCAAAGGCGCGGCGCAGAACGAGGCCAAGCCGGTGGATGTAAAGAGCCTGCTGCCGTAAGGGAAAGCGCCATGGAAATCGCCTTTTACTGGTCCGCCGCCGTCGCCGTGATCGCCACCCTGCTGGCGGTGACCAATACCAACCCGGTGCACGCGCTGCTGTACCTGATCGTGTCGCTGCTTTCCGTGGCGATGATTTTTTTTGCCATCGGCGCGCCCTTCGCCGGCATCCTCGAAATCATCGTCTACGCCGGCGCCATCATGGTGCTGTTCGTGTTCGTGGTGATGATGCTCAACCTGGGCCGCGCCACGGTGGAGCAGGAAAAGCGCTGGCTGCGCTGGCAAGTGTATGCCGGCCCGGCCGTGCTGTCGGCCCTGCTGCTGTTTGAACTGGTGCGGGTGCTACACCCGCTGGGCGTGAACAAACACAACCTGGTGGGCTACGGCACGGTGGGCGCGCGCGAGGTGGGTATCGCCCTGTTCGGGCCCTACCTGCTGGCGGTGGAACTGGCATCGATGCTGCTGCTGGCGGCGCTGGTCGCGGCCTTCCACCTGGGGCGGCACGAGGACTGATAAGACGTTGTTGCGGCAAGCTCTCCCCTGCCCGACGGCAGGGCGTTACGGACAAGGAAAGAACACCAAAAAAAGATGAACGGAGTGAGCGCCATACCGCTGGATCATGCGCTGATCCTGTCCGGCATCCTGTTTTCCCTGGGACTGCTGGGCATCCTGATCCGCCGCAACATACTGTTCGTGCTGATGTCCATCGAAGTGATGATGAACAGCGCGGCACTGGCCTTCGTTGCCGCCGGCAGCCGCTGGGGCGCGGCCGACGGGCAGGTCATGTTCATCCTGATCCTGACCCTGGCCGCCGCCGAAGCCAGCGTCGGGCTTGCCCTGGTGCTGCAGATCTATCGCCGGTTCCAGACCCTGGATACCGATGCGGCCAGTGAAATGAAAGGCTGAGACGAACATGAACCTTTTATTCCTGGTATTCCTCTTCCCCCTGCTCGGCTTCCTGATCCTGGCGTTCGGCCGCGGCCGTATCCGGGAACAGCTGGCCGCGGTGATCGGCGTCGGCTCGGTTGGCCTGTCGGCCCTGGTCACCGCCATTGTCGGCGTGCAGTTCCTGCTGCATCCGCCGGCCGGCGAGGCCTTCGTGCAGCCGCTGTGGACCTGGATGCAGGTGGGCGGCTTCGCGCCGCAGTTCGCGCTGCGCCTGGACGGGCTGTCGCTGACCATGATGGGCGTGATCACCGGGGTGGGCTTCCTGATCCACCTGTTCGCGTCCTGGTACATGCGCGGCGACGAGGGCTACGGGCGTTTCTTCTCGTACATGAACCTGTTCGTGGCCAGCATGCTGTTCCTGGTGCTGGGCGACAACCTGCTGTTCCTGTACTTCGGCTGGGAAGGCGTGGGCCTGTGCAGCTACCTGCTGATCGGCTTCTGGTACCAGGACCCGGCCAACGGCGCAGCGGCGCGCAAGGCCTTCGTCGTCACGCGCGTCGGCGACACCTTCATGGCCATCGGCCTGTTCCTGCTGTTCAAGTCGCTCGGCACCCTGAACATCCAGGAGATCCTGCAGCTGGCGCCGCAGAACTTCCAGCCGGGCAGCGGCCTGGTCACCGCCATCGCGCTGCTGCTGCTGGGCGGCGCGGTGGGCAAGTCGGCCCAGCTGCCGCTGCAGACCTGGCTACCAGACGCCATGGCGGGCCCCACGCCGGTGTCGGCGCTGATCCACGCCGCCACCATGGTCACCGCCGGCGTGTATCTGATCGCGCGCACCCATACGCTGTTCGAACTGGCGCCGTTCGCGCAGGAAATGGTCGGACTGGTCGGCGCCCTGACCCTCCTGCTGGCCGGCTTCACCGCCTTGGTGCAGACCGACATCAAGCGCGTGCTGGCCTACTCCACCATGAGCCAGATCGGCTACATGTTCCTGGCCCTGGGCGCCGGCGCCTGGTCGGCGGCGGTGTTCCACCTGATGACGCACGCCTTCTTCAAGGCCCTGCTGTTCCTGGCTTCCGGCGCGGTGATCCTCGGCTGCCACCATGAGCAGGACATCTTCAAGATGGGCGGCCTGCGCAAGACGCTGCCGCTGGCTTTCTGGAGCTTCATGATCGGCGGCAGTGCCTTGTGCGCCGTTCCGATCGTCACCGCCGGCTACTGGAGCAAGGACGAGATCCTGTGGCAGGCCTTCGCTAGCGGCCACATCTGGCTGTTCTGCGCCGGGCTGCTGGGCGCCTTCCTCACCTCCCTTTACACCTTCCGCCTGATCTTCACCGTGTTCTTCGGCGAGGAAAAGATCCACGCCCACCAGGGCCACGACGTGTCCTACTGGCTGCCGCTGGGCCTGCTGCTGGTGCTCTCCACCATCGTCGGCGGCAAAATCCATCCGCCGCTGGAGAGCGTGCTGCCGGCAAATCCGGCGGCCGAGGGCAACCCGATGCAAATCCCGGTGGCGCTGCTGTCCGGCTTCGTCGCCATGGCCGGCATTGCCATCGCCGGCTGGCGCTTCTTCGGCCAGCCCGCATTCCTGCGTGCCCTGGAAGGCAGCGCCCCGGCGCGCCTGCTCAGCCGCTACTGGTTCAGCGCGTTCGGCTTCGACTGGCTGTACGACCGCCTGTTCGTCAAGCCCTTCCTGTGGCTGGTGCGGGTCAACGGCAAGGACGTGTTCGACCAGATCGTGGGCGGGGTGCCGGTGCTGCTGGTCTGGGCAAACAAGGGGACAGCGCTCACTGAAACCGGCCGCCTGCGCTGGTATACGGCCAGCCTCGCCTTCGGCGCCGTACTGGTCATCGCCGCGGTGGTCTTCCTATGATCCTGGTCTGGTTGTTCGTACTGCCCTTCATCGGCGGCTTCCTGTGCTGGCAGATCGAGCGCTTCGGCCGCGGCCTGCCGCGCTGGATCGCGCTGTTCACCATGTTCCTGGTGCTGGGGCTGACCGCTCACCTGTGGGCCAGCGGCGATTATTCGCTGACACTGCTCGGCGACCAGCACCGCTGGGTCGAGGAATTCCAGGTCCAGTGGATTCCGCGTTTCGGCATCAGCTTCCACCTGGCGCTGGACGGCCTGTCGCTGATCCTGGTGGGGCTGACCGCGCTGCTCGGCATCATGGCCGTGGCCTGTTCCTGGCGCGAGGTGCAGCGCAATGTCGGGTTCTTCCACCTCAATTTGCTGTGGAACCTGGGCGGCGTCATCGGCGTGTTCCTGGCGATGGACCTGTTCCTGTTCTTCTTCTTCTGGGAAATGATGCTGGTGCCGATGTACTTCCTGATCGCGCTGTGGGGCCATAACGCCCCGGGCGGCAAGGGACGGGTGTACGCGGCAACCAAGTTCTTCATCTATACCCAGGCCAGCGGACTGCTGATGCTGCTGGCGATCCTGGCCCTGGTGTTCGTGCATTACGCCGCCACCGGCCAGATCACCTTCGATTACCCGGCGCTGCTGAATACGCCGATGAGCGCGCGGATGGAGTGGTGGCTGATGCTCGGCTTCTTCATCGCCTTCGCGGTGAAGCTGCCGGTGGTGCCACTGCACAACTGGCTGCCGGACGCGCATTCGCAGGCGCCCACCGCCGGCTCGGTGGACCTGGCCGGCATCCTGCTCAAGACCGCGGCCTACGGCATGCTGCGCTTTGCCCTGCCCTTGTTCCCGCATGCCTCGGCACAGTTCGCGCCGATCGCCATGTGGCTTGGGGTGCTGGGCATCATTTATGGCGCGGTGCTGGCTTTCGCCCAGAATGACGTCAAGCGCCTGGTCGCCTACACCAGCATCAGCCACATGGGCTTCGTGCTGGTCGGCATCTATGCCGGCACCGAGCAGGCTCTGCAGGGCGCGGTGATCAACATGCTCGCGCACGGCATTTCCGCCGGCGCCCTGTTCATCCTCTGCGGCGAGGTCTACGAGCGCCTGCACACGCGCGATCTGCGCCTGATGGGCGGCCTGTGGTCGCGCTTTCCCTTCCTGCCGCCGATCGCCCTGTTCTTCGCCGCCGCCAGCCTGGGTCTGCCGGGCCTGGCCAATTTCGTGGGCGAATTCCTGATCCTGCTCGGCACCTTCCCGGTGGCGCCGGTGGTGACGGTATTCGCCTCCACCGGCCTGATCTTCGCCGCGGTCTATTCGCTGATGTTCGTGCAGCGCGCCTTCTATGGCCCGGTGCACGGCGACGACCACAAGAAGCTCGAAGACCTGAACCGCCGCGAACTGGCCACCATGCTGACCCTGATGGGCCTGCTGGTGTTCTTCGGCCTCTATCCGCAGCCGGTGTTCGAACTGTCCAAGGCGCCGATACAGGCGGTGCAGCACATCTACCAGGCGGCCCAGGCCACGGTGGCGCACACCGATGCCGGGGCCAGTGTCGCGGCCGGGGGCGCGCCATGACGTTCTCGCTCAATCAGGCGCAGTGGCTGGCCCTGGCGCCGATCCTGATCGTCAGCGCCACCATCATGTGGGTGATGGTGGCCATCGCCTTCCGCCGTCACCATTGGTGGAACGCCACCGTGGTGGCGGTGGGCCTGAACCTGGCCCTGATCTCCGCCACCTACCTGGTGCTGCCGCTGCTGATCGACCAGCTGCCGGCGGCCCTGGGCACGCCGCTGCTGAACCTGATCCACCTGTTCCCCAGCGCGCCGATTCCGCAGTTCGTCACACCCCTGCTGGTGGTCGACAGCTACGCCGCCTTCTACATGGGGCTGGTGCTGGCGGCGGGCCTGGCCACCGCCACCCTCACCTATGCCTACATGGAGGGCTACAAGGGCAACCAGGAGGAGGTCTACATCCTGCTGGCGCTGTCGGCACTGGGCGGCATCGTGGTGGTGTGCAGCCGCCATTTCGCCGCCTTCTTCGTCGGCCTGGAACTGCTGTCCCTGCCGCTCTACGGCATGATCGGCTACCTGGTGAAGGAGCGCCGCTCGCTCGAGGCCAGCATCAAGTACCTGGTGCTGTCGGCGGTGGCCTCGGCCTTCATCCTGTTCGGCATGGCCTTGATCTTTGCCGTCACCGGCAGCCTGTCGTTCGACCAGATCGGACATCTGGCCGCCGCGCTGCGCGGCAACGAGCACATGGTGCTGGTGGTGGGCGGCAGCCTGCTGCTGATCGGCGTCGCGTTCAAGCTGTCGCTGGCCCCGTTCCACCTGTGGACGCCGGACGTCTACGAGGGCGCGCCGGCCCCGGTGGCCGCGTTCCTGGCCACCGCGTCCAAGACCGCCGTGCTGGCGCTGCTGCTGCGCTACTTCGTCGAAACCAAGGCATACGAGTACGACACGCTGATGAACGTGCTGACCGCGCTCGCCATCCTGTCCATCGTGCTCGGCAACATCCTGGCGCTGCTGCAGGACAACATCAAGCGCCTGCTGGCGTACTCCTCCATCGCCCACTTCGGCTATATCCTGGTGGCTTTCATCGCCGCCGGCGCGCTGGCCACCGAAGCGGTGGGCATGTACCTGCTGACCTACGTCGTCACCACCCTGGCGGCTTTCGGCGTGGTCACCCTGGTTTCCAGCCCCTACGGCGATCATGACGCCGACACCCTGTGGGACTACCGCGGCCTGTTCTGGCGCCGGCCCAATCTTGCCGCCATCCTCACCGTGTCGCTGCTGTCGCTGGCCGGCATACCGCTCACCGCAGGCTTCATCGGCAAGTTCTACATCATCGCCGCCGGCGTCGACAAACGCCTGTGGCTGCTGCTGGGTGCCGTGGTCTTCGGCAGCGCCGTGGGCCTGTTCTACTACCTGCGCGCCATGGCCCAGCTCTACCTGCGCGCGCCCTGGGTACGCAAGTTCTCGGCCCCGACTGATTGGGCCCAGAACACCGGCGGCTTGATGCTGCTGGCCCTGGCGCTGCTGATGCTGCTGCTGGGTGTGTACCCGACCCCGTTCATCGCGGTGGTCCGGGCGGCGGGCCTGGCGGGGCAGTAGACCACACGGTCCGCGGCGCTGCTCCCGAAGGCGGCCCGGTTCCCTGAAAACGCGCCCATGCGTTACATGCGTAACAGGTTTTCGGGCTGTTAAGCATGCACGCAAAATGAAAATCGAAGGTTCAGGGACATCCGCGCGGGACCATGGGGACCGTTGATGTCCCGGGAGGTCCCTGAAAGTCTGAGGGGGAGGTTCGCGGCATCCCGGACATGCCACCCGTTCTGTCACCTCGTGACTTGGCCTGAGAGGAAGTCCGGGAGGGCGGCCTGTATGCTGCGCGGGAGGCGGGAAAGCGCAGCGATCCCGCGTTTGGCAGTTGCTATTGCTTCTGCGCTATTGCTTCTGCGCTTTTGATTTTCCGCCCCGTTGTTTGTGCCGAGCACCGCAAAGCCGGAGCGACGTAGGCCCGCGCCTGTTTGGCGCGGGGCGAGGCAGGATGCCGAAGCGTCCATCGTCAGGCCAGGGATGGCCTGTCGATG
>CAJCJI010000243.1 GCA_903970595.1 Verrucomicrobiota bacterium
CTCACCCCAGCCCTCTCCCACAAGGGGGCGCTGCGCGCAGAGGGCGATGCTTTCGCCTGCCGCCATCGTTGCGATGGCGGCAGGAATGAAACCCTACTGGCAGGCCTCGCACTCCGGGTCCAGGATGGAGCAGACCTTGGGGGCTTCCGCGGCGGCGGGTTGGGCGGCGCGGGCGGTGATGGGGCCGGACTTGGCTTTGCCGGTGCCTCCGCTTTCGCTGCCGCCCAGGCCGGTGCCGCCGTTGCCGGAGCTTCCATTGCCCGATCCGCCGGCCCCAGATCCTCCAACTTTATTCAGGCGGTTGTCGGTGATGGTGGTCTTTTCGGCGTGGGTGGCGCCCAGGGTGCGCAGGTAATACGTGGTCTTCAGGCCGGAGAGCCAGGCGTGCTTGTACAGCTCGTCCAGCTTCTTGCCGGAGGGCTGGGCCATGTACAGGTTCAGGCTCTGCGCCTGGTCGATCCACTTCTGCCTGCGGCTGCCGGCGTCCACCAGGCGCTTGGCGTCCACCTCGAAAGCGCACTTGTAGAGCGCCTTCAGCTCGGCCGGCACGCGGTCGATCTGCTGCACGCTGCCGTCGAAATACTTCAGGTCATGGGCCATCACCTCGTCCCACAGGCCGAGCTTCTTCAGGTCGTTGACCAGGTACTCGTTGACCACCGTGAACTCGCCGGAGAGGTTCGACTTCACGTACAGGTTCTGGTACGTGGGCTCGATCGACTGCGACACGCCGGTGATGTTGGCGATGGTCGCCGTGGGGGCGATGGCCATGGTGTTGCTGTTGCGGATGCCCACGTGCTGGATGCGCGTGCGCAAGCTCGCCCAGTCGAACTTGCCGGAAGCCTTGCGGTCCTGCTGCAGGTACTGGCCGCGGCTCTTGGCCAGGAGCTCGATCGAGTCCTGCGGCAGAATGCCCTGGCTCCACAGCGAGCCCTTGAAGCTGCTGTAGGCGCCGCGCTCTTCGGCGAGGTCCGTGCTGGCCTTGATCGCGTAGTAGCTCACCGCCTCCATGCTCTCGTCCGCGAACTGCACCGCCTCGTCGGACTCGTAGGGCAGGCGCAGCTTGTAGAGGGCGTCGTTGAAGCCCATGATGCCCATGCCCACCGGGCGGTGGCGCAGGTTGGAGTTGCGCGCGGTGCTCACCGTGTAATAGTTGTACTCGATCACATTGTCCAGCATGCGCATGGCGGTGCTGACCGTCTTTTCCAGCTTGGCCAGGTCCAGCTTGCCGTCGATCACGTGCGCCGGGATGTTCACCGAGCCCAGGTTGCACACCGCGATTTCCTGGCCGGCCTTGGTGTTGAGCGTGATCTCGGTGCAGAGGTTGGAGCTGTGCACCACGCCCACGTGCTGCTGCGGGCTGCGCAGGTTGCAGGCGTCCTTGAAGGTGATCCAGGGGTGGCCGGTCTCGAACAGCATGCTCAGCATCTTGCGCCACAGGGTCAGCGCCTGGATGCGCTTGAAGTTCTTGATGCGGCCCTCGTCGGCCAGCTTCTCGTACTCGCCGTAACGCTTCTCGAAGGCCTCGCCAATCAGGTCGTGCAGGTCCGGCGTCTCCTCCGGCGAGAACAGCGTCCACTGGCCGTCTTCCATCACCCGCTTCATGAACAGGTCCGGCACCCAGTTGGCGGTGTTCATGTCGTGGGTGCGGCGGCGGTCGTCGCCGGTGTTCTTGCGCAGCTCGACGAACTCCTCGATGTCCCTGTGCCAGGTCTCCAGGTAGCCGCACACCGCGCCCTTGCGCTTGCCGCCCTGGTTCACCGCCACGGCGGTGTCGTTGGCCACCTTGAGGAAGGGCACCACGCCGTTGCTCTTGCCGTTGGTGCCCTTGATGTAGCCGCCCATGCCGCGCACCGGGGTCCAGTCGTTGCCCAGGCCGCCGGCGAACTTGGACAGCATGGCATTGTCCTGGATCGCGCCGAAGATGCCGTGCAGGTCGTCCGGGACCTGGGTCAGGTAACAGGACGAAAGCTGCGGCCGCAGCGTGCCGGAGTTGAACAGCGTCGGCGTGCTGCTCATGAAGTCGAAGGAGGACAGCAGCGTGTAGAACTCGATGGCGCGCGTCTCGCGGTCGATCTCGTTCATCGCCAGGCCCATCGCCACGCGCATGAAGAAGGCCTGCGGCAGTTCGAAGCGGGTCTTGTTGCTGTGGATGAAGTAGCGGTCGTACAGCGTCTGCAGGCCCAGGTAGTCGAACTTGGCGTCGCGCTCGGGCAGCAGCGCCTTGCCCAGCTTGTCCAGGTCATACAGGCACAGCTTCGGGTCCAGCAGTTCCAGCGCGGAGGCGCGGTGCACGAACTCGCGGAAGTAGTCCCCGTACAGCCCCTTCATCTCCTCGAAGGTGGGGCGCGACTCGGCCATCCCCAGGAACTTCAGCGCCTCGTGGCGCATCGCGTCCAGCAGCAGGCGCGCCGAGGCGTAGGTGTAGTTCGGCTCCTTTTCGATCTTGGCGCGCGCCGCCAGGGTCAGCGCTTGGCTCAGCTCGTGCTCGGGAATGCCGTCGTAGAGGTCGCGCAGCGCCGCCGCCAGCACCTCGTCCGGGCTGGTGCCGCTCAGGCCCGCGCAGGCCTCGGTGGTGACGCGGCGCAGGCGCACTTCGTTGAGCGCGATGCTGCGGCCGTCGTCCAGCTTCACCGTGATGGCGCTGCTCACGGCGCCGGCCGGCGCCGCGGCCTTCTTCGCCGCAGCCTCGGCGGCGCGCTCCTTGGCGCGCTCCTCGCGGTACAGCACGTAGTCGCGCGCCACCTTGTGCTCGCCGGCGCGCATCAGGGCCAGTTCCACCTGGTCCTGGATGTCCTCGATATGCAGCGTGCCGCCGCCCGACAGGTGGCGGGTAAGGGCCTGCACCACCTGCTCGGTCAGCGCTTCCACGGTGGTGCGCACGCGCGAGCTGGCCGCGGCCTGGCCGCCTTCCACGGCCAGGAAGGCCTTGGTCAGGGCGATCGAAATCTTGCTCGGATCGAAGGTGGTCAGCTTGCCGTTGCGGCGGATTACCTTGATCGCGCCGGGCGCGGCGGCGGTGAGTTCGGCGCTGGGTTCGGCGCCCGTTTCCGGCGCGAGCACGCGGCTCGGCGAGGGGCTTGTCATCTGAGTTTGCATAACTTTTGGTTCTCCCCGGCTTTTTGAGGCCATCCAAGGCCTTGGACTATCAATATATAGTGGTTTTGAACTGGGTCAACCCCAATATGCTGTGTCCAAAAGTGTGCGTGAGGGCTTGGTTACCGTTTTAAAAGCTGTGCATAAAATCGCTAAGTAACTCTCTTGTTTCAGATTCTCGGCGCACCGGAAAACACCTCGCGCCGCTACCGCTGAATATGTCAGCCGACGAACGGTAAATGTCCCCGCTCTGCCTTCGGGCTGGAAGGCTGGCGCGAGCGTTCGCTCGCGCTTGATTGCGCTATCAGGATGCTCCTTGGCGCACTGCCGCGCTAGATACCATCTCGTAGATTAAATATCCCCTCTCCCGCAGGCGGGAGAGGGGTAGGGGAGAGGGGCGCCGGCGAAGCCGGCTCACGCCACCCGAATTCAATCCTCATCCAGCCAGAAAGCGCTCGCTCATGCCCGTCCTCTTCTGAAGCGCCTATCGAAGCATGGTTCTACTAAATAGGCGTTAGAGAAGGTCTGATTGCATCGTCCCCCCGGCGAAAGCCGGGGTCCAGGGCCCAAAGCGTTGCACGGAATTCCCTGGATTCCGGCTTTCGCCGGAATGACGGTCGCGGAATTCCTAGTTTTTCCCAGCAGGCTGGGCGTCGGCGGGAGGCGCCGCCGCTGCCGGCGGCGAAC
>CAJCJI010000244.1 GCA_903970595.1 Verrucomicrobiota bacterium
AATCGGGAATTGATTCACGCGTTTTCTCCGATTGCCGATTGCCCATTCCCGATTCCCGGCTCTCCAACGATCTTCACTTCCGGCACCAGCTCGATTCCTGTGTTCTGCTTCACGGTGTCGCGGATCTGTTGAATCAGGTTTTCAATATCGGCGGCGCGGGCGCCGCCGTCGGTGAGAATGAAATTGGCGTGCAGCTCCGACACCATGGCGCCGCCGATGCGCCGACCCTTCAGGCCGCAGCTCTCGATCAGGCGCGCCGCGTGGTCGCCGGGCGGATTGCGGAAGGTGCTGCCGGCGCTGGGCTTGCCCACCGGCTGCGTCGCCTTGCGCTTGGCCAGCGATTCGCGGGTGCTGCGCGCATGGCTGCCGTCGTCCGGCGCAACCCGCAGGCGCGCGGCCACAAATCCTAGGAAGCCGCGGGGCGGCAGCACCGTGCGGTAGGACACGCCGAACTGCTCGGGGCCGAGCCAGGCGCAGCGGCCGTCGCGGAACACGGCCTCCGCCTCCAGCACCGTCCGCCAGGTTTCGCCGCCCCAGGCACCGGCGTTCATCGCCAGCGCGCCGCCCACGGTGCCGGGGATGCCGGCCATGAAGCCGAGGCCGGCCAGCTTCTGCTGCTGGGCGAACTTGGCCAGACGCGCGCAGTGCACCCCCGCCTCGGCCCACAGCGTGGATTCGCTGTCGCGCGACAGGCCGTCGAGGGCGCCATGCAGGGCGATCACGGTGCCGCGGAAGCCGCCATCGCGCACCAGCAGGTTGCTGCCCAGCCCCAGCCACAGCACCGGCTCTTGTTGCGGCAACTGGCGCACGAAGGCGACCAGGTCCTCGCGGTCCGCCGGCTCGAAATAGCGGTCGGCCGGGCCGCCGACGCGCCAGCTGGTATGCCGCGCCAACGGCTCTCCATGCCGCAGCGTACCGCGCAGTCTGGGCAGCCTGGGCTCGGCCATCACGAGTGTGCTCCCTTCTGTTCCAGCATCTGCGGCAAATTACCGATGTCGCCTGCGCCAAGGGTCAGCAGCACATCGCCGTCGCGCACGATGGCGGACAGCGCGTCCGGCACTTCGGCGACGCTGCG
Source organism: Verrucomicrobiota bacterium (assembly GCA_903970595.1). Classification (GTDB taxonomy): domain Bacteria; phylum Pseudomonadota; class Gammaproteobacteria; order Nevskiales; family Nevskiaceae; genus Nevskia. The sequence goes on from CAJCJI010000244.1 coordinate 1,076, forward strand.
GACGAACACCGGCTCGACCCGCCCGCGGGCGCGGATGCCGCGCGCCAGGGCGCGGCCGTCGGCTTCCGGCAGGGGCGCTTCGCCGGCGGCGTAGACTTCGGTCAGCAGCAGCACGTCCACTTCGGACAGCACCGCGCAAAAATCGTCGAACAGATCGCGCGTGCGCGAATAGCGGTGCGGCTGGAACACCACCACCAGGCGCCGCCCCGGGTAGGCGCTGTGCATGGCCGACAGCGTCGCGGCGATTTCGCGCGGATGGTGGCCGTAGTCGTCGATCAGCCGCACCAGCGCCTTGCCGCCCGGCGTGGCGATGGCCAGGTCGCCATGCGATTCACAGCGCCGGCCGACGCCCTCGAATTCGGTGAAGGCTTTGCGCACCGCCGCCATGCCCACACCCAGCTCGTGGGCGATGGCGATGGCCGCCAGGGCGTTCTGCACGTTGTGGCGTCCGGGCAGGTTCAGGTGCAGCGCTTCGCGCGTGCCGTCGGGCAGCACCGCGGTGAAATGCGCCCCGGAGGCCTCGAAGCGGATATCCTCGGCGCGCAGGTCGGCCCCTGCGTCCACGTTGCCGTCGACACCGTAAGTGAGCACCGGCCGGCCCACTTCCGGCAGGATCTCGCGCACCACCGGATCGTCGGTGCACAGCACCGCCAGGCCGTAGAACGGCAGGCGCTGCAGGAATTCGACGAAGGTGGCACGCAGGCGGCGGAAGTCGCCGCCGTAGGTCTCGAGGTGATCGGCGTCGATATTGGTCACCACCGCGATCATCGGCGTCAGGTGCAGGAACGATGCGTCGCTCTCGTCGGCCTCGGCCACCAGGTAGGCGCCCCCGCCCAGGCGCGCGTTGGCGCCCGCGCTTTTCAGCTGTCCGCCGACGACGAAGGTCGGGTCCAGCCCGCCCTCCGCCAGCACGCTGGCGACCAGGCTGGTGGTGGTGGTCTTGCCGTGGGTGCCGGCGATCGCCACGCCGTAGCGGAAGCGCATCAGCTCGGCCAGCATCTCGGCCCGGCGCACCACCGGAATGCGCGCCTCGCGCGCCGCCGCCAGCTCCGGGTTGTCGGCCTTGACCGCGGTGGACACCACCACCACGTCGGCGCCGCGCACCCGCTGCGCGTCGTGGCCGAATTCGACCATCGCGCCGAGGCCCTGCAGGCGCTGTGTCGCCGCGCTGCGCTTGAGGTCCGACCCCGACACCGTATAGCCCAGGTTCAGCAGCACCTCGGCGATGCCGGCCATGCCCGAGCCGCCGATGCCCAGCAGGTGGATACGCCTGACGCGGCGCATCCACTTCTGGGCAAGCTGCGGCTGGCCGGTCACGGTCATCATGCCCCGATCCTCCGCCGGCTCCGTGCAAGGCGGAATATGCGGCGTCGGGTCGTAGCGGCAATCGCCTTGCCGTCGATCCCGCTGCGCGGGTCCCTCGACGGGTGGCTCATGCCGCTGCCTCCAGGCACGCATCCGCGATCACGTTCACCGCATTGGGCCAGGCCGCCTTGCGCGCCGCCTGCGCCATCGCCACCAGCTGCTCGCGGCGGGCCAGCAGGCCGGACAGCATCTGCGCCAGCAGCTCCGGCGTCAGCAGGTCCTCCGGCACCATCAGCGCCGCGCCCGCGTCGACCAGGTACTGGCCATTATGGGTTTGGTGATCGTCCACGGCGTGGGGATACGGCACCAGCAGGGCGGCGCAGCCGGCCGCGGCGAGTTCGGCCACAGTGGAAGCCCCGGCGCGGCAGATCACCAGGTCGGCCCAGGCATACGCGGCCGGCATGTCGTCGATGAAGGCGCTGACTTCGGCGGCGATACCGTGCTTCGCATACGCCGCCTGCGCCGCGTCCACGGTGCGTCCGCCCTGGTGCCGCACGCGCGGGCGCTGCCCGGCCGGAATCCGGGCCAGGGCCGCCGGCACGATTTGGTTGAGCGCCTTGGCCCCCAGGCTGCCGCCAATGACCAGCAATTGCCCCGGCAGGCCGCGCGGTCCAATGCGCAGCGCCGGATCGGCCAGCTCGGAGAAGCCGGGCCGCACCGGGTTGCCCACCGTCTCGGCCCTGGCGAAGGTGTGCGGGAACGCTTCCAGCACGCGCCGGGCGATGCGCGCCAGCAGGCGGTTGGTCAGGCCGGCGATCGAATTCTGCTCGTGGATCACCAGGGGCCGCCGGCTCAGCCAGGCAGCGAGTCCGCCGGGACCGGCAGCGAAGCCGCCCATGCCGAGCAATACATCCGGCCGCTGGCGGCGCAACACGGCCAGCGCATCGCGCAGCCCGCGCAGCAGGCGCAGCGGCGCGCCAAGCCAACGCATCAGGCCCTTGCCGCGCAGACCCTGCACCCGCACCAGCTCGATGGCGATGCCATGCTTGGGCACGGTGCGCGATTCGAAGCTGTCCGGCGTACCCATCCATACCACTTCGTGGCCGCGCTCGCGCAGGACTTGCGCGACGGCCAGGCCGGGGAAGACGTGGCCGCCGGTGCCTCCAGCCGCGATCATGATCTTCATGCGCGCCGTCCTCCATTGACGGCCGCATTGCCGTCCCTGGGGAAACTTTGCGCCGCGTCCGACCCCCTGCCCTGCCATCCCTGGCCGGAAGCACCCCGGCCCGAACCGCCATCCGAGCCGGCTCTCGACATCCCGGGATGCCCGGCTTCGATCAGGCGGTTCTCGTGGTCGACCCGCAGGATCAGCGCCAGCATCACCAGCACCGTGATCAGGCTGCTGCCGCCGTAGCTGACGAAGGGCAGGGTCAGGCCCTTGGTCGGGAGCATGCCCATGTTGACCGCCATGTTGATCATCGCCTGCAGGCCCAGCCAGCTCGACAGGCCGTAGCACAGGTAAGCCTTGAACAGGCAGTTGAGCCGCTCCGCCCGATGGCCGATGACGAAGCCGCGCCAGACGATCACGCCGAACAGTGCCAGCAGGGTGGCCACGCCCAGCAGGCCGAACTCCTCCGCCAGGATGGCGAAGATGAAGTCGGTGTGCATTTCCGGCAGATACAGCAGCTTCTGCACGCTGTTGCCCAGGCCCACCCCGGCCACTTCGCCGCGGCCGACCGCGATCAGCGACTGCGTCAGCTGCCAGCCGGCGTGTTCGGCGTCGGCCCAGGGATCGGTGAAGGTCAGCAGGCGCCTCATACGGTAGGCGGCGGTGAGCACTAGCAGGGTCAGGGAGGTGCCGACGATGGCGAACAGCCCGCCCAGGTAGCTCAGCCGCGCGCCGCCCAGGAACAGCATCAGCATGGCCACGGCGATGAGGATGGCGGTGGCGCCGAAGTCCGGCTCGGCCAGCAGCAGCAGGCTCACCAGTCCCAGCGGAATGAAGGGCATGGCCAGTCCCGGCAGGCTGGTCTGCAGGCGCAGCTGCCGCCGCACGATGTAGCCGGCCAGGTACAGGATCATCGCCAGGCGCGCCGGCTCCGAGGCCTGCAGGCGGAACAGGCCGAAGTCGAGCCAGCGCCGCGCGCTGTTGACGCGCACCCCGACGTGGGGAATCAGCACCAGCACCAGCAGGAACAAGGCCAGGGACAGCAGCAGCGGCCCGCTGTTTTCCCAGCTCTTCATCGGCACCACGAAACTCAGCGCCCCGCAGACGCAGCCGATGACCACGAAAACCAGCTGCCGCTCGAAGAAATACAGTGGCGATCCGGACATCTTCTCGCCGATGGCCACCGAAGCCGAGGCCACCATCACCAGGCCCCAGCCGAGCAGCACCGCCACAGCCAGGCACAGGGTGCCGTCCAGGCCGTAGCGGGCGCGCGGCAGGCCCAGCGATAGGCTGCCCTGCGGATTCATGCGCTGGGCGCTCATGCCTGGCGGGCCAATGCGGCGAACCGCGCGCCGCGCTCTTCGTAGTTGCGGAACTGATCCAGGCTGGCGCAGGCCGGCGACAGCAGCACCCGATCGCCTGGCCTGGCCAGCCGGCGCGCCTGCTCCACCGCGGCGGCGAGGTCCGGCACGCGCTGCAAGGGCACCGCGCCGCCGAGGTCGCGCTCGATGCGCGCCGCGTCCTCGCCGAAGACAATGGCCGCCCGCGCCTTGGCCTGCAAGGGACCGCGCAGGGCGGTGAAGTCCTGGCCCTTGCCCTGCCCGCCGCCGAGCCACAGCAGCGGACCGGCGAGCCCCTGCAGCGCGGCTAGGCTGGCGCCGACGTTGGTGCCCTTGGAATCGTTGATCCAGGTCACTCCCGCGACCTCGGCGACCCACTCGCAGCGATGCGGCAAGCCCGCGAACTGGCGCAGGGCCAGCAGGCTGCCCTGGCGCGCAATGCCGGCGGCATCGGCCAGCGCCAGCGCGGCCAGCGCATTGGCGGCGTTGTGCAGGCCCTGGATCCTGAGTTCCGCCAGCGGCAGCACCGGCAAGGCCGGAAAACGCGCGGATGCTCCCAGCGGACGCACGGCGCCCGCCGCATCGCCGCTGCCCTCGGGCGGCGCCGCCAGCCAGGGCTCGCCGCCCTGTACGACCAGGCCGTAGTGGCCCGGCGCCGGCGCATCCAGGCCGAAGCTGACGATGTGGCGGGTGAGGTGGGCTCCGCTATGGGTGGCGCGATCGTCGCGATTGACCACCGCGGTCTGCGCATGGGCATAGATGCGCGCCTTGGCGGCGGTGTAGCGTTCCACCGAGCCGTGGCGATCGAGATGGTCCGGCGAGACGTTGAGTATGGTCGCCGCGGCCAGCCTGAGCGTCTCGGTGGTTTCGAGCTGGAAGCTGGACAGCTCAAGCACGTACAGCCCGGTACCCGGATCGAGCAGGTCCAGCGCCGGCGTGCCGAGATTGCCGCCCGCCCCGGTGCGCAAACCGGCCGCCTGCGCCATGGCGCCGACCAGAGTGGTGACGGTGCTTTTGCCGTTGCTGCCGGTGATGCCGATCACCGGCGCCGCGGCGGCGCGCGCGAACAGTTCCACGTCGCCGAGGATCTCAACCCCGGCGGCGCGCAGGCCGGCGACGAAAGGATCATCCAGCGGCACCCCGGGTGAAATCACCGCGCAGGCGAATTGCGACCAGGGCTGCGGCGCGAGGAATCCGCCGAGGTGGAATTCACCCTGCGGCACCGCCGCCCGCGCCTGCTCCAGCGCGGCCGGGGCGGCGCGCGAGTCGGTCAGCACCAGCGAGGCACCGGCCGCCGCGAGGTAGCGCGCGGTCGCGGCGCCGGACTTGCCGAGGCCTACCACCAGAACCTTGCGTCCCTCGAAGCGCGTGCTCATCACCGCACCTTCAGCGTCGACAAGCCGATCAGCACCAGGATCAGCGTGACGATCCAGAAGCGCACGATGATCTTGGGCTCCGGCCAGCCCTTCAGCTCGTAGTGGTGGTGCAGCGGCGCCATGCGGAAAATGCGCTTGCCGCCGCTGTACTTAAAGTACAGCACCTGCACCGCCACCGACACGGTTTCGGCGACGAACACGCCGCCCATGATGGCCAACACGATCTCCTGCCGCACCAGCACCGCCACCACGCCCAGCGCCGCGCCGAGGGCCAGCGCGCCGACATCGCCCATGAAGACCTGGGCCGGATAGGCGTTGAACCAGAGGAAGCCCAGCCCGGCGCCGGCGATGGCGGTGCAGAAAATGGTCAACTCGCCCACGCCGGCGATATAGGGAATGCCCAGGTAGGTGGCGAACTTGACGTTGCCGGTGGCGTAGGCGAACACCGCCAGCGCCGAGGCCACCAGCACCGTGGGCATGATGGCCAGGCCGTCGAGCCCGTCGGTGAGATTGACCGCATTGCTGGAGCCGACGATGACCAGGTAGGTCCAGGGAATGAACCACAGGCCCAGCGGCAGCGTGATCTCCTTCACCAGGGGCAGGATCAGCGTGGTTTCCGGCACGGTCCGGGCCGTGACATAGATGCCGATCGAGGTGATCAGGCCGGTCAGCGACAGCCAGAAATACTTTTTCTTCGCCGACAGGCCCTTCGGCGACTTGTGCCGGATCTTGAGCCAGTCGTCGGCAAAGCCCACCAGTCCGAAGGACAGGGTCACGAACAGCGAGAACCAGATGAAGCGGCTGGACAGGTCGGCCCACAGCAGGGTGGCGATGGCGATGGCGCCGAGGATCATGGCGCCGCCCATGGTGGGCGTGCCGGTCTTGGCCAGGTGGCTCTGCGGTCCGTCGCGGCGGATCACCTGGCCGAACTTGAGCAGCTGCAGGCGCACGATGATCTGCGGCCCGAACACGAAGCAGAAGATCAGCGCGGTCAGGATGCCGAGGATGGCGCGCACCGACAGGTAGCCGAACAGGCGGAAGCCGCCGACATAGTGCTGCAGGTATTCGGCCAGCGCGTAGAGCATCTTAGTGGGCCTCGACTGCGCTGCCGGTGAGCGCGGCGACGACGCGCTCCATGCGGGAGGAACGTGAACCCTTGACCAGCAGCGCCACCTGCCCGGCCTGGCCCGCGGCCAGCGCCTCGTGCAGCGCCTCGATCAGGGCATCGGCGCTGTCGAAATGAAACGCCTGCGCACCGAATCCGGCCGCGGCCTGCTGCGCCAGCGCGCCGACGGTAAACAGCCGGTCGATGCCCAGGGCGCGGGCGCTGCGTCCCGCCTCCTCGTGCAGCGCCGGGGCATCGCCGCCCAGTTCGCGCATGTCGCCCAGCACCAGCCAGCGCTCGCCCGGAAGTCCGGCCAGCAGGTCCAGTGCCGCACGCAGGCTGGTGGGATTGGCGTTGTAGCTGTCGTCGAGCAGCCTGGCGCCGTGCGGGGTGCTGAGCCAGTTCAGGCGCCCGGCCACCGGCCGCACCTGGCCCAGCCCCGCCGCGATGGCCTCGAGATCCAGGCCCAGGGCCACGCCGGCGGCGGCGGCGGCCAGAGCATTGAGCACGTTGTGGCGCCCGGGCAGCGGCAGCTCAACCCGCTGGCGTCCCTCGGGCGTGATCAGGGTGAACACGGTGGCGGCCGGCGCATGCTCCGGCTCTCCGTGGATGTTTTCGGCGCGCACATCGGCGCGCTCGGACAGGCCGAAGCCGAGCACGGTCGCGGTACCGGCCAGTTCGCGCCACAGATCGAAATAAGTGTCGTCGCGATTGATCACCGCCACGCCGCGGCCGTCCAGCGCCGCGAATAGTTCGCCCTTGCCGCGCGCCACGCCCAGGCGCGAGCCGAAACCTTCCAGGTGCGCGTCGCCGGCCTGGGTGACGATGCCGATGTCCGGCCGCGCCAGGCCGGCCAGCAGGGCGATCTCGCCCAGGTGGTTGGCGCCCATCTCGATCACTGCACTGCGGTGCTCGGCACGCAGCCGCAACAGGGTCAGCGGCACGCCGATGTGGTTGTTGAGATTGCCCTCGGTGGCCAGCACCGGCCCGCGCGCCGCGCACACCGCCGCCAGCATCTGCTTGGTGGTGGTCTTGCCGCTGCTGCCGGTGACGCCGATCAGCGGCAGGTCGAAATCCTGGCGCCAGCTCTTGGCGTAGGCCTGCAGGGCCTCGAGGCTGTCCGCCGCCAGCACCTGTCCCGGCCCGCCGTCCACCGCGCGCGACACCAGCGCGCCCGCCGCACCCAGGCTGGCGGCGCGCTGCACGTAGTCATGGCCGTCGAAATGCTCGCCTTGCAGCGCCACGAACAGGTCGCCGCGCCGCAGCTGGCGGGTATCGCTGATGACGCGGGTCAGCAGCGCGTCCTCGCCAAGCAGCGTTCCGCCGACACGGCGCGCCACGTCGGACAGGCGTTCCATGCGGGAGTCGGGAATCCCCTGCAACGGGGACCTTGTCGGGAATCGGGAATCGTCGGTCACGCCAATTCTCCCGATTCGCTATTCCCGACAAGGTCCCCGTTGCAGGGGATTCCCGATTCCCGATTCCCGATTCCCAGCAGTTCAGCCACGAATTCGCGATCCGAGAAATGCCGCCTGGCCTCGCCGTAGATCTGGTAATCCTCATGCCCCTTGCCGGCCACCAGCACCACGTCGTCGGCGCCGGCGCTGCGCACCGCACGCTCGATGGCGCGCGCGCGGTCCTGGTCGACGCCGAGCCGGCCCAACAGTTCTTCCGGCACACCGCCGACGATTTCCGCCACGATGTCCGCGGGGTTCTCGCTGCGCGGATTGTCGTCGGTGACGATGGCGCGGTCGGCCAGCTCGGCGGCCGCGCGGCCCATCAGGGGACGTTTGCCGCGGTCGCGGTCGCCGCCGCAGCCGAAGACGCACCACAGCTTGCCGGCGGTATGCGCGCGCAGCGCCTGCAGCACCTGGGTCAGCGCCTGCGGCGTATGGGCGTAGTCCACCACCACCAGGGGCGCGGCGCGCGGCCCGCGAAAGCCTTCCACCCGGCCCGGCACGGTGGCGCAGACGCTCAGCGCGGCGGCGGCGTCCGCCAGCGGCGTGCCCTGGTGCAGCAGGCTGGCCAGGGCGGCCAGCAGGTTGTAGGCGTTGAAGCGGCCGAGCAGGCGGCTGTCGATGCGCGCCTCGCCCCAGCTGCTGCGCACTTCGAAGCGCAGGCCGGAGCCGTGCAGCTCCAGGTCGAAGCCGAGCACGAACGCGCCGCGCGCCGGGGGTTCGCCGCCCAGGCCGTACTGCGTCACCGCGGCGCCCGGCAGCAGGGTGTGCGCCCATTCGGCGCCCTGCGCGTCGTCGCGATTCAGCACCGCGGCGCGGAGTCCCTCCCTGGCGAACAGGCGGCGCTTGGTGGCGGCATAGTGTTCGACGGTGCCGTGGTAGTCCAGGTGGTCGCGGCCGACATTGGTCAGCACCGCCACGTCGAACTCGACCCCGCCGACGCGGCCCTGATCGAGCGCGTGGGAGGACACCTCCATGGCGCAGGCGCGCGCGCCGGCGGCGGCCTGCTCGGACAGCAGGCGCTGCAGGCGCACCGCATCGGGCGTGGTGTGGGAGGCGTCGGCCAGATGGGCCAGGCGGCCGTAACCGAGGGTACCGAAATAGGCGCAGGGCGAACCCAGCCGGTCCAGCGACTGCGCCACCAGGTGCGCGGTCGAGGTCTTGCCGTCGGTGCCGGTCACACCGACGGTGAACAGGTTGCGGCTGGGATGACGCCAGAAGCGCGCGGCGATCTCTCCGGCGCGGGCGCCCAGCGCCTCCACCGGAACGACCGGTACTTCGCACTGCGGCACCGGCACATCCTTGGCCGGCTCCCAGGCGATGACGGCGGCCCCGCGCTTGAGCGCCTCGCCGGCAAAGGCCAGGCCGTGCCGGGCCTGGCCGCGCACCGCCAGGAACAGGCTGCCGGGAACGACGCGGCGGCTGTCCAGCTCGACGCCGGTCACGGCCAGGTCGGGCACGTCACCGGCGTAGCCTTGCAGCAGGCTGCGCAACGGCCGCGTCGCCAGCGCCGCGTTCACCGGTGCGCTCCCGCCGCCAGCGCCAGCACCGGCACCGCGGTCACAGGCGCAGCGGAGCCCGCGCGCGACGCGGCGGCTGTCTCCAACTGCGGCGTCGACGTCGGCAGGTCCGGCGGAATCTGCAGCAGGCGCGCCGCGCCCGCCATGACCCGCGCGAACACCGGCCCCGATACCGCACCGCCGTAGTAATCGTCGCCGCTGGGATCCTCGATCATCACCAGGGTCACCAGCCGCGGATGTTCCGCCGGCAGCATGCCGATGAACACCGCCTGGTGATGGCCCTCGATGTAGCTGCCGTTGGCGTTCTTGCGCACCGTGCCGGTCTTGCCGGCGACGCGGTAGCCGGCGACCATGGCGCGCACGCCGGAGCCGCCCTTGTTGACCACGCCTTCCAGCATGCCGCGCATGGTGCGCGCGGTCTGCGCCGAGATGACGCGCTGCGCCGGCACCGGATGCTCGCGGTACAGGATCGAAAGCTGCGGCATCAGGCCGTCGTTGGCGATGCCGGAGTAGGCCCGCACCAGCTGCAGCGCGTTGACCGTGAGCCCATAGCCATAAGATGCGGTGGCGGTGGCGATCTGGCCCCATTCGTTGTAGCGGCGCAGGATGCCGCCCGCCTCGCCCGGCAGGCCGGCGCCGACCGCCTCGCCGATGCCGAATTTCTGATAGCCCGTCCACACCGATTCGGCGCCCATGATCAGGCCGACCTTGGCGGCGCCGACGTTGCTGGACTTGGCCAGCAGCAGACTCAGGTCGACATCGCCTTCCGGATGCACGTCATGCACAGTCAGCGCGCCGACCTTGAAGAAGCCGGGGCCGGTGTCGATGTGGATGTCGGGGCTGACCGCATGGGTCTCCAGCGCCTGCGAGATGAGCAGCGGCTTGATGGTCGAACCCGGCTCGAAGCTGTCCGCGACGGCGCGGTTGCGCAGGCCGGCGGAGTCGCGGTCGTCGGCACGGTTGGGGTTGTAGCCCGGCTGGCTGGCCAGGGCCAGGATGTCGCCGCTGCGCGGATCGGCCACCACGATCAGACCGCCCTTGGCAGTGTTCTGTTCCACCGCGCTCTTCAGCTCGCGGTAAGCCAGGTATTGCAGGCGCAGGTCCAGGGTCAGATGTACATCCTGCCCCGGCTGGGCCTGGGTATAGTCGCCGGTATCCTCGATGACGTGGCCGGCGCGGTCGCGGATCACGCGGCGCGAACCGGGGGTGCCGCGCATCGCCGCATCCTGCGCCGCCTCGATGCCTTCTTGGCCCTTGCCGTCGATATCGCAGAAGCCCACCACGTGCGCCGCCACTTCGCCGGCCGGGTAATAGCGGCGATATTCGCGCTGGGCGAACACGCCGGGGGCGCCGAGGGCGATGAAGCGGCTGGCCTCGTCCGGATCGATCTGGCGCTTGAGATAGACGAACTGGCGGTCGGAGCGCTCGCGCAGGAAGCTCTCCAGTTCGCGCGAGGAAAATCCCAGCAGCTTGGCCATCGCCTCGACGTAGGGCGGCGCGTCGAGCAGGTCGGACGGCACCACCCAGATCGAATCGACCGGCGCCGACAGCGCCAGCGGCTCGCCGTTGCGGTCGCGCACCGCGCCGCGGTCGGCCTGCAGCACCACCGTGCGCACCTGGCGGATGTTGCCCTGGCGCGTCAGGAAGTCGTTCTCCACCACCTGCAGGTAGAAGGCGCGCGCCAGCACCGCGGCGGCGAATACGCCCATCAGGCCCAGTGCCGCCTGGCGCCGCCAGTTGCCCGGCTGATCCGGACGCAGCTTGAAGGCGGCGCTCACTGCGGCGGCTCCGGCGCGGCGGCCGGGCTGCCGGCGGTGCCGTCGGCCACGATCTGGTAATCGAGCGGATCGACCATATCGAACTGGCGGCGCGCCAGTTCGTCGATGCGGCCATGCTGCGCCAGCGTAGCCTGCTCCAGTTGCAGCTGGGCCCACTCCAGCTGCAGGCGCTCACGCTCCTGGCGCATGCCGTCGAGGTGCGTGGTGAGCGTGCGGTTGTGCTGCTTCACCTGCACCACCGCCACCGCCGAAATCATCACCAGCACTGCCAGCAGCAGCGGCGTGAAGGTGCCGCCGCCGCTGGCGGAGCTTTTCCTGGAGGTCGCGCTCACGGCAGCCGCTCCGCCACCCGCAGTACGGCGCTGCGCGCCCGCGGGTTCTCCGCCACTTCGGCATCACTCGGAAAGATGCGTGCGACGCGCTTGAGTGCCGGGAGGCGGAAGGCGGAGGGCGGAAGGCGCGAAAGCTCGCCATCGAAACGCCGCACTCCGGCTTCTGCCTGAAACGCCTCTCGCCTCTCGCCTCCCGCCTCCCGAAAAAACCGCTTCACCATCCGGTCTTCCAGCGAATGGAAGCTGATCACGGCGATGCGCCCGCCCGGTGCCAGCAAGGCAGGGGCCGCCGCCAGCGCGGCTTCGAGCGCGGCCAGTTCGCCATTGATGTGAATGCGGATCGCCTGGAAGCTGCGCGTCGCCGGGTGGATCTTGTGGCTGCGCGGTCCGGGAACTGAGGCGATCAGGGCGGCCAGCTGCGCCGTGGTGGTGAGCGGCGCCGCATCGCGGGTCTCCACCACGCGGCGTGCGATGCGGCGGCTGTTGCGCTCCTCGCCGTGGCGCCAGAGCACGTCGGCAATCTCCGCCTCTTTCGCCGTGGCCAGCCATTCGGCGGCGCTCTGGCCCTGCTGCGGGTCCATGCGCATGTCGAGAGGGCCATCCTGGGCGAAGCTGAAGCCGCGCGCCGGGTCGTCCAGCTGCGGGCTGGAGACCCCAAGGTCGAGCAGCAGGCCGTCGACGCGCCCTTCCAGGCCCTGCTCGGCGGCCAGTGCCGCCAGCTCGGCAAAGTTGCGCCGATGGAAATGGAAATTGGCATCGGCGGCGAATGAGTGCTGCGCGTGCGCCTGCGCCAGCGGGTCGCGGTCGAGCGCATGCAGGCTGCCGCTGCCGGCCAGTGCATCCAGGATGCCGCGGCTGTGGCCGCCGCGGCCGAAGGTGCCGTCGATGTAGAGGCCGTCCCGCCGCACCTGGAGGCCGGCCAGTGCTTCAGCGAGCATCACCGG
>CAJCJI010000245.1 GCA_903970595.1 Verrucomicrobiota bacterium
GACATTCCCAGGAGAGTTCACCGAGCAGCATTGGGATCACAACACGCGTTCTTTCGTAAAGGCAGTCGATGGCACCGACATGTAGCCCGATCAGATATATACCAGCCGCGAAAAAGCACAGGGGAACTGCCACTAGCCGTCGGATCGAAACCATTTTCGTGCGCTTCGGACAGGCAGCGTGTGGCGCCCAGCTGGCGACGGTAGATCCACCAGCAAATTGCCGTGCCCGATGCGATTGACGTTGCAGCTGACGGGCCGCAGCCGGCCAGCAGCGGTCGGTCGCGAACGTCAGGTCTCGGGCAGGCTATCGGTTAACCTCTTTGTGTGAAGCCTACGCGCGCTCGTTTGTTGGAATCGAATACGAAACATGACCAGATCAAGCATCCTCTTTGGGCCCAATCTTCGAGCTGCAAGCGTAAGCGGTCCCTGAGCGGCGTCCTTCCGCCCGGCCACGGTTGTCCGAACAATGCAGACATCAGCATTGGATGGAGACGAACATGGAAGGTACGAAGCCCCGGGCGACACGACGGCGCCTAAGCGAGCAGGCGTGGAAGGTTCTGCTGAAGCGGTTCGACAGCGCCGCCGTGACGATCCGGGAGTTCTGTGCGCGTGAAGGGGTGAGCCCGGGCAGTTTCCGGATGTGGCGCGCGCGGCTGATCTCCGGGTCGCAGCCGGTGTCGCCGGTGGCTCGCGCACCCGCCAAGTCTGCAACACCAGCGCCAGCATTCGTCGACCTGGGCCTGCTCGGGGCGTCGTCGGGCGGCGACCCCGGCGCGCTGGATCTACGGATCGAGCTCGGCGGCGGGCTGAGTCTGCACCTGGTTCGACGCTGATGTTCTTTCCCGAGAGCCGCGTGCGCGTGTTCCTGTACGGCCAGCCCGCGGACATGCGCAAGTCCTTCGACGGCCTGTACGCGCTGGCGCGTCAGGGCTTCACCGCCGACCCGTTGGCCGGGCACCTGTTCGTCTTTGCGAACCGACGCGGCTCGCAGGTCAAGATCCTCTACTTCGATCGCAGCGGCTGGGCCGTCTGGGCTAAGCGGTTGGAGGCCGGCAGCTTCATTCGCAATTGGTCTGAGATGCGCAGCGCCGAGATCGACTGCACGGCGCTCAAGCTGATGCTCGAGGGCATGGAGGTCAAGCAGCAATTCAAGCGCTACGTCCTCAGGCGAGAAGGTTGATGCACATGCAATGCAATCGGGCTAACTACTGTTTTGCGCGGACGCGCGCGCGGGCAAGATGGCGCCATGTCATCGGCACGCGCACATCAACAGGCCTTCACCGCGGAGTCGGTGGCCTCGATGTCGGTGGACAACATCGTGCAGGTGCTGCGGTTGAAGGCGGCCACCATCGCTTCGCTGGAGCACCAGCTCGATTGGTTCAAGCGTCAGTTGTTCGGCAAGAAGAGCGAGCGCTACGTTGCCGAGCCCGACCCGCAGCAGATGCACCTGGGTCAACTGCTCGGCGAACTGGCAGCGGCCGGCCCGGCGCCCGAGGCCGCCACCCCCGTGCCGGCACACAAGCGCCGCCGGCGCCGCAGCGACTTCACCGACGAGAGCCGCGAAGCGCCGTTCTTCGACGAGTCCAAGGTGCCCGTGCAGATCATCGAGGTCCCCAACCCAGAGGCCCAAGGCCTGCAGCCCGAGCAGTACGAGGTCATCGGCCAGAAGGTCAGTCACCGCCTGGCACAGCGCCCGGGCAGCTACCTCGTGATCAAGTACGTGCGCCCCGTGATCAAGCGTCGCGACACGCGCACGCTGCACTGCGCCCCCGCGCCGCTCGGTGTCCTGGAGGGCAGCCGCGCCGACGTGAGCTTTCTCGTCGGCTTGATCATCGACAAGTTCCGCTACCACCTGCCGCTGTATCGCCAGCACCAACGCCTGATCGATGCCGGCTTCACGCTCAGCCGCCACTGGCTGACGCAACTGCTGCAGCAGGCGTGCGAGTTGCTGGCCCCCATCGTCGAGGCCCAACTCGAATCGATCTGCGCCAGCCATGTCATCGCGATGGACGAGGTGCCGGTCAAGGCCGGCCAGGCGGGCAACGGCAAGATGAAGGCGACCTACTTCTGGCCTGTCTACGGCGACCACGACGAGGTGTGTTTCCCACACTTCGAATCGCGCCGCCACGAACACGTCGAGCAGGCCCTCGGGCCCAAGCTCGCACCGGGCACGGTGCTGCTGTCGGACGGCTATGCGGCCTACGAGGCCTATGCCAAGAAGACCGGCATCACCAACGCGCAATGCTGGGCTCATTCGCGGCGCGGCATCTTCGAGGCCAAGGACGCCGAGCCCCTGCACGCCGGCCAGGCGCTCGAGCAGATCGCGGCGATCTACGAGGTCGAGCAGCGTATCCGGGACTTCAAGCTCCAAGGCCCCGCCAAGAAGCTGTACCGGTTGACCCACAGCAAACCCCTGGTCGACAAGTTCTTCGATTGGATCGACCGGCAGTTCGAGCAACAGGGCTGGCTGCCGAGCAATCCCTTGACCAAGGCCCTGGCCTACATCCGCGAGCGTCGCGCGGGGTTGCGCGTCTTCCTGGACGACCCAGCGGTGGCCATCGATACCAACCACATCGAGCGCGCGCTGCGCCCCATTCCCATGGGCCGCGCCAACTGGCTGTTCTGCTGGACGGAAGCGGGCGCCCGGCACGTGGGCATCGTCCAAAGCCTGATCGCTACCTGCCGGCTGCACGACATCGACCCGTACACCTACCTGGTCGATGTGCTGCAGCGCGTGGGTCAGCATCCGGCTTCGCGCGTCGCCGAGCTCACCCCCCGGCTGTGGAAGCAGCACTTCGCCAGCAACCCGCTTCGCTCGGACTTGTACGCGGCCGCCGCGTAGTCGTCGCCGCGCCCGCCGGGCCGCCGAATCGGTGTGGGCGTCGCACAATCGCTGTATGACCGCGATTTCCCTCCCCGTCCTCGCCCAGGCCGTGCGCTCCTTCGAGCGCCTGAGCTTCGACGAGCGCACGCAACTCGCCGACGAAGTCCAGGCCCGGCAACCCAACCTGTTTTTGTCCGTGCTCGCGCTTGAGGGCTTCGGGGCCAGCCTGGCGCAAATGGAGATGGTGCTCAACCTCCTGCTGGTTTTCTACGGCGCGATGAAGATCAGCGGCAAGGTCTGGCCGATCATCTCCGAAGACATCCAGGACCGCGGCTTCAAGCGCATCGGCGCCCGTGCGCGCCCAGGCAAGGCGATGACGCCGCTACGGCAGCAGCAAGCCGCCGCGCGTGCCATCGACGAACACCCCGAAAAACCGATGCTGGCGTACGCCGTCAGCCAGCTATCGGAGCATGGGCTTCAGGCCGTCGAGACCGAAACGCAGCAGATGATCACGCTGGTCGCGCTCAACCTGGTCGAGTCCATTGCACTGACCGCGCCAACCACGAAGGTACGAGCGCGATGAACTCACAACCGCGAACCGTCGGCAACGATGCGCCCGGCAGCCACCACCTTGGCGGTCGCTGCGGCACCGGTGCGTGCCTGCCTACACCAGACCCTACGAGCCAGCAATAACGCCGCGTGCGGACCGCTTACGGCGAACCGGCGCCATGTAGTCGATGGTGGAGTTCACGTTAAGCGCCGCATCCGAAGTAGTACGCCCGCAAACCGCTTGCAATCTCGCCGCAGTCGCGGACTTTGCTGCTTGAGTGCAGCCTACTCGCTAGGGTCGTTGTCGGTCGCCTCCTCGTCTGCGGCTACCGGCGGAGTTCCTTCTTCCTGTGCGCCTTGACGACGTGGACGATGTGGCCCCTTCAGGTGGCGCCGTTCGCGCTTGCGCGGCGGAGGTTCGTCTTCTGGCGAAGAGATCGCCGTGCTTGCAGGTGCTGCTATCGGTACTGAGGTATTTGCAACCTGACTTTCGGCCGTACCGGGCTCTGGCAATTGCAACGAGAAGGCGGTTGG
>CAJCJI010000246.1 GCA_903970595.1 Verrucomicrobiota bacterium
GGGGGAGAGGGGGAAAATCCTAAGCGGCCACAGGCTCGAGGCTCAACCGCCCCGCCAGCATCTCCTCGGCAAACATCTCCGCGGTGCGCGTGGCGGAGGCGGTCATGATGTCGAGGTTGCCGGCGTACTTGGGCAGGAAGTCGCCCAGACCCTCGACTTCGAGATAGGTAGTGACGCGCTTGCCCTCGAACACCGGCCCGTTCTTCAGGCGGTAGCCTGGCACGTATTTCTGCACCTCGGCGATCATCTCGTGCACGGACTTTTCGATCTGCGCCTGCATTGGTTCTTCCACGGTGAGGCAGTGGATGGTGTCGCGCATGATCAGCGGCGGCTCGGCCGGGTTGATGACGATGATGGCCTTGCCCTGGTCCGCCCCGCCGATCTTCGCCACCGCGCCGGCGGTGGTGCGGGTGAACTCGTCGATGTTCTTGCGCGTGCCGGGGCCGACCGACTTGGACGAGACGGTGGCGACGATCTCGGCGTACCTGACCTTCTGCACGCGGGATACGGCATAGACCATGGGAATGGTGGCCTGGCCGCCGCAGGTGACCATGTTGACGTTCATCTCGCGCTTGCCGGCGTGAGCCTTGAGGTTGATCGGCGGCACGCAGTAGGGACCGATGGCGGCCGGCGTGAGGTCGATCATCATCACCCCGAGGGCATTGAGCTTGCGTGAGTTCTCGGCGTGGACATAGGCCGAGGTGGCATCGAAGGCGATCTGCACGCCGTCGGCTGCGACGTGCGGCAGCAGGCCGTCCACGCCCTGGTCGGTGGCCTTCAGGCCCAGTTCACGCGCGCGGGCCAGGCCCTCGCTGCTCGGGTCGACGCCGACCATCCACACCGGCTCCAGCAGCTTGCTGCGGCGCAGCTTGTACAACAGGTCGGTGCCGATGTTGCCGGGACCGATGATGGCGCATTTGATTTTTTTCATGGCGATGCTCTTCTAAGCCTCAAACGAGATCGAGGCGTTGCCGATGCCGGCGAGGCTCATGTCGAACCGGTCGCCGGGCGTGATGGGCAGCAGGGGCGCCAGCGAGCCGGACAGGATGATCTCGCCGGCGAGAAACGGGATGCCGAAGCGGCCCAGGGTGTTGGCCAGCCAGGCCACGGCGGTGGCCGGATGGCCCTGCACCGCGGCGCCGGTGCCGCTGGCGATGTGGGCGCCGTTCTTGTGGATGTCCATCTTCACCGCGGCCAGGTCCAGCGCGCGCGGCGCGACACGGGCGGCGCCGACCACGAACACACCGCAGGAGGCGTTGTCGGCCACGGTGTCCTGGATGCGGATCTTCCAGTCGCGGATGCGCGAGTCGACGATCTCGAAACAGGGGGAGACGTAGTCGGTAGCGTCCAGCACCTGCTCCTCGGTGACGCCGGGGCCGCGCAGGTCCTGCTTCAGCATGAAGGCGATCTCGCCCTCGGCGCGCGGCTGGATCAGGCCTGCGGCGGCCAGGCTGACCCGGCTGCCGTCGGCGACGTGCATGCGGTCGGTGAGGAAGCCGAAGTCCGGCTGGTGCACCCCCAGCATGTCCTGCACCGGCTTGCTGGTGACGCCGATCTTCTTGCCGACCAGCAGTTCGCCCCGGGCGGTGCGGCGCCGCAGCAGGTGCAGGGAGATCTGGTAAGCATCGTCGATGTCGATGGCGGACTCGCGCGCGGTCAGCGGGTCCAGCACATAGCGCCCGAGCAGGGCGGCGTACAACTCGTCGCCGAGGGCGGCGATCCGGCCGGGTTCGAGCATCAGCCGTTCTTCAGGAAGTCGAGCGTCATGCGGTTGAACAGATCGCGGTGCTCGATCATCACCCAATGGCCGGCCTGCGGCACCAGGATCATGCGCATCCGCGGCATGCCCTTGGCCAGCTTGAGAATGCCGGTCTCGGGCATCAGCTGTTCGTTCATGCCCCAGAAGCCCAGCGCCGGGCACTCGATCTCGCCCAGGCGCTCGGCCATGTTCGGCACCTTCATGGTCTTGATCACCTGCGGGTTCTGCAGCTTCATCAGCTCGAAGCGCTCATGCACCAGCCCATCGTCGACGCAGGACGGATCGACCACGAATACGGACTGGAAGAACTCTTTCATGCGCGCCTCGGTCATCGGCTGCGGCGACATGAAGACTTCCTTCATCTTGGCCATGCCCGGCATCAGGAAGTAATCCGGCTGGTCCTCGATGCCGCCCGGGGCCATCAGTACCAGCTTTTCCACCAGGCCCGGATGGTCCACCGCGAAGCGCAGGGCCACGGCGCCGCCGAGCGAATTGCCGACCAGGGTGCAGCGCTTGATGCCGATGTGGTCCAGGGTCTGCTTGACGCATTCGACGAACAGTTCGACCGGGTACTCGATGTTGTCCGGCTTGTCGGAATAGCCGTAGCCGAGGTGGTCGAGGACGATGTTGCGGTAGCCGTGTTCGGCCAGGTAGGGGTAGTTGCCCTTGAAATTGCTGTGGCCGCAGGCGCCCGAGCCGGAGCCGTGCAGCCACACCACCGCCGGGGCCTGCCCGCTGCCGCCGACATCAAGGTAATGGATGCGGTGCCCGTTGGGCAGCTTGACGTAGTGGCCTTCTGGGACAGGTTTGCTCGACATGGGTCCTGGTCTCAAACTGGAGGATGGAGCCGGCGCCCGCGATGCATGACCGCGGTCCTGCGGATGGAAGCAAATGTTCACTCGGCGGCGTGGGCGGGGCTTCATCCTTTTGGACTACAGCAGGGGATGCCGGCTTGGCCTAGGATGGGCGCATCGCGGCCCGAGTCATTGCCCCAGAAAGGAAATCACAGTGGAACAGCGCAAAGTCGTGCTCGTCACCGGCGGCGCCAAGGGCGTCGGGCGCGGCATCAGCGAGCGCTTCCTGGCCAGCGGCGCGCTGGTGGTGGTCTGCGGCCGGCAGGCGCCGGAGAGCCTGCCGGAATACCAGGGGCGCGCGGCCGAATTCATCGCCGCCGACGTGCGCGACCGCGCCGCGGTGGACGCGCTGTTCGCGCAGATCGCCGGGCGACATGGCCGGCTCGACGTGCTGGTGAACAATGCCGGCGGCGCCCCCTTCGCCCTGGCCGACAAGGCTTCGCCGCGCTTTCATGACGCGATTTTCGGCCTCAACCTGCTGGCGCCGCTGCACCTGGCGCAGAAGGCCAATGCCCTGATGCAGGCGCAGGAAGCGGGCGGGGTGATCGTCTTCATCGGCAGCGTCAGCGCCCTGCGCCCTTCGCCGGGCACTGCCGCCTACGGCGCGGCCAAGGCAGCGATCCTGAGCCTGACGCAGTCGCTGGCGGTGGAGTGGGCGCCGAAAGTGCGGGTGGTGGCGGTCAGCCCCGGCCTGGTGCTGACCGAGCAGTCCGAACTGCATTACGGCGACGAGGCCGGTCTGGCAGCGGTGGCGGCCACCATCCCCCAGGGCCGCCTGGCCGATCCGGCGGAGGTCGGCGAGGCCTGCGTCTGGCTGTCCTCGCCGGCGGCGGCGTATGCCTCCGGCATCAACCTGCTGCTGCATGGCGGCGGCGAGCGGCCGGCGTTTCTGGCGGCGGCGGGCATCAATCAGCCTAAGGCGCCAGACGGATGAATGGATTCAGGATTCGAAATCGATGACCGTGATCGGCTTGCTGACCCCGTCCCAGTCGCGGGCGGCCTGGATACCGCTGGCAAAGCCCTCCAGCACCGCCGGCGCCGCCTCGATGAATTCCAGCAGCAGGCCGCGCTCGGCGGCGGACTCCAGGTAGGCCACGCGCACCACGCCGTTGCCGGCCTCGAAGGCCGGCACCAGGCCGCGCTGCCGCGCCCTGGCGACATCGGCGTCGATATCGCGGGATAGCCAGGCGATATGGTTCAAGCCCAGCAGAGCGCGGCCGTTGGCGTCGCGGTAAGGCGAGGGCGTCCGGCTCACCGGTTCGATCAGTTCGATCTGCACCTCGTCCTGGTAGGACAGGCCCACATGGAATTTCACCTCGGTTTCCACGCCGCGGTAGTGCCCGTTCAAGCAAGTGTTCCGGTACACCGTCCAGGGGCCGATGCCGGCATATTCCGTCCAGTGGCGTATCGCGGCATCGAGGTCTTCCACCACGTAGGCGATCTGGCGGATCGGGCCATAGGTTTTTGCGTGCATGGCCTTGCTGCTCCTCCCCGGAATTTCATGTGGTTCCACTTTCGGTAAAAGGGAGCGGTTTCGCATCGTCTGTGCAGACGACGAGGGCTACGGGACTGGTCGTCCCAACGGGTGATGCCCGACCGCAGTCACTTCCCAATAATGCCTGCAACCGGAGGAGCCACAACAATGCAGCAGGACGATTTCCCGCAAGGCGCGGTGCTGGTATTCGGCGGCAGCGGCGGCATCGGCCAGGCCGTGGCGCTCACCTTCGCCAGGTCGGGCGCCGACGTCGCCGTGGTCTACCGCTCGAAGAAGGACGTGGCGGAGCGCGTCGCCGGCGAGATCCGCGCCCTGGGCCGCACGGCCAGCACCCACGCCGCCGACGTGACCGAGCCGAAAGCTGTCGAGGCCGCGGTGCAGGCGGCCCTGAAGGAACACGGCCGTATTCATACCGTGGTGTTCGGGGCCGGGCCGGTGGTGGAGCAGATGCACCTGTCGGAGACCAGCCATGCGCTGTGGAAGCGCTCCATCGACATCGAGGTGCACGGTTTCTTCAACGTGGTGCAGGCGACCCTGCCGGTGCTCAAGTCCGGCGGCGGCGGTTCCTACGTGCACCTGGGCTCGGCCGGCCACGTCTGGTGGCCGGCAAAGGACGGCTTGTCCGTAGCCCCCAAGGCGGCCAACGAGGCCTTGATCAAGGGCATCGCCAAGGAAGAGGGGCGCCACAACATCCGCGCCAACAGCGTGCTGGTGGGCGTGATCGAGGCCGGCATGTTCCTGGAGTTGATCAAGCGCGGCGTGTTCGACCAGGCCTGGACCGATGAAGTACAGAAAATGCTGGCGCTGAAGCGCTGGGGCAAACCGGAGGAAGTCGGCCACGCCGCCGTGTTTCTCGCTTCCAGCCGGGGCGCTTACGTCACCGGGCAGCAGATCAATGTTTCGGGCGGCTTCGGGGTGTAGGTGGTCCCACACTCGTACTCAACAAGCGTTCCAGCGTCATACCGGCGAAAGCCGGTATCCAGGGGTTCGGAGTACGCGCTAGTTCTGGATTCCGGCTTTCGCCGGAATGACGATGTTATTTGATGTTTGTCATTTTAGGAAAAGCACGGAGGAAAGCCTGATGTCCCTGCCACTCGAAGACCTGGAACTGATCAAGCGGCTCAAGTACGCCTACTGCCGCTGCATCGACACCGCCAACCTCAAGGAAGTGCGCGAACTGTTCACCGAAGATGCCAGCGTCTGCTATGTCGGCGGCACCTACCGCTTCGAGGCGCATGGGCGCGACAAGATCCTGGAGGCGCTGGAATATGCCTTCCACTCCGAGGCGATTTCCTTCCACCACGTCAACCATCCCGAGATCGACTTCCAGTCGCCCACGGAAGCCACCGGCACCTGGTACCTGAAAGACTGGTTCCTCGATCTGCGCAACAGGATCATCACCGACGGCTCCTCGTTCTACAAGGACCGCTACGTCAAGCGCGACGGCCGCTGGCTGATCCAGTACGCCAGCTACGAGCGCGTGTTCGAGATCGTCACGACGTTCGAGCAGGCGCCGAACATCACCGCGCATTACCTGGCCAAGCACGGCAAGAAGCTGCCGCCGGCCTGAGCCAGGAGGGCTAAGCCGCGCGCTCCCAGCGCAGCGGATACATCAGGTGGGTGCCGGCCAGGCCCTTGAGTTCGGCCTCGCGGCTGTCGCCGAAGGCAAAGCCGGCGTCGTCCCGCACCTGTTCGTGCACCGCCGCCGAAACCAGGACTTCGCCGCCGCCGGCCTGGCCGGCGATGCGCGCGGCGAGGATCACGGTGATGCCGAAAAAGCGGTCGCCCTCCTTGATCGGCGTGCCGCTGTGCAGGCCGATGCGCACGCGGATCGGCTCCGCGCCGCGGCGCGCGCTATGCCTGGCGCAGGCGCGCTGGATGGCAGCGGCGCAGCGCAGCGCCTGCTGCGGTGCGGGAAAGGCCAGCAGGAAGCCGTCGCCCTGCAGTTCCACTTCCTGCCCGCCATGCGCCTGGAGCGCCTTGCGCACAATGGCGTTGTGCGCCTGGATCACGGCGTGGGCCTTGCGGTCGCCGAGGCGCTCGGTCATGGCCGAAAAGCCCTCCATGTCGCTGAAGGCGATGGTCACCGCGCCGTCGGGCGCGGCGGCGGCGCTGAAGTCGGGCCG